>JAJYQO010000095.1 GCA_021794575.1 Pseudomonadota bacterium | reverse complement strand
CAGCAGCGCCGTATCACCAACGTGGTGATGATGGGCATGGGCGAGCCGCTGCTGAACTTCGACAACGTGGTGCGCGCCATGGACGTGATGCGCGACGACCTCGGCTTCGGTTTGGCCAGCAAGCGCGTCACGCTCTCCACCGCCGGACTGGTGCCGATGATCGACCGGTTGGGCGAAGTCAGCGATGTCAGTCTGGCGGTGTCGCTGCATGCGCCGAGCGACGAGTTGCGCACCGAACTGGTGCCGTTGAACCGCAAGTATCCCATCAGCGAATTGCTGGCGGCCTGCGCGCGCTACGTCGCGCGCAAACCGCGCAGCAGCATCACCTTCGAATACACGTTGATGGACGGCGTCAACGACCATCCGGAGCATGCGCGGCAATTGGTCAAGCTGATGCGCAGGCTGCCGGCCAAGGTCAATCTGATCCCGTTCAATCCGTTCCTGGGTACGCAATTCAGGCGGTCCCGGCCCGAGGCCATCGCCGCCTTCCAGCAGATCCTCATGCAGGCGGGCGTGATGGCCATGGTGCGGCGTACGCGCGGCGACGACATCGATGCTGCCTGCGGGCAGCTCAAGGGCCAGGTGCTGGACCGCACGCGGCGCGCGGCCGAATTTCGCAAGCGACTCGAGGAGGGCGTGACGCATGCGGCGTAATGCATACCGGCTGGCCATCGTTCTGGCCGCGCTGGCGTTCGCGGGCGGTTGTGCCAGCAGCGGCAGCACCCTGCAGAACACCAGCAATGGCAACAAAGCGCGCGAGGCCGCGCAGATCCACACCCAGTTGGGCGAGGCCTACATGCAGCGCGGCGACCTGAAGGGCGCGCTGACCAAACTCGAGATGGCTGTCCACTACGACGAAAACTATGTGCCGGCGCACACCGTGCTGGCGGTGCTGTACGAACGCATCGGCGAATACGGACACGCCGAACAGCAATACCGTCGCGTGCTACAGCTCGAGCCCAAGAGCGGCAACGCCAACAACAATCTCGGCGCATTCCTGTGCCGCACCGGCAAGGTCGAACAGTCGCTGCCGTACTTCGCGCGAGCGGTCAAGGATCCGTTCTACCAGACGCCCTACGCGGCCTATACCAACGCCGGCGTGTGCCTGATCAAGCTCGGCAAGCTGGCCGCTGCCGCGCGTCAATTCAGCGACGCGCTGGCCATCGATCCCAAGTTCCCCGAGGCCTTGTACCAATCGGCGCGCGTCTGGTATCTGCAGGGCGATGCGTTCCGCGCCAGCGCCTTCTTGCAGCGTCTCGAGTCGTTGGGCCCGGCCGGACCGGAAACGCTCAAGCTGGGCTACGAGATCGAGACCAAACTCGGCGATGCCGCGGCCGCTCGCGGCTACCGCGAGCGTCTGCTCAGTCAGTATCCGGATTCGGCGCAGGCCAAGGATCTGCAGCAGGGGAGCGCGCCATGAGCACACGCGTGACGCTTGATGTGCAGGTGCCGGCCGTTCCCGACCGCGAGGAGGCCGCGCGCATCGGTGCCGCCCTGTCAATTGCGCGCCAGGCGGCGGGCCTGAGCCTGGCGCAGTGCGCCGCACGGCTCTCGGTGCCCGTGCCGGTGCTGCGGCGCCTCGAAGAGGGCGCGCTGAGCCCGCTGGATAGCGGCGTGTTCCTGCGTGGGCACCTGCGCAGCTACGGACTGCTGCTTGGCATCGACCGCGCGACGCTAGACGACTACGCGCAGCGACTTGCGCCTGCGATTCCGCCGGCCCTGGTGGCCAACGGGCGCATGCCCTCGGCGCGCTACGCGCTGGAACGCTACCTGCGCGCAGGCAGCTACATCGCGATGACCATCGCCATCGTGGCACCGCTGATGTGGTTCATCATGCACGGCGACAACGGCGTCGGCCCGCGCCTGCAGGCGATCGATTCGGCGCCGGTCGCTGTCGTTCCGGACGTCAGCGTGTCCGCGCCGCGCGCCGCGTCGCAGAGCCGCGCCTCCGCCGCGGCTGCACAACAGCCGCTGCTGGCCGCGATGACACCGTTCGTCAGCACCGAGGCGGAAGCCAGCCCCGCGCCCACGTCCGGACATACGCTGCAACTGACCCTGGACGCGCCTAGCTGGGTGGAGGTTACCCGCAGTGATGGACAGCGTCTCGAATATGCGCTGCTGCAGCCGGGCGACTATCGCTGGGAGAGCAGCGCGTCGCTGCATGTGCTGATCGGCAACGCTGCGGCCGCCCGCGTCAGCGTCGACGGGAAACCCTACGCACTGCGCGATACCAGCGCCAACAACGTGGCGCGCTTCAGCATCGGGACGGCTCCGGGCAACGCCTGACCGCGCTTTTCGGGTATCCTCCTGGGCTTTGCGGCGCGCGGCAGCGCGCGTCGTGACGACCGGATCAAGGCATGGCACTCGACGTCTACGACGATTACGAACAGGGCGAACGCGTCCGCAAGTGGTTGGCCGACAACTGGGCCTCGATCGCCATCGGAATCGGCCTTGGCCTGGCGCTGATTTTCGGCTGGCAGTGGTGGAAAGCGCATCGCGCCGGTCTCGATCTCGCCGCCGCCGAGCAGTACCAGCTGTTCACCAGCGCCAACCAGGCCGGCAACGCCGTCCGCGCCGACGCGGCGGCCGCGGTGCTGACACGGGATTTCCCCCACAACATCTACGCCACGCTGGCGGTGAGCCTGAAAGCGGCGCGCGAAGCCAAGGCCGGCGACTACAAGTCGGCCGCCGCCGACCTGCAATGGGCGGCCGCCCATGCGCCCGACGCGGCGCTGAAGGGTCTGATGCAGTTGCGCCTGGCGCGCGTGCAGATGGCGATGCAACAGCCGCGTGATGCACTGGCGACGCTGGCGGCCATCGATCCGCACGACTACCGCGCCGAAGCCGCCATCGCCCGCGGGGACGCGCAGTTGATGCTCGGAAACCAGGCGGCCGCGCGCGTGGCCTACGATCAAGCGCTGGCCTATCTCAAGCCCGATGCGCCGCAGCGCGGCCTGCTCAAGCTCAAGCTCGACAACCTCGCCATTGCCGGAAAATGAATCGATGAAACGCGGTCTCGCCCTGCTGTTCGCGGCGGCTTTGCTGGCCAGTGGCTGCAGCCTGTTCAAGAGCAAGGACAACATCCATCCGCCCAAGCCGGTGCCGAAGTTCGCGCCGACGTTGACGGTCAAGGAGTTATGGAGTCACGGTATCGGTGATGGCGCCGGCCGCAGTGGCGTACGCCTGCGCCCGGCGGTGTCCGCTGGCATCGTCTACGCCGCCAGCGACAACGGCAGCCTGGCCGCGTGGCAGCTCGACAGCGGTGCCACGGTCTGGTCGCACGCGTTCGGCGGCGGTTGGCATCCCTTCGGCTGGTTCAAGGGTGGGCGCGGGCAGGACCGCTTCACCGGCGGCCCGAGCGTGGCCGACGGCCTGCTGGTGATCGGCACGCAGAAAGGCGGCGTGTACGCCTTCGAGGCCAAGACCGGCAAGGAACTGTGGCGAGCGCAAGTCAGCTCGGAAGTGATCAGCGCGCCGGCCATTGCCGGTGGCAAGGTGTTCGTGCGCACCAATGACGGCCACGTCTTCGCACTCGACGGACAAACCGGCAAGCAGGACTGGCTGTACGACCGCGGCGATGTTCCCGCGCTGAGCCTACGCGGCAACGGTACGCTGCTGGCTGTCAACGGCGCACTGTTCTTCGGCACCGACGACGGCAAGCTGGTGGCTCTGTCGCAGGCCGATGGCAGCACCCTGTGGCAGTTGCCTATCGCTACTGGCGAGGGACGCACCGACATCCAGCGTCTCAATGACGCCGATGGCCGGGTGACGTTCGCCAACGGCACGCTCTACGTCGATGCCTACCACGGTAACGTGATGGCGGTGGATCCGGCCACCGGCCACGCGCTCTGGAGCCGACCGCTGTCCAGCTATACCGGTGTCGACGAGGGCGCCGGCAAGGTGGTGGTCGTGGACGATACCTCCGCCATCTGGGCGCTCGATGCCAGCAATGGCGGCGATCTGTGGAAGCAGGATGTGCTGGGCTGGCGCTGGCTTTCGGCGCCGGCGATACAGATGGACAAGTACATCGTCGTCGGTGATCTGCAGGGCTATGCCTACTGGCTGGCGATCGCCGACGGTAAGTTGCTGGCCAAGGAGCGCCCCGCCGGATCCGCCATCGCGGCGCGGCCGCTGGTCGTAGGCGATGTCGTCGTTCTTGCCGGCGACGATGGCAGCGTGACCGCTTATCGCGTGTCCGGCGGCTGATGCGACACTTACATGCTGCCTGTCGTCGCCCTGGTCGGCCGTCCTAACGTCGGCAAGTCCACACTGTTCAACGTGCTGACCGGCACCCGCGATGCGCTCGTGGCCGACTTGCCTGGCGTGACGCGGGATCGCCACTACGGCGTATGTCGGCGTGGCGAGCATCCGTTCGCGGTGATCGACACCGGCGGCCTCAGCGGCGAGGCGCTCGACTCCATGCAGGCGGCAGCGGCGCGCCAGGTGCGGCTGGCCATCGCCGAATCCGCGGCGGTAGTGCTGCTGACGGACGCGCGCGCCGGCCTGCTGCCGCAGGACCGCGCCATCCTCGACGAGTTGCGTCGCAGCGGCAAGCCGGTGCTGCTGGCGGTCAACAAGACCGACGGCCTGGATACGGACACCGCGCTTTCCGAGTTCGCCGCGCTGGGTATGGCGCGTGCGTTGCCGCTGGCGACAGCGCACGCGCACGGTGTCGATGCGCTGCTGGATGCATTGCGCGAGTTGCTGCCGTCCCAGGAGGCCGCAGCCACGGTGGCGGACGACGACGCGATCCGCGTGGCGCTGATCGGCCGCCCCAACGTCGGCAAGTCGACACTCATCAACCGCCTGCTGGGCGAGGAGCGCCTGGTTGTATCCGAGATCGCCGGGACCACGCGCGACGCCATCCGTGTTCCGCTCGAGCGCGATGGCCAACGCTACTTGCTGGTCGATACCGCCGGCGTGCGCCGCCGTGCGCGCGTCGATGGCGGTCTGGAGAAACTCTCGGTCATCAAGACGTTGGCCACGATCGAGCAGGTGCAAGTCGCCGTGCTGCTGCTGGATGCCGGCGAGGGCATCACCGACCAGGATCTGTCGCTGATCGGCCACGTGATCGGCGCCGGCCGCGCGCTGGTCATCGCTGCCAACAAGTGGGATGGAATGGATGCCGACGCGCGCGCCACCTGCAAGCGCGGCCTGGAACGTCGACTGGACTTCGTGCCCTGGGCCGAGGTGGTGTTCATATCCGGCCTGCACGGCTCGGGCCTGCGCGAACTGATGCGTGCCGTGCGTCGTGCGCATGCGTCCACCACCAGCGAGCTCAGCGCGTCCTCGCTTACCCGGTCGCTGGAGCAGGCCGTTGCCGCCTACCAGCCGCCGCTGGTGCATGGTCACGTGCCGAAGTTGCGTTTTGCGCATCCGGCCGGTAGCACGCCGCCGGCCATCGTCATCCACGGTTCGCGTACCGCACACATCGCGGCGGCGTATCGAAAATACCTCGAGAATTTCTTCCGGCGCCGCTACAAGCTGGTTGGCACGCCGCTGCGGCTGGAATTCCGCGACGGTGAGAATCCCTACGCCGGGCGCAAGAACGTGCTGACCGAAAGCCAGCTCCGCAAACGCCAGCGCATGATCCGCCATACTCGCGGACACCGTTGACCCAAGTGCCAGGGCGCTCTCGCCCGGTGTCTGCATGAACGTGGACCGCGACCCTATCGAAGTAACGCCCCTGCAGGCCGAAGCGTTGCACGCTGCGGGCGTCCCGCTGCTGGATATCCGCACTCCCGACGAGCGCGCCAGCGGCATGCCGCGGGGCGCGCTCGCCGTCGATGCCGCCGAACTCGATGCCTGGCTAGCGCGCATGGGTGCGCCGCAGGGCGTGCTGTTGATCTGCGCCAGCGGGCGGCGTTCGCTGCGCGCCGCGGCCGGACTACGCGCATGCGGCATCGCCGCGCAGTCGGTCGCCGGCGGGCTGTCGGCATGGATCGCGGCGGCACTGCCGCTCTCGCAAACCGATCCGGATGCCGACGCACGCACGCGCTACGCGCGTCAGTTGTACCTGCCCGAAGTCGGCACCGCCGGGCAGGCGCGCCTGACGCGGGCGCGCGTGGCGCTGGTCGGCGCGGGCGGTCTCGGCGCACCGATCGCGCTGTACCTGGCGGCGGCGGGTGTCGGCCGCATCACACTGATCGACAACGACGTGGTCGAACGCTCCAACCTGCAGCGGCAGGTGCTGTACAGCGACGCCGAGGTGGGCCAGCGCAAGGTCGACGCGGCGGCGCGCCGGCTGCAGGCGCTCAATCCCGATATCGCGGTCGAGGCCTGCGTGACACGGCTCGATGCGGACAACGCCGTGGCCCTGCTGGCCGGCCACGATGTGCTGGTGGATGGCGCCGACAATTTCCCCGCGCGCTATGCACTGTCCGCAGCCAGCCTGCGGCTGCGCTTGCCGATGGTGTACGGCGCAGTGGAGCGCTTCGCGGGTCAGATCAGCGTGTTCGACCCGCGCCGCGCCGACTCGCCTTGCTACCGCTGTCTGTTTCCGTATCCGCCCGCGCCGGGCGAGGTACCGTCCTGCGTGGAGGCCGGCGTGCTGGGTGTCGTGCCCGGCATGGTCGGCCTGCTGCAGGCCAGTGAAGTGCTCAAGCTGTTGCTCGGCATCGGCAAGCCGTTGGTCGGACGGCTGCTGTTGTTCGATGCGCTGGAGATGCGCTGGCGCGAGTCGACGCTGCCGCGTGACACGCAGTGCCCGGGTTGCGGTCCGAGGCCGGGTCCGCTGTCGCCGGAAGATGTCACGCGGTGCTGCGGAGCCTGATCCGGGGCTGCCCGCGACGCGTGCGAGGCTGCGCGCCGCGGATCTGATCCGAGGTTGCGGCGTGGCGTTGCGGATTGCAGCCGCCACGTCCGTATTTCAGGGCACCGGGTCCACCGGTTTTGCGGTCTCGCCGTCGGCCGCCGCTGCCGGCTCGGGCAGCAGGCTGGATTGACGTGGTGGCAGTGCGCCGGGCGTCGCGGGTGCTGGCACAGGCACCGACACCGGCTGTGCATGGTCCGATGATGGTGGTGTCGTCGAATCCGCTGTCGTGTCGGCCGGCGCCGGCACAACGGCGGGTGCGGGCGTTACAGGCGGCGCGGGTACGGCGGACGCCGGCGCAGGGCGTGACGGTGCTGGCGGGCGGGCGGGCGGTATGCCGGGGAGCGCCGGTGCCACAGTGTCCATCGTCATCACCGTTGCGCCCGCGGTTGCGGGTGCCGCCGGCGCCAGCAGCGCGGCAGGCGCCACGGGCGGCACCGTGGCCCGCTCGGCAGGCGCAGGATAGTCCGGGCCATCAGCGGTGATGGATGGCTGTCGGCCCGGGGCCGCAGTTGCCTGGGCGTCTGCGGCGACCGGGGTCTGGTCGCCATCCTCGTCGTCCTCATCGTGGTGCGGGATTTGCCCGGCAACGACATTGCCCAACGTCGTGGCCTCGCTGTTGCGCCGGCGCCGTCCGCCACGACGACCGCGGCGGCGAGAGCGCGGCGCCTCGGTGGTTTCGGTGCCCGGGGCAGTCGGAGCGGGGGTGGCTGTCGTCAAAGAGGTCGATGCGATGGGTGCGGGTTCGGCGGTGGGCACGGGCGCGGCGGGAACGCGCGCGCCACCGCTATTTCCGGTTGGCGGCGTCGCAGCCGTCGCATCGGCGTTCGCGGCGTTCGCGGCGTTCGCGGCGTGCGGCGGCGGAACCTGTCCGCTGGCGGCAGTGCGCGGCGGGTTGTTGGCACGGTCGCTGCCGCGCGCATCGCTGGATTTGGTCGTGCGCTCGGCGGATTTGGCGGATCCGCGCTGGGCACCAGGCGCGGATTTGGCCACGGCCTGCGCACCGCGCGCGGACTGTGCCGGTTTACCGCCGGGCTGCGCCGCGCGCACGGGCTGGCTGCGGGCCTCACTCCGCGCGGTGCTGGCGTTGCGCGGATCCGCGCGCCGTTCACGCGCGGGGCCGCGCTCGCGCGTGCGCTCGCTGTTTCGCGACTGCCCGCCTGGTACTGCCGGTGCAACCGCTGCGGCGTTGCCGGGCGCGTTGCGGAACCATCCCAGCAGGCGCTTGATCAGGCTGCCTTCGGCGGATTGCAGCATGGGCGCGGGCGTTGCTGCGCGTGCGCCGACGGCCTCGTGTTCGGGTTCTTCGTCGCGCTGTGGGGCGGGGCTGCTGGGGCGTACGCCGGATACCGCCGGCTGCTCGCCCTGGGTCTCGATCTGGCCGACCTTGGGCAGCGCGGTTTCCTTGCGCGCGGTCAGGCGTTCATAACTGGGCTTGACGTGCTCCCCCATCTCGCTTTCACGGACGCGGGTGATTTCCATGTGCGGCGTCTCGAGATTTTCGTCGGCCACGATCACCACGTGCGTGTTGTGGCGCATCTCGATCTCGACCACCGCCGCGCGCTTCTCGTTGAGCAGGAAGTTGGCGACCGGCGGCGGCGCCTGCACCAGCACCTGGCCGGTGCTTTCCTTCATGGCGTGCTCCTCGACCAGGCGCAGCGTGGACAGCGACAGCGATTCCACACCGCGGATGCGGCCGTGGCCCTCGCAACGCGGGCACACGATCTGGGTGGATTCGCCGAGGCTGGGACGCAGGCGCTGGCGCGACATTTCCAGCAGGCCGAAGCGCGAGATGCGGCCGATCTGCACGCGCGCGCGGTCGTGGCGCAGCGCATCCTTCAGCCGGTCCTCGACTTCGCGCTGGTGCCGGGGGCTGTCCATGTCGATGAAGTCGATCACGATCAAGCCGCCCATGTCGCGGATGCGCAACTGGCGCGCGATTTCGCTGGCCGCCTCGAGGTTGGTGTTGAACGCGGTGTCCTCGATGTCGCTGCCTTTGGTGGCGCGCGCCGAGTTGATGTCGATAGCGGTGAGGGCTTCGGTCTGGTCGATCACGATCGAACCGCCGGAAGGCAGGCGCACGTTGCGCTCGAAAGCGTTCTCGATCTGCGTTTCGATCTGGAAGCGCGAGAACAGCGGCGTAGTGTCCTGGTACAGCTTCAGTTTGCGCAGGTTGTTGGGCATCACCTGCTGCACGAACTCGCGCGCGTCGTCGTACAACTCCTCGCTGTCGATCAGGATCTCGCCGATGTCGTTGCGCAGGTAGTCACGCAGCGCGCGGATGATCAGCCGCGACTCCTGGTAGATCAGGAACGGCGCCGGTTTGCTCTTGGCGGCTTCGTCGATGGCTTTCCACAATTGCAGCAGGTAGTCGAGATCCCACTGCAGTTCTTCGGCGTCGCGGCCCATGCCGGCGGTGCGCACGATCAGCCCCATGTCCTCGGGCAGGGTGAGCTTCTCCATGGCCTCCTTCAAGGCCTGGCGGTCCTCGCCTTCGATGCGCCGCGACACGCCGCCGGCGTTAGGGTTGTCCGGCATCAGCACCATGTAGCGGCCAGCCAGGCTGATGAAGCTGGTCAGCGCCGCGCCCTTGGTGCCGCGCTCCTCCTTTTCGACCTGGACGATGATCTCCTGGCCTTCCTTGAGCAGTTCGCGGATGCCGGCTTTGCGCGCGTCCACGCCCGGCTGGAAGTAGATCTTGTTGATCTCCTTCAGCGGCAGGAAGCCGTGGCGTTCGGCGCCGTATTCGACGAAACAGGCCTCCAGCGAGGCCTCGACCCGGGTGATTCGCCCCTTGTAGATGTTGCCTTTGCGCTGCTCTTTCGAGGGGATTTCGATGTCGAGGTCGTACAGGTTCTGGCCATCGACGATAGCCACGCGCAACTCTTCACGCTGAGTTGCGTTGATCAACATGCGCTTCATTGTGTGATTCCTCGGTCGCCCGCGGGGCGCGCCGCGATGGCGCCAGAGGCGGCCGGCCGGGCTCGCACCGTCAGGTGCAGGACGCAGCGGGTTGCGCTGCGCCGGTGGGTGGGGTACGGCTGCGCCATCGGCACCGCCCGGCACCTTCGAAGGTACCGGCTGGACGCCGACCTGCTTGAACAGGCTGGACGGAGTGCGGCCGCCTCGTACACGATGCACGGCCTTGATCCGGCCGGCGCTGCCGGCAGGTGCGGTCCTGCGGCATTCCGCCAGGGCCCGCAAAGAGCATGCACAGTGTAGGGGCCGGCACGGTATTTTTTCAATGATGACGCCAACTTCCGATGCGCCGCGCGATGTGCGGCACCTGCGCGTGGGGCCTGAACGCGACGGCCAGCGCATCGACAATGCGCTGGCCACCCTGCTCAAAGGCGTGCCGCGCAGCCTGCTGTACCGACTGCTGCGCACCGGCCAGGTGCGCGTCAACGGCAAGCGCGCCAAACCCGATACGCGCCTGGTGGCGGGGGACGAACTGCGCATCCCGCCGCTGCGGCAGGCTGCTGCGGGCGCGGCCGCAGCGCCTGCCGCCGAGTTGCTGGAACGGCTGCGCGGCGCGGTGTTGCATCGCGACAAGCATTTCCTGGTGCTGGACAAGCCTCCCGGCATCGCCAGCCATGGCGGCAGCGGCGTAAGCCACGGCGCCATCGAACTGCTGCGCGCCGCGTTTCCGGACGAGCCCCTGGAACTGGTGCACCGGCTGGATCGCGACACCTCCGGCGTGCTGGTGCTGGCGCGCTCGCGCAAGGCCCTGCTGGGCGCGCAGGAAGCCATCCGCGGCGGACGAGTGACCAAGCAGTACCTGTGCCTGATGACCGGCACGCTGAAGCGCGCGCGTTTCGATGTCAACGTCCCGCTGCGCAAGTTCGATCTGGCCGGCGGCGAGCGCATCGTGCGTGCGGCCGACGACGGCAAGCCGGCACTGACCTTTTTCCGCGAAGTCGAGCGTTACGCCGATGCCAGTCTGGTCGAGGCCACTCTGGCTACCGGCCGCACGCACCAGATCCGCGTGCATGCCGCACATGCCGGCCATGCGCTGGCCGGCGATGAGAAATACGGCGCGCGCGAGGTCAACAAGCTGTGGCGCGCGCGCGGACTGAGGCGCCTGTTTCTGCACGCGGCGCGCTTCGAATTCGATCTGGACGGTCGAGGCTACAGTTTCACCGCGCCGCTGCCGGATGACCTGCGCAGCGTAGTGGCCGATCAGCCGCCGCTGCCCAGATAGCGCGCGCCGATGGCCAGCGAGCGCAGCCAGCCGCTGTCGCTGGCGCTGGCCTGCAGCAGCGTGCCGGCCAGCGCGTGCGCCAGCACTACGGGCAGCAGTGCGCCGCGGCGCAGGAACCACCACGTCCACCACAGGCCGGCGGCGAAGGCCAGCAGCATCAGTGCGGTGTTGGGCGCGTGTCCCAGCGCGAACAGCGTGGCGGCGGCCAGCACCGTCGCCGCGCGCCGGCCCAGCGCCGCGTCCAGACGACGCGCGACCACCACCAGCACCAGAAACTGCTGCAGCGCGGCCCAGGGCAGGTAGCGTGCGAAATCGGCCGGTTGCGGCGCATGCTGGGCCTGCAGCAGCCACAAGACCGACGCCAGCACGGCCGGCAGCAGCGGCAGCCACGTCGCGCGCCATGAGCCCAGCCAGTGCCAAGGGCGCAGCGCGGCATCCTCGCGCAGCGTCAGCAGCAGCGCGTAGCCCAGCGCCAGCGCGATCAGCGCGCCCGAGCGTAGGTCTGGAGTCTGGCTGTCGCCGATGCCGAAGGCGACCAGCAATACCGGCAGCATCGCCGCCAGCGCTTGCAGCAACCACGCCGGACGCTGCGCCAGGTGGCGCGGCCCCGGCCACGCCAACAGCATCGGCAGCGCGCAGAGCGCAATGACGATCCAGCCCCACGGCTTCGTGGCGGGCGCGGCGGGCGCATGCGGCAGCACGTCGGCCGGCAGCGCCACGGCGGCCGGATCGCGTCGCCATAACGCGTCGCGCTGGGCGAGCAGGTGCGAGGAAAACCGCGCCGGCAGCCAGACCACCGGCACGGTGCCTATGGTGGGCGCGGCGGCACGCCACGCCGACCAGGGCACGGGTGCCGTCAGCACGACCGGCGCGGTCGGCAGCAGCGCAGCCCCGCGCAGCGCGATGCGCGCACCGGCTGGTCCGGCGATCTGCAGGCGCAACATCGCCGCCCGGGCGGGCATCACTGCCGGCGCATCCGCGCAGCGCCAATGCAGCGCGGCGAGATCGATGCGCAGCGTTGCGGCCGTCGCCGGCAGCCTGCCGGCAGCGGCCACACAGGCAGGCGCCGTCAGCGTGCGCCGCACGATGATCGACAGCGGCAATGCCTGCGACCGCGTCAGCTGCAGTGCCAGCAGCGGGGCCTGTCGCAGTGACGCCGGCCGCGCTAGCCGCAGGCCCAGTTGCAGCGCGCCGCCCGCGAAGGCGACCGTGAGCGCGTCGGTCCCAGCTGCCGATACGCGCCCCGGTCCGAACACACGGCCCGCGATCACATCGCGCGGCTGGCGCAGCGTCCACCGCCAGGGCGAACGCGCCGCGCGCCAATCGGCCCAGGCCCGCTCGCCCTGGCGCGCGACGCCGGCACGTGTCAGCGCATTGCCCAGCAGCGCCAGTGCTGCGGCCAACGCCAGCGCCACCAGCGCCGCTGCCGTGGCATGCGCGAGCGCCCGCATCAGGGCGCGAGCAGACGCTCGACGCGCGCGGCGCAGATGAAATCGTTCATCGACAGTCCGCCGCAGTCATGCGTGCTCCAGTACAGCCGGCAGTGCCCATAGCCGGCTTCGAGATCGGGGTGGTGGTCGGCGTGGTTGGCCATGAAGCCCGCCGCGTTGATGAAGCCCAGCGTGCGGTGGAAATCGGCAAAGCGGAAGTCCTTGACGATCGCACGGCCGTCGGCGGCCAGTGTCCAGCCGGGCAGGATCGCCAGCAGATCGCGGCTACGCGCGGCATCCAAGCGGTGTTCGGCGCCGTGCCGCGGCACACAAGGCAGGCTGGCGAGTTCGGCGAGCGTCATGGCGATCTCCGCATGCGGCATGGCGACGAGTATAGGCCGCTACAATGCGCTCATGAGGTGCACGGCATGATCGAGATTTCCGAACGCGCGCAGGGTTATTTCCGCAAGCTGCTGGCCGAACAGGGCGGTGCCGGCTGGGGCATTCGCATGCGCGTCCGCGATGGCGGCACGCTGCAAGGTGATTGCGAGCTGAGCTTCTGCGAGGCGGGTGAATTGCAAGGCGATGAGTGGGCGCTGGAGTGCGCGGGATTCAGTGTCTATGTCGACAGCGCCAGCGTGTCATGGCTGGATGGCGCCGGCATCGACTACGTGCCCACCCCGACCGGCAACACGCTCAGCATCCGCGCGCCGCGTCTGCGCGGCGTGATCGGCGCGACGCAGGCCTCACTGATCGAGCGCGTGCAGGCGGTGATCGAGACCCGCATCAATCCGCAGTTGGCGCAGCATCGCGGCCGCGTCAGTCTGGTCGAGGTGGGGGGCGACGGCAGCGTGGTGCTGGCCTTCGGCGGCGGCTGCCAGGGTTGCGGTCAGGTCGATGTGACGCTGCGCGAGGGCATCGAGCGCATGCTGCGCGAGGCGGTGCCGGAAGTCACGGCCGTGCGCGACGCCACCGACCATGCGCGCGGCGAGAGCCCGTACTACGCAGCGCACGCACAGGGGCCATCGGCCGCGCGCTGAGCCAGCCGGATCGGGCGCCGGCCGGATGCGGTGCTCGGGCGGAAGGCGGGCTAGAGGCTGGTGCCCTGGCGCTTGCCGGAGCCGGAAATTTCGCCGCGCAATGTCCACAGCGCGGGCTTCTGCGCGGCGAAGTAGGCGGCGATGTCTTCGCGATCCTGCGCGGTCAGCGTGCGCGCGAAGCCGACCATGATCGGGTTATGGCGCTGGCCGTCCTTGTATTCCTTCAGCGCCTGCACGATGTAGCCGGGGTACTGGCCGCCAAGACGCGGGTACTGGCCGTCCAGCGAATTGCCGTTCTCGCCATGACAGGCGAAGCAGACCACGGCTTTCTTCTTGCCTGCGGCGGCGTTGCCGGCGGCATGCACGACCGGGACGGCCAGCAGCAGCGCGGCGAGGACGGGGACGAGGCGTAGGGTGCGTGTCATTTCGATGGGCCCTGTGCTCACTTGCGGATGGAGGACAGATACGCCGCAATGTCGCGGATGTCCTGCTCGGAAAGTGCTTGCGCCTGCGCCTGCATGGTCGGGTTGGCGCGCTGGTCCTTGCGGTATTCGCCGAGCGCGGCCACCAGATAGTCGTAGTGCTGGCCGGCGATCTTGGGGATCGGATAATTGGGGTAGGCGTAGCGATAGCCCGGAATGCCGTGGCAGCCGTGGCAGGTGAACACCAGCAGGCGTCCCGTGGCGGCGTTGCCCGGATGCTGCGCGGCTGGCGCGGGCGCGGCCTGAGCCACGGATGCGATGCCGACCAGCGCGGCAGTAAGCAGGAGCGATCGCAACATGGAATGTCCTCAGCGGATGGCGGGGCGCGGCTGGCCGGGCCGTCCGCGCGTGGGCCGGAGTATAGCCATTGCATCCGCCAACGGAACACGGCGCGCCCGGCGCTGCTGCTAGCATGCGGCGCGGCGCGCGCCGTTACGGCGCATCACTCCCGCGAGGCTCCATGTTCCCGCAGCAACCCCGCATCGCGCTGATCGGCCTGGGCTACGTCGGACTGCCGCTGGCACTGGCATTCGGACGTGAACTCGACACCCTGGGTTTCGATATCGATGCGCAGCGTGTGGCCGAGCTGGCCGCCGGGCGGGACCGCACGCTGGAGTGCGTGCCCGCCGAGCTGGCCGCCGCCACGTATCTGCGCTACAGCAGCGACGGCGCCGACTTGGGTGACCGCGATGTCTTCGTCGTCACCGTGCCGACGCCGGTGGACGAGGCGCAGCGCCCCGATTTGCGCCCGCTGATCGCCGCCAGCGAAACGGTGGGCCGCGCGCTGCGGCCGGGCGCGGTGGTGGTGTACGAGTCCACCGTCTACCCGGGCACCACCGAGGAGATCTGTGTGCCGGTGCTGGAGCGCGTGTCGGGGCTGAAGTTCAATGCCGATTTCTTCTGCGGCTACAGCCCAGAGCGCATCAATCCTGGCGATCGCCAGCACCGGCTGGAAACCATCGTCAAGGTCACCTCGGGCTCGACACCGGAGACCGCGCAGTTCGTCGACGCGCTATACCGCCGCATCGTCGCGGCCGGCACGCACCGCGCCAGTTCGATCCGCGTGGCCGAGGCCGCCAAGGTCATCGAGAACACCCAGCGCGACGTCAACATCGCGCTGATCAACGAGCTGGCGATGATCTTCAACAAAATGGGCATCGACACCGCCGAGGTACTGGCCGCCGCGGGCAGCAAGTGGAACTTCCTGCCGTTCCGTCCCGGATTGGTGGGCGGGCACTGCATCGGCGTCGATCCGTACTACCTCACGCACAAGGCCACCGCGCTGGGTTACCACCCCGAGCTGATGCTGGCGGCGCGCCGCATCAACGACAAAATGGGCATCTACGTGGCCAACCAGGTGCTGCGCCTGATGGCGCATCGCGGCATCGGCGCGGTGGGCGCGCGCGTGCTGGTGCTGGGATTGACCTTCAAGGAGGACTGCCCGGACCTGCGCAACACCCGCGTCGTGGATCTGGTGCGCGAGCTGCAGGATGCCGGCGCGCGCGTCGATGTGCACGATCCCTGGGCGGATGCCGGTCTGGCCCGCGCCGAATACGGCCTGGAACTGGTCGCCGAGCCCGGGCGCGGATGTTACGACGCACTGGTGCTGGCAGTGGCGCACCAGCATTTTCGCGCGTTGGGCGCGGCCGGCGTGCGCGCGCTGGGGCGTGCCGGCGCGGTGGTGTATGACCTCAAGCGCGTGCTGCCGACCGGGGCCGCCGACGCCGCGCTGTAGCCGCGCGCGCCGGCCGCGCCGGTGACGCGGGAGTAAACTTTCGCGATCGGCACGGGTCTGTCGTGCCATCCCGTTTTCCGACCACGGATTCCCCATGAACGCGCAACTTCAGAGTGAACGCCAGGGTCCCCATGCGGCGTTGGCCAAGGAGATCGCCGGCCTGCTGTCCGGGCGGTTCAAGAACGACGGCGCGCCGTTCGTGCAGGCGCTTCTGGCGCACGTGGCGGATAGCGAGCTGACCTCGCGTTCCGCGGCCGACTGGGCCGCGCTGGCGACGTACCTCATCGGCTTCATGCGCGAGCGTCGGCCCGGGCAGATACGCGTACTGGTGCATAAGCCCGACAGCGACGCGGGCAGCGGCGAGAACCTGTACACGGCCGTCAGCATACTCGTCGACGATATGCCGTTCCTGGTCGATTCGGTGACCATGGCGGTACGTGGCGAGAATCTGGATATCCACACCCTGCTGCATCCGGTGCTGGGTGTGCGCCGCGACGCCGGCGGCAACCTGCTGGGCCTGGACGCGGCCGGCGCGGCCGAATCGCTGATGTATCTCGAAGTGGACCGGCTGGCCGACGCCAGCGAGGTGATGCGGCTGACCGGCGCGATCGAGTCGGCGCTGGCCGACGTGCGCGCGGCGGTCAGTGACTGGAGCGCGATGCGTGAGCGCATGCTGGCCATCGCCCAGGAGTTGCCGGGACAGCCCGGCATCGCGGCCGAGCGCGCCGCCGAGACGCAGGCGTTCCTACGCTGGGTAGCGGCCGACCACTTCACCTTCCTCGGTTACCGCGAGTACGAGGTGACGCGCGCCGACGGCGACGAAGTACTGCGCGCGCTGCCGCAAACCGGTCTGGGCATGTTGCGCGAGCGCGAGCGTTCGCACGCGCCGCGCTCGCTGAAAAGCCTGCTGGCCAGCAGCCTGTCGCAGTCCGGCGCGCCGGATGCGGTGATCCTCACCAAGACCAACGCGCGCGCCACCGTGCACCGCGCCGGCTTCATGGACTACATCGGCGTGTTGCAGTTCGATGCCCGCGGCAAGCCGGTGCTGGAGCGGCGCTTCCTGGGTCTGTTCACGTCCTCGGCCTATGGCGCGCGGCCGCAGGACATTCCGCTGCTGCGCCAGCGCGTGCAGGCGGTGATGGAGCGCTCGGGCCTGCGCCGTGATTCGCATCTGGGCAAGACTCTGCGTCACATCCTGGAGACACTGCCGCGCGACGAGTTGTTCCAGGCCAGCACCGACGAGTTGGAGACCATCGCCAGCGGCGTGCTGGGGCTGGCCGAGCGCGCGCGGCCGCGCCTGTTCCTGCGCGGCGATCGCTACGGGCGCTTCTATTCGTGTCTGATCTATCTGCCGCGCGAGCGTTTCAGCGCCGGCGTGCGCGAGCGGCTGGAGCGCATGCTGCGCGAAACCTTCCAGGCCGACCGTATCGACTCGCAGGTGCTGGTGGACGAATCGCCGCTGGCGCGCCTGTACGCGGTGGTGCGCCCGCGCGCCGGCGCGCGGGTGCAGGTCGATGTCGCCACGCTGGAGCAGTCGGTGACGGCGCTCTCGCGCAACTGGCATGACGACCTGCGCGAGGTGCTGATCCGTCGTCACGGCGAAGAAAAAGGTCTGCGTCTGGCCAACCGGTTCGGCCGCTTGCTGCCCGTCGAATACATCGAGGATGCCGGTGCCGAACTGGCTGCCGACGACGCGCAGCACCTGGCCGGCCTGCACGGCGCCGACGACGCCGCGATCACGCTGTACCGCGTACCCGCCGGCGGCGCGTTGCGCTTCAAGATCATCCACTACGGTGCGCCGCTGCCGCTGTCCGACGCACTGCCGATGCTGGAAAACCTGGGTGTACGCGTGACCGCCGAGCATCTGCTCGAGCTCGAGATGCACGGCACGCCGGTGACCATTCACGATTTCGACTTGGCCGAGCCGACCGGTCTGGCTTTCCCCATCGAGCGTGTCGCCGTACCGTTCGCCGATGCGTTCGCCGCGATCTGGCGCGGCCAGGCCGAGAACGACGGCTTCAACCGCCTGGTGCTCGCCGCTGGTCTCGAGTGGCGCCAGGTGGCGGTGTTGCGCGGCTATTGCAAGTACCTGCTGCAGGTAGGACTGCCTTACTCGCAGCCCTACATGGAGGAGGTGCTGGGTCGCTATCCGTTGATCGCCGGCCTGCTGGTGGAACTGTTCCTAGCCAAGTTCGATCCGGCGCGCGAACGTCTCGCCTCCGAGGCGATCGCGCGCCTGCGTGAAGAACTCGAAGTACTGTGCGACGCCGGGCTACGCCAGCGTCATCCGACTTTCATCGAGGAACTGGCGCAAACGCCGACACTGCCGCGCGGCGAGCAGATGGCGCGCATCGAGCAGGGCCTCAAGGCCGCGCTGGACGACGTGCAGAGTCTGGACGACGATCGCATCCTGCGCCTGTTCCTGGGTGTGCTGCGCGCCACGCTGCGTACCGGCTATTTCCAGCGTCGCGACGGTCAGCCGCGCGACTACATCAACTTCAAGCTCGACTCGACGCGCGTGCCCGAGCTGCCCAAACCCAAGCCGTTCCGCGAAATCTTCGTCTACAGCCCGCGCGTCGAGGGTATCCACCTGCGCTTCGGCCCGGTGGCGCGCGGCGGCCTGCGCTGGTCCGACCGGCGCGAGGATTTCCGCACCGAGGTGCTGGGCCTGGTCAAGGCGCAGATGGTCAAGAACACGGTGATCGTGCCGGTGGGCTCCAAGGGCGGCTTCTTCGTCAAGCGTCCGCCCGCGGGCGGCGACCGCGAGGCGCAACTGGCCGAGGGCATCGCCTGCTACCGGCTGTTCATCAACGCGCTGCTGGACATCACCGACAACATCATCGAAGGCGCCATCGTGCCGCCGCAGGACGTAGTGCGTCACGACCAGGACGATCCTTATCTGGTGGTGGCCGCCGACAAGGGCACGGCCACGTTCTCGGACATCGCCAACAGCATCGCCATCGAGCACGGGTTCTGGTTGGGCGACGCCTTCGCCTCCGGCGGCTCCAACGGCTACGATCACAAGGGCATGGCGATCACCGCGCGCGGCGGCTGGGAGTCGGTGAAGCGCCACTTTCGCGCACTGGGTCGCGATTGCCAGAACGAGGACTTCACCTGCGTCGGCATCGGCGACATGTCCGGTGACGTATTCGGCAACGGTATGCTGCTGTCGCGCCACACCCGCTTGCTCGCCGCGTTCGATCACCGCGATATTTTCATCGATCCGAACCCGGATGCCGCGCGCTCCTACGCCGAGCGCGAGCGTCTGTTCAAGCTGCCGCGTTCGAGCTGGCAAGACTACGACAGGAACGCCATTTCCGAGGGGGGCGGCGTGTGGCCGCGCAGCGCCAAGTCCATTCCGGTATCGTCGGAAATGCGCGCCGCGCTGGGCATCGAAACCGAGGCCGAACACCTCGCGCCCGCCGAACTGCTGCGCGCCATCCTGCGGGCGCCGGTGGACTTGTTTTGGAACGGCGGCATCGGCACCTACGTCAAGGCCAGCAGCGAGAGCAACGTCGACGCCGGCGACCGCGCCAACAACGCCATCCGCCTCAACGGCAATGAACTGCGCTGCAAGATCATCGGCGAGGGCGGCAACCTGGGCCTGACCCAACGTGGGCGCATCGAGGCGGCCTTTCACGGCGTGCAGCTCAACACCGATTTCATCGACAACTCGGCCGGCGTGGACACCTCGGACCACGAGGTCAACATCAAGATCCTGCTCGGCGACGCCGTGCAGCGCGGCGAGCTGACCGAGCCCGCGCGCAACGCGCTGCTGGCCAGCATGACCGACGAGATCGCGCGGCTGGTGCTGTGGGACAACTACCGCCAGAACCAGGCGATCAGCCTGATGGAGCACATGGCGGTCAAGCGCTTGGGCTCATTTGGACATCTGATTCGCACGCTGGAAGCCGAGGGTGTGCTGGACCGCGGCATCGAGTTTCTGCCCACGGATGCTGAGCTGGCCGAGCGCAGGACGCGCGGTCTGGGTCTGACCCGGCCCGAACTGGCGATCCTGTTGTCCTACGACAAGATCAAGATCTACCAGCAATTGCTGGACTCGGACGTGCCCGAGGATGCCTACCTCTCGCGCGAGTTGGTGCGCTATTTCCCCGAACCGCTGCACGGCCCATACGCGGCGCACATGCAACGCCACCGGCTGAAGCGCGAGATCATCGCCACGGCGGTCACCAACACGCTGGTCAACCGCATGGGCGCCAGCTTCGTGCTGCGCATGCAGGAAGACACCGGACAGGGTGCGGCGGCCGTCGCCAAGGCCTTCACCATCGCGCGCGAAGTGCTGCAGGCGCGCGAGCTATGGGCCGAGATCGAGGCGCTGGACGGCAGCGTCACCGATGCCGTGCAGATCGACGCCGTGCTGGCGGTGTGGGAGCTGGTACGCAGTCTCACCCGCTGGCTGCTCAACCGGCCGGGCGCGGCGCTGGACATCGCCGCGCAGGTCGAGCGCTATGCCGCCGGTTTCGCCGAGGTGCGCGCCGCCATTCCGCAGAGCCTGCCCGAGCCGGGCCGCAAGGCGTACGTCGAGCTGGTGCAGCGCTGGCTGCAGGCGGGCTTGCCGCGACCGCTGGCCGAGCAACTGGCGGCGCTGCCGGCGCTGGGCTTGGCGCTGGACGTGGTGGAGGTTGCGCACGACAGTGGCCAGGCCATCGCCCGCGTGGCGCATACGTTTTTCGAGCTGGGCGCGGTGCTGGAGCTGGACTGGATGCGCACGCGCATCGAAGAGCTGCCGGTGGAAAGCCGCTGGCACGCGCAGGCGCGCGGCGCGCTACGCGACGAACTGGCGCATCAGCACCGCCAGTTGGCCGTGCAGGTACTGGCCAGTGCCATGCGCGTCGAGCAGTGGCTGGCGCGCGAAGACGCCGGCCTGCGCTACACGCTCGGCATGCTGAACGAGATCCGTGCGTTGCCGCTGGACTACCCGATCGCCTCGGTGGCGGTGCGCAGGCTGGCGCAACTGGCCCAGGCCGGGGCGTGAGCGCCGCGCGCGCCGTCGCGACGGATGCGCGCGCGTGAGCCCGCGCATCGCCTTCCTGGCCAATCCCACCGCCGAGGCGCAGCAGGCACGCGCGGCGCTGGTGTCGCGCTATGGCGAGGTCGCGCAAGACGCAGCCGATGTCATCGTCGCCCTCGGCGGTGACGGCTTCATGCTGCGCACCTTGCACACCATGCTGCAGCGGCGCGTGCCGGTGTTCGGCATGAAGCTCGGCAAGGTGGGCTTTCTGATGAACCAGTACCGCGCCGGGGATCTACCGGCGCGCCTTGCGCATGCGCATGCCACGTCGCTGGCGCCGCTGCACATGCGCGCCGAAACCCAGGCCGGCGCGGTCGAGGAGGCGCTGGCTTTCAACGAGGTCTCGCTGCTGCGCCAGACCAACCAAGCTGCACACCTGCGCATTGCGCTGGATGGGCAGGTGAAGCTGGACGAGCTGATCTGCGACGGCGCGCTGGTGGCCACGCCGGCCGGTTCCACCGCCTACAACTTTTCCGCGCATGGACCGATCCTGCCGCTGGATGCCAACGTGCTGGCACTGACTCCGATCAGCCCGTTCCGTCCGCGACGCTGGCGCGGCGCCCTGCTGCCCGCCGACACGCTGTTGCGCATCGAAGCGATCGCGCCCGAGCTGCGCCCGGTCAGCGCCACCGCCGATTTCCACGAAGTGCGCGACATCCGCGCCGTCAGCGTGCGCAGCCAGCCCGTGCATGCCGTGACCTTGTTGTTCGACCCCGATCACAAGCTCGCCGAGCGCATCCTCGACGAGCAGTTCGCCTTGTAGTGCCGGGACTCGGACGAGCGCATTACGCCGCGCTTCTCAGGAGTGGCTCATGCCGATGGCGCGCAGTCCCAAGAGATGTCACCCCGGACGGCGCCGGGCCGAGCCGGCATCCAACAAACGGTTGCGCGCGTGACACCCTGCTGCACGAGGCGGCGTGGCGTGACATGCTTTGCAGCGCCTGCGGCCCATTCCCCGTCGCCGCCGCGGCCCCACCCATTGTCGCCTGGCCATGCCCAACGCCCACGACCCTCACGCCGCAGCCGATGACCGCCTGGTGGTGGCGATCTCCTCGCGCGCGCTGTTCGATCTGGGCGACAGCCACGCGCTGTTCGAGCGCGAGGGTCTGGATGCCTACCGGCGTTACCAGATCGAGCACGAGGACGAGGTGTTGGAACCCGGCGTGGCGTTTCCGCTCGCACAGAAACTGCTGCGGCTGAACCGACTGACCCCGGCGGCGCCGCGCGTGGAGGTGATCCTGCTGTCGCGCAATTCGGGCGATACCGGCCTGCGCATATTCAATTCGATCCAGCACTACGGACTGGAAATCGTGCGCGCGGCGTTCACCAGCGGCGCGCCCACGGCCGGCTACGTGCATCCGTTCGGCGCCGATCTGTTTTTGTCCGCACATGCCGAGGACGTGGCGCGTGCGCTGCGTGCCGGCGTAGCGGCGGCCACCATCCTGCCCTCGGCGGCGGCACCGGGGCATGCGGACCAGTTGCGCATCGCCTTCGACGGCGACGCTGTGCTGTTCGGCGAGGAGGGTGAGCGCATTTCCAGCGAACAGGGTCTGGAGGCGTTCCACCGGCACGAGCGCGAACGTCAGACGGAGCCGCTGGAAGGAGGGCCGTTCCGCGGCCTCCTGGCGGCGCTGCAGCGGCTGCAGGCGGCATTTCCGGCCGAGGACTCGCCGCTGCGCATCGCGCTGGTGACGGCGCGCTCGGCGCCGGCGCACAAGCGCGTGATCCTGACCCTGCGCCACTGGGGCGTGCGCATCGACGAGGCGCTGTTTCTGGGCGGGCGCGACAAGGGGCCATTTCTGGAGACGTTCGGCGCCGACATTTTCTTCGACGACTCCGAGGCCAACGTGGACTCGGCGCGCCGCCACGTGGCCACCGGACACGTGCCGCGCGCCTGATCGCGGCGGCACCCGCGCTGTGCGGACGCACGGCCGGGCTAAAATGGCGTGATTGCCCAACCCGGTTCGCCCCATGCCCGCCAGACTCGACCCCTGCGATCTGTACGACATCCGCAGCCAGCTCTCTGACGAGGAGTGCATGGTGCAGGACACCGTGGCGCGCTTCACCGATGAGCGCGTGCTGCCGGTGATCGGCGAGTGTTTCGACAAGGGCGAGTTCCCGCGCGAGCTGATCCCGGAGATGGCCGCGCTGGGCCTGCTGGGCAGCTACTTTCCCGAGCAGTACGGCTGCGCCGGCATGAACGGCGTCAGCTACGGCCTGATCTGCCAGGAACTGGAGCGCGGCGATTCGGGCATGCGCAGTTTCGTGTCGGTGCAGACCTCGCTGTGCATGTACCCCATCTATGCCTACGGCAGCGAGGAACAGCGCCGGCACTGGCTGCCTGCGATGGCGCGCGGCGAGGCCATCGGCTGTTTCGGCCTTACCGAGCCGCACGGCGGCTCCGATCCGGCCAACATGAAGACGCGCGCGCGCCGCGACGGCGGCGACTGGGTCATCGACGGCGCCAAGATGTGGATCACCAACGGCGGCCTGGCGCACGTGGCCATCGTCTGGGCCATGACCGACGAGGGCATCCAGGGCTTTCTCGTCGAACGCGGCGCAAAGGGCTTCGAGACGCGCGACATCCACCGCAAGATGTCGCTGCGCGCCTCGGTGACCAGCGCGTTGTTTTTCGATGGTGTGCGTGTGCCCGATGCCAACCGCCTGCCCGGCGTGCAGGGCCTCAAGGGGCCGCTGGGCTGCCTGACGCAGGCGCGCTACGGCATCACCTGGGGGCCGATCGGCGCTGCCATCGCCTGTTTCCGCGAGGCGGTGGAGTACACCAAGACGCGCATCCTGTTCGACCGCCCGCTGGCCGCCAACCAGGCGGTGCAGCTCAAGCTGGCCGACATGGCGCGGCGCATCACCACGGCGCAATTGCTCTCCTTGCATCTGGGCCGCATGAAGGACGCCGGCACCCTGCATCCCACGCAGGTCAGCCTAGCCAAGTGGAACAACGTGCGCATGGCCATCGACATCGCGCGCGAGGCACGCGATCTGCTGGGCGGCGCCGGCATCACCACCGAGCACTCGCCGATCCGCCACGCGCTCAATCTGGAGTCGGTGATCACCTACGAGGGCACCGAAACCGTGCACCAGTTGGTCGTGGGCCGCGAAGTCACCGGCATCAACGCATTCTGAGGTCGACCATGCGCATCAAGACACTTCCCACCCTGGCCGCGGCGCTGCTCGCGGCCGCCGTCGCCAACGCGCAGACCGCGCCGTCCGCCGCGACCAGCACGGCGCCCGCCGCGCCGGTGCCGGGGTCGCGCATCGATCCGCAGGCGCTGCACATCGCGCTCAGTTCGCTGCTGTTGGCCGCCACTAAGATGGCCGTCGAGGACGCCATCAAGCGCGGTCACGCCCCGGACAGCAATGCCGCCGCGCACGTGGGCGAACCCGATTACCTCACCAGCAACGAGATCAGCAGCATCACCGTGCACAAGGGCGGTGTGCTGCAGGTGCATTTCACCAGCGCGGTCAGCGCCGATGCGACCGGCGTATGGCTGACCCCACGACGCACGGGCAGCGGCTTCCACTGGTCCTGCGTCAGTCACGACATTCCGCAGATCCAGGCGGTCGAGTCGTACTGCAGCTACCGGCCCAGGACGCAGTGAGCAACGCCGCGCCGTGATTCGCGCGATCCTGTTCGTCTGCACCGGCAACATCTGCCGCTCGCCCATGGCCCATGCGCTGCTGCTGCGGCGCGCGGCGGATCGCGGCATCGTGCTTATCGTGGACAGCGCGGCGACAAGTGCAGAGGAGCAGGGCAATCAGCCCGATCCGCGTGCCGTGGCCGAGCTGGAGCGGCATGGCGTGCGCATGCCCGCGCACCGCGCGCGGCGCGTCCTGCCCGAGGATTTCGCGCGCTTCGATCTACTGGTCGGCATGACGCGCGCGCACTGCGAGGCGCTCGTACGTTTGGCACCGGCGGATGCGGCGCACAAGGTACGACTGCTGCTGGATTTCAGCGCCGATCACGCCGGTCGCGAGGTGCCCGATCCGTGGTACGGCCGGCAGCAGGCGTTCGTCGAGGCGTTCGGAATGATCGAGACGGGCGTGGAAGCGCTGCTGTCCGTGCTGGAGGCCGCCGGTTGCCGCGCCGGGCAGGCGACCGCGCGCAGTTAGACTAGCCGGCTTGCGCGCCTCCCGCGCCCCCACCCCGTATTCCCAGCGCCATGAGCAGCCAACCCGTCATCGCCGCCCGCCACAAGGGTTTCAACCGCGCCGAGATCGTCGATCAGAATTTCATCGAGTTCGTGCGCGAATGGCGCACTGAGGCGCATCGCGCGCCGGCCGCGGATGCGCCGGTACTGCCCGGCAGCGCGCTGGATGCGCAGGGCTTCCGCGAGCTGTTCGAATCGCAGTTGATCAGCCGCCATCTCGATTTGATGGCGCGCGTGCTGCGGGTCCAGAACAAGGTCTTCTACACCATCGGTTCCAGCGGCCACGAAGGCAACGCCATGCTGGCGCGCCTGACACGGCACACCGACCCGGCCTTCCTGCACTACCGCTCCGGCGCTTTCATGGCCGAGCGCTTCAGGAAGCTTCCGGGCATGGATCCGGTGATGGATTCGGCGCTGAGCTTCGCCGCCAGCAAGGACGACCCGGCCTCCGGCGGCCGCCACAAGGTGTGGGGCAGCAGACCGCTGTGGGTGCTGCCGCAGACCTCGACCATCGCCTCGCACCTGCCCAAGGCGCTGGGCACCGCCGTTGCCATCGAGCAGGCGCGGCGCATCGACCATGCGCTGCCGGTTCCCGCCGACAGCATCGCGATCTGCTCCTTCGGCGACGCCTCGGCCAACCACGCCACCGCGCAGACGGCCTTCAACGCCGCCGCCTGGACCGCCTACCAGAAGCTGCCGGCACCGGTGCTGTTCGTGTGCGAGGACAACGGCATCGGCATCTCGGTGAAGACGCCGGCCAACTGGATTCGCGCCAGCTTCGAGCATCGCCGCGATCTCGACTATTTCTTTGCCGATGGTCTCGATCTCGCCGCCGGCTATGCCGACGTCGCGCATGCGGTCGAGCACTGCCGGCGCACGCGCCGGCCCACGTTCCTGCACCTGCGCACCACGCGCGTAATGGGCCACGCCGGCACCGACTTCGAGATCGAGTGGCGCAGCGTCGAGGAACTGGTGGCGGTCGAGGCCGGCGACCCGCTGCTGCGCTCGGCGGCCATTGCGCTGGAGTCAGGCCTGTACACGCCGGAGACGCTGCTGGCGCGGTACGAGGCGATCCGCGCGCGCTGCTTCGCCGCCGCCGCGGAGGCCGACCGCAGGCCCAAGTTGACCACGCTGGCCGAGGTCGTCGCGCCGCTGGCGCCGTACACGCCGGATGCGGTGCAAGCCGAGGCCGAACGCGCCGACTTCGGCGAGCGTCGCCTAGCGCTGTTCGGCGGGCCCGACAAACTGCCCGAGACCCTGCCGCCACGGCACCTCGCGTTGCAGATCAACGCCGCGCTGCACGAGCTGCTGGCCAAGTATCCCGAGGCTCTGCTGTTCGGCGAGGACGTGGCGCAGAAGGGCGGGGTCTATACCGTCACCAAGGGTTTGCACAAGGCGTTCTCGGGCCGTCGCGTGTTCAACACCCTGCTCGACGAGACCACCATCCTCGGCTTGGCCCAGGGCTACGCCAACATGGGGATGTTGCCGATTCCCGAGATCCAGTACCTGGCCTACTTCCACAACGCCTGCGACCAGATCCGCGGCGAGGCGGCCAGCCTGCAGTTTTTCTCCAACGACCAGTACCGCAACCCGATGCTGGTGCGCATCGCCGGGCTCGGCTACCAGCGCGGTTTCGGCGGGCACTTCCACAACGACAACTCGATCGCCGCGCTGCGCGACATCCCCGGCCTGGTGGTCGGTTGCCCCTCGCGCGGCGACGATGCCGCGCTGATGCTGCGCACGCTGCTGGCGCTGGCCAAGGTGGACGGCCGCGTCTGCGTGTTCCTCGAGCCGATTGCGCTGTACATGACCAAGGACTTGTACGCGCCCGGCGACGGCCAGTGGCAGTTCGCCTATCCCGCGCCGGGGCAGGCCATGCCGCTGGGCGAAGGCCGCGTCTATGGCGCCGGCGACGACCTGCTGATCATCACCTACGGCAACTGCGTGCCGATGAGTCTGCGCGCGGCGCGCGAACTCGAAAAGCGGCACGGCTGGAAGATCCGCGTGGTGGATCTGCGCTGGCTGGTGCCGCTCGACGCGGCCTATATCGCCGCGCAGGCCAAAGGCGCGAAACGCATCCTCGTCGTCGACGAGGGGCGCCACAGCGCCGGCGTCGGCGAAGGCGTGATCACCGCGCTCGTCGAAGCCGGGCTGGGCGCCATACCGCAAGCCCGCGTGGTCGGCGCCGACACCTACACGCCCTTGGCCGGCGCGGCGTTCCTGGTGCTGCCGGGCGACGCCGATATCGTGACCGCCGCCGCCGCGCTGGCCTGAGCCGTCCGAGCGTGCGTCCGCGCGTTGCGATTTCGTAATCGCGGGCGCTTGGGCCTGCGTATGTTTCGGTGCGATCATGCGCGCCAATCACCTGACCGGAGTCGCTCGATGGCTGCTGGCAATCCACTGCTGCGTTCCACGCAATTCGAAGGACTCGCCGTTTCGCAAGGCGAGCGCATGACCGTCAACGGCACCATCGGCAAGACCGCGATCCTGCTGGCGCTGGTGGTGCTGACCGCGGGCTGGACCTGGCTGCGCTTCGACGCCGCGCTGGCACTGGGCGGCAAGCAGGGCGTCGCCGCCGCCATGGCCGCGGTCGGTCCGTTCGTGATGGGCGGCCTGATCGGCGGGCTGGTGCTGGCGCTGGCGTCGGTCTTCGTCAAGCGCTACATCGCCATCACCGCGCCGCTGTACGCCATCGCCGAGGGGTTCGTCGTCGGTGGCATCTCGGCCATCTTCGACCTCAGTTACCCGGGCATCGTGGTCACCGCCGTGGCGCTGACCTTCGGCGTGATGGCGGTGATGCTGTTCCTGTACCGCAGCGGCATCATCCCGGTGACGCAGAAGCTGCGCATGGGCGTGTTCGCGGCCACCGGCGGCATCGCGCTGATCTATCTGGTCGACATGGTCATGGGATTCTTCGGCGGCCACATCGGACTGATCAACAGCGCCAGTCCGCTGGGCATCGGTTTCAGCCTGCTGGTGGTGGGTGTCGCGGCGTTCAACCTGCTGGTGGATTTCGACTCCATCGAACAGGCCGCCGCCGCCGGGGCGCCGAAGGGCATGGAATGGTTCGGTGCCTTCGGCCTGATCGTGACCTTGGTATGGCTGTACCTGGAGATGCTGAGCCTGCTCTCCAAACTGCAGCGCCGCTGAGACAGCGCGGGCGCGCTCGGACCTGTGGCGGTTTCTGCGCAGGCAGGCCGCCGCGGCAAAGCCGCAGCGGGTGTCTTCATGCCGGCGTCCGATGCGGGCGTCGGCACCGGATTCGATCGCCGATCACGCGGCTAGCGCCGCAGCCGTGCGCAGCGGCAGCGCCGCGTCCCAATCGGCCGGTGCGTGCAGCGCCGCCGCCGCCGCGAGCGCGCCGATGAACTCCGCGCGCGGCATCTCGATGGCGCCCAGCGCCAGCGTGTGCGCGTTGGCCACTTGCGCATCCAGCAGCGGCATGCCCCAGGCGGCCAGCGCGCGACAGGCCGCGTACAGCGCCACCTTGGAGCCGCCGCCGCGTGCGCTGAACATCGATTCGCCGGAGAACATGCCGCCGCTGGCCACGCCGTACAGCCCGCCGACCAGTTGCGCGTCGTCCCACACTTCGAACGAATGCGCGTAGCCGAGCTGGTGCAGCCGCAGATAGGCGCGGCGCATGGCCGGCGTGATCCAGGTGCCGTGCTGGCCGGCACGCGGCGCGGCGCAGGCGGCGATCACCCGATCGAAGGCACGATCGGCGCTGAGCGTCCACGACAGGCCGCGCAGTGTGCGTGCGAAGCGCCGGTGCGGCAGCGTGCGGGCCGTATCGAACACGCAGCGCGGATCGGGTGCCCACCACAGCAGCGGTTCGCCTTCCGAGTACCAGGGAAAGATGCCCTGTGCGTAGGCGGCCAGCAGGCGCGGCACCGACAGATCGCCGCCGATCGCCAGCAGGCCCGAAGGCTGCGCCAGCGACTGCGGCGGAAAGCGCAGGTCGTCGCGGCTCAGCAGGGCGGGGCGCGGGTGCA
>JAJYQO010000086.1 GCA_021794575.1 Pseudomonadota bacterium | reverse complement strand
AGCACAACGCGGCGCCGCCACGCAGCAAAGCGCCGCACCAACCCGTGGACAACGGGCGGGTACGGCGCAGGCACGACACGCTCAGCCGGGACGGCGTGGGCTCAGCCGGCCGTCGCCGCGCTGGCTGGGACAGCCGCGCTGGACGCCGCGGCCGCGCTGGCGCTCGCCGCCGCCGACGTCGCCGGGGCCACGCTCGCTGCCGCGGCAGGTGCGGCGCTGGAGGCGGCCGCCGGCTGCGTGCTCTGGCCCGGTACTGCCTCCGGCGCCCATGACAGCGGCAGATACACCTTGTAGCTGCCCTCGCCGGTGTTCGGATCGACGTCCTGCACCACCACGTCGTAGAAGCGGTGCGTGTTGGGATCGAAACCGTAGCCGTGGGTCAGCGCAAAGGACTCGAGATTCAGGCGCATCAGCGGCAGGCTGGCCGGGCTGGCCTGCAGGTCGGCCTCGAGCGCCTTGCCACCGAAAGCCATGCGTGCCATCACGTCGCTATCGACCACCAGCACGCCGTTCTTTTCCCAGGTACCGGGCGCCGGCGCCGTATTCTGCGTGGCGGCCGCCGCTGTACCGGGCTGGGTGAGATCGTAACTCTGCTTGTCGACGGTCAGCGTGCTGGTGTCGATCGGCACGGCCACGTCGAAGGCATAGTTCTGGCTACCGTAGTCGGTGCTGATGGTGATGCGCGGACCGGCCGCCTTGACGCCCAGCTTCTTCATCGCCGCGTCGATCTGCGTCAGAGCCTTCTGCGTGGCCATCGAGACATCTTCCAGGGTGCGCTTGGCGCGCGTGGAGACGAACAGGATCGGTTGACGCTGCGTTTGCACGATAGCCGGGCTCAGGGTGTTGTAGTCGACGTTGGGGATCGAGGCCAGCACGTTTTGCAGGTTGCTCAGCGTGTACTGCACGAACGACGCCGGCTCGCCGTGGATGTACAGCCGCGAGTAGCGGTCGATCAGATTCCAGCCGTAATCGACCTTGTAGCGCATGGTCACCTTGACCAGGCGGTCGCTGTTGCCCGCGCGCTCCAGCTCGATCACGAAACGCTTGTGGTGGCCGTCCCAGCCGTTCTTCAACGCCCAGTCGATTTCGGCGCTGCCCTGCATGGAGACCTGGCTGAAGCCGGGATCGTCCTTGGTAATGGTGAGCGTGCCGCTCTTGACCTTGGGATTGCTGCTGTTCCAGCTCACCTCGGCGCCGACGCCATAGGCCGGACCGGAGAAGGTGAACTGCGTGTTGGGATCGTATGCGCGCAGCACGCCGTAATCGGGGAAGCGGCGGAAATTGCTGAGGATGTCGTACACCTGCCGCAGGTCATGGCTGACCTCGATGGTGCGCGACGTGGAGCCCTGGTCGGGCATCAGCACGCCCGCCACGAGGTAGAGGATCGCCACCATGACCAGGGCGACGATGAATTCGAGAACACGCATCATTCGGACAATCTCCGCAGCCTACGGGGCCGGCTCGGGAAGCCGGCGGGTTGGGCACCAGCGGCGGGTGCCTGACCCGCGGCTGAAGCGGCGATGTTAGCGGCAAGCCGCGGTATGCGCCATCCGCGCCGCAGCGTTCGGTACGCGCGACACCCGGCTCGTGGCACGAGGTCAGACGATACCCAGCTCCAGCGCCTTCAGCACCGCGCGGGTGCGGTCGCGCACGCCCAGCTTGGACAGGATGTTGGAGACATGGTTCTTCACCGTGCCCTCGGCCACCGCCAGCGAATTGGCGATTTCCTTGTTGCTGTAGCCGCCGGCCATCAGGCGCAGGATCTCGGTTTCGCGCTCGGTCAGGGGGTCGGGCTGCTCGAGGCTGCGGAATTGGGTGCCGACGCGCTCGATGCCGGCTTTCAGGCGCTGGGTGACCACCGGGGATACCAGTGAGCCGCCGGCCGCCACCGTGTGCACGGCCTCGACCAGTTGCTCCAGCGAGACGTCCTTGAGCAGATAGCCGCGCGCGCCGGCCTTGAGTCCGGCCAGTACCAGTTGGTCGTCGTCGAAGGTGGTCAGGATCACCGTCGGCGGCAGTGCGCCCTTGGCGCCCAGCGCCTGCAGTACCTCGATGCCGTTCATGCCGGGCATGCGCATATCCAGCAGCATCACGTCCGGGCGCAGCTTCGGGATGGTCTCCACCGCCTGCGCGCCGTCGGCGCACTCGGCCACCACGCGGATGTCCTCGGCCAGCTCCAGCAGCGAACGGATGCCTTGCCGCACCAGCGTCTGATCGTCCACCAGGCAAACATTGATCATGCCGATTTCTCCACGGGCAGCCATGCCGAGAGCGCGAAGCCCTGCCCAGGCTCGGCGCTGACCACCAGGCGCCCGCCCACCGTGGCTAGACGCTCACGCATCCCGTTCAGGCCGTTGCCAGGCCGGATGGTAACCGCACCACGCCCATCGTCGTGTGCATCCAGTTTCATCTCGCCCTGTTCGGTGCGGGTGAAGGTCAGCCACAGATTGCGCGCGCCGGCGTGGCGGGCGGTGTTGGTGAGGATCTCCTGCACGGTGCGCAGCATGATCTGTGCGCGCTGTGGGTCGTCTACGCTGAGCGTCTGCGGTAATTCCAGATGCACGTCCAGCGTGGGCACGCCCTCGATCAGGCTGCGCAAAGCCTGGCTGAGGTCCAGCGACTCACCCTGGCGCAGTTCGCTGACCACCTCGCGCACGTCGCCCAGCAGCTGCTTGGCCACTGCCTGCGCCTGGCGCACCGATTCCACCGCCTCCGGTTGCACGCGATGGCTGGCCACCTCCAGGTTCAGCGTCAGCGCAGTCAGGTGATGGCCGACCAGGTCGTGCAGCTCGCGCGCGATGCGCATGCGCTCGCCGATGCGGCTGGATTCGGCCAGCAGCGCGCGCGTGGCACGCAGCTCGCTGTTCAGCCGGCGCTGCTCCTCGCGCGCCTCGTCCTGCTGGCGCGCCACCATCGAGGTGACGAACATCAGCGCGGCGAAGCCCAGATAGAGTGCCGCCTGCAACGTGGCCGTGCCCCAGCCGAAACCGGGAAAACCGCGAAACACCGGGATCAGCGCCAGGTTCTGCAACAGCAGCCAGGCGATACCCACCGGCAACGGCAGCGTCCACGGCAGCGTCACCGCGACCACCACCAGCAGCAGCGCCGACAACCCGCTGTGGCTGAACCAGCCCACCCCGATCGCGGTCGCAGTCAGCACGACCAGGCCGAGGATCTTCAACACTGGGTGCCGGCGCGAGCCCAGCCGGCGCGTCAACAGCGCATAGACGACGCCGAACAGCACATAGCTGAGCAGCAGGAGCAGCAGGCCGACGTCGGGATGGCTGAGCCCGCTGACACGCTCCAAGGTCCAGTCCACGCGCAGCAGCGGAATGCCGGTGCACAGGTAGGTGAACAGCCCGGCATAGCGCAGCAGTCGGGTATGGTCGAACGTGGACCAACGCATCACCCGCATCATGCACGGGCGGCGCCGGTACGCAAGCGCGACGCGGTTCGCGGCAGTGGCGGGGCGGTGCCTGGCGGCGCTTGGCGGCACCGGTATGCATGCGATAATCGGTCGCTGCAGGGGCCGCCATCCGTCCCTTCCGGAGAACAGCATGAGTCTGGCCCTGCGCGACGCGCGCGAGAACGACCTGGACGCGGTGCTGGCAATCAACAACGCCGCGGGCCCCGGCATCCTGCCCATGGACGGCGCGCAGCTGCGCCACCTGTTCGGGCATGCCGACTACTTCCGCATCGCCGAACTGGATGGCCGCGCCGCGGGATTCCTGATCGCATTCCGCGAACTCGCCGATCACGACAGTCCCAACTTCCGCTGGTTCACCGACCGCTATCCGGCCTTCGTCTACATCGACCGCGTGGTGATCGCCGGCAACATGCGCGGGCGCGGCCTGGGCCGCGTGTTCTACTCGGACGTGCACAGCTTCGCCGAGTTGCGCGTGCCGCTGCTGGCCTGCGAGGTATTCCTGGAGCCGCCCAACGATGCCGTGGTGCTGTTCCACGGCACCTACGGCTTTCGCGAACTGGGGCAGCAGGTGATGCCCGGCACCGGGCGCCGCGTCAGCCTGCTCGGTAAGGAACTGTGCAGCTTCCCTTTCGTGCGCGACACCTACCTCACGCAGGGCGGCCTGCCTGACCTGCCTTGGCTGCGCGGCCGCGAAGTGCCGGCGCGCGCGCCCCGCCCCGCCGCCGTGGCGCAAGGCTGAGGCATGGCGGCCGCAACCACTTCGGCGGACAGCGTCTGCGACCTGCGTTTCGGGCAGGTCGGCATCGCCAATGTGCGGGTATTGGCCAATGATGCTGCCGGCCTGCGCGAGGCGCTGGCCGAGCGCGTGCGCAAGGCGCCGCAACTGTTCGCACGCGCCGCGGTGGTGCTGGACCTGGGCCACCTGCCGCAGGACATCGATCGCGACGCCGCCGCCGCGCTGCTGGACGCGGTGCGCGACGCCGGCATGCTGCCGGTGGCGCTGGCCTACGGCACGCGCCACATCGAAGCCCTGGCCGCGGCGCTGGGCCTGCCGCTGATCGCCAAGTTCCGCGCCGCCTACGAACCCGCCGCCGAGCGCGTACCGGCCAGCGCGTTGCCCGCACCAGCGCTTCCGCAACCCGTCGTCGCCGCGGCACCGCCGCCCGCGGCCGGCGCGGCGCCACCGACACTGCACCACGCGCAGCCGGTGCGCTCCGGCCAGCAGATCTACGCCGAGGGCCGCGACCTGGTGGTCACCGCCAACGTCGCCGCCGGCGCCGAGGTGATCGGCGACGGCAGCATCCACATCTACGGCAGCCTGCGCGGCCGCGCCCTGGCCGGCGCCAGCGGCAGCGAGCAGGCGCGCATCTACTGCCGGAGCTTCCATGCCGAGCTGGTGTCCATCGCCGGCCGCTACCGTACGTTCGAAGAGATTCCGGATGACCTCGCCGGCCGCGCCGTGCAATGCTGGCTGGACGGGGAGAAACTCATGATCGCGCGGCTCGAGCGTTGAACTCATACAGCACACCAGGAGATCGCACCTTGAGCGAAACCATCGTCGTCACCTCCGGCAAGGGGGGCGTGGGCAAGACCACCACCAGCGCCTCGCTGGCGACCGGGCTGGCCATGCTCGGCAAGAAAGTCGCGGTGATCGATTTCGACGTGGGCCTACGCAACCTCGACCTGATCATGGGCTGCGAGCGCCGCGTGGTGTACGACTTCGTCAACGTCATCCATCAGGAAGCCACGCTCAAACAGGCACTGATCCGCGACAAGCGCCACGACAACCTGTACGTGCTGGCCGCCTCGCAGACACGCGACAAGGACGCGTTGACCCAGGACGGGGTGCAGCGCGTGCTCGACGAACTCAAGGCCGACGGCTTCGACTACATCGTCTGCGATTCGCCGGCTGGCATCGAGAAAGGCGCGTTTCTGGCCATGTATTTCGCCGACCGCGCGCTGGTGGTGGTCAACCCCGAAGTCTCCAGCGTGCGCGATTCCGACCGCATCCTGGGGCTGCTGTCCAGCAAGACGCGCAAGGCCGAATCCGGCGAGGGCGGCGTGCCGGCGCACCTGCTGCTGACGCGCTACAACCCGGCGCGCGTGGAGTCCGGGCAGATGCTGGGCATCCAGGACGTCGAGGAAGTGCTGGGCCTGCCGGTGGTCGGCGTGATCCCCGAACACGAAAGCGTGCTGACGGCCTCCAACCAGGGCGTGCCGGTGATCTTGGACGATGGCTCCAACGCCGGTCAGGCCTACGTGGACGCCATCGCCCGCCTGCTCGGCGAGGAACGCCCGCTGCGCTTCACCGAGGCGCCCAAAAAAGGCCTGTTCAAGCGGATGTTCGGGAGTTGAACATGGGCATCCTCGATTTCCTAAAGTCGCGGCCCAAGAACACCGCTGCCATCGCCAAGGAGCGCCTGCGCATCATCGTGGCGCAGGAGCGCTCCTCGCGCGCCTCGCCCGACTACCTGCCGCTGCTGCGCACCGAGCTGCTGGCGGTGATCCGCAAGTACGTGCACGTGGACCTGGAGGCCATCAACATCCAGGTCGAGCGCGACGGCGAGCACGAAGTGCTGGAACTGTCGGTGGCGCTGCCCGAGCACAAACCCGGCGGCGGGGCTGCCTGAGGCTCTGGACTCGCGGTCGGGGGGACGGAAGCCGGATGCGTGGACCTCCGTCCTTGCGTGCTTTCGCCTCCAACCTCGTCATCCCCGGGCGCGCGCAGCGCGAACCGGGAACCCAGTCCGCTGTCGCGTGACTTGCAACTGGATGCCCGCCCCCACCTCCGCGGGGGCAGGCTCTGCGCAGGCATGACGACGTGAGAGAAATCGGGATTCGGAACTCGAGACTCGATCAAGCGTCTGATACTCCACGCATACGGCTGTCCGACCACACCGCACCTGTCGTTGCAGCTACCGCATGTCCTCCGTCCTGCTTCTATCTGATCTCGGCTTCGATGCGCCGCGCGCGCTGCTGGCGCGCTTCGGGCTGGCGCTGTCCGAAGTGCCGGCTGACCAGCCCATCCCCGGCAGCTACTGGGGCGATTGCGAGGCCGGCGTCATCGGCGGCACGGTATTCGCGCGCGCGGACACGCCGCTGCACTCGCTGCTGCACGAGGCCTGCCACCTGCTCGTGTTGCCGCCCGCGCGCCGCGCGCAGGTGCATACCGACGCCACCGACTCGATCGAGGAAGAGGACGCCACCTGCTATCTGCAAATCGTGCTGGCCGATGCCCTGCCCGGCGTCGGCCGCGCGCGCATGCAGGCCGACATGGATGCCTGGGGCTACAGCTTTCGCCTCG
>JAJYQO010000033.1 GCA_021794575.1 Pseudomonadota bacterium | reverse complement strand
GCAACCGCAACCGTGACAACTGCCTGCCGCGTGACCGTCGTGACCGTCGTGACCGCAACAAGGTGCGTGGTCGGCCATCGCGGCAGTGCGATGTGCGGCGGCAGCACCCTTGTTCGCGTGCGCTGATGCGGCATGCATCTCCGGCATGTTCGTGCCCGCCCGCACCGACATCGACACTGGCGACTGCGCGAACACCATGCCCACCCAGGCCAGTAGGGGCAGCGCGAACAGTCGGCGGAACGGTGCAGTCGGGGCATGCATAAGCGCAGCGTAGTGGCTCTGTAAACATGGTTTCAACTCTGGAGCCGCTGCGGGCTTGGCGCCCGAACACCCGGCAGCGCGTACACTGCGCGCCTTTCGCCAGGCTCCACGATGAACTACCGCCACGGTTTCCATGCCGGCAATTTCGCCGACGTACTCAAACACGTCGTGCTGCTGGGCGCGTTGGATGCGCTGCTGCGCAAGCCCGCGCCGCTGGCCTATCTGGATACCCATGCCGGACGTGGCTTGTACGCGCTGGACAGCGAAGCCGCGCGCAAGACCGGCGAGCGTCGCGGCGGCATCGACCGCCTGCTGGATGCGCATGGCCTGCCGCCGCTGCTGCGCCGCTATCTCGATGCCGTGCGCGCCTGCGATGCGGGCACGCCGCCGGCACGCTATCCAGGCTCGCCCTGGTTGGCACTGCACGCGCTGCGGCCCGGCGACCGCGCGCTGCTGTGCGAATTGCAGCCCGACGAGGCTGCCGCACTGCGCGCCAATCTGGCGCACGAGCGCCGCGCACACATCCATCAGCGCGATGGCTACGAGGCACTCGCGGCGTTGCTGCCGCCGTCCGAAAAGCGCGGTCTGGCGCTGATCGATCCGCCATTCGAAGCGCAGGAAGCCGAGTTCAAGCTGATCCAGCGCGCACTGGCGCAGGTGCTGCCGCGCTGGCCGCAGGGCGTGTATGCGGTGTGGTATCCGATCAAGCTGGCGCGCACGCGCGAGCCGTTCTGGCGCTGGCTGCATGGCTGCGGCGCCAAGCAGGTATTGGCCGCGGAACTGGCGGTGCGCGCCGAAAACTCGCCGCTGCGTCTCAACGGCTGCGGCGTGGTGCTGCTGAACCCGCCCTGGAAACTAGACCAATCGCTGGCTGCCGCCCTGCCCGTGCTGGCGCAGCTACTTGGCGAGGACGGTCAGGGCGCATGGCGCCTGCAATGGCTGAAACGTGAATAGGACCGCCGGCATCACGCCACCGACCGGCGCGAATCGCTATGCTCGATCGTGCTGCACCGACCGGGGAACCTCGATGCCTTTGCTTACGCGTTGCGCAATACGCTGGCTGCCCGCACTGGCGGCCATGACTCTGCTGGCCGCCTGCGCGCCGGCACCCATCTTCAAGGCCCCCTCGAACGTGACCAGCGTGCCGCCTGATACCGTGGCGCAGGCGCCGGAGCGCTACAGCGGCCGTGCCGTGATCTGGGGCGGCCAGGTAGTGGCCGTACAGAACCTGCCCGACAGCACCGAAATCCAGATCCTGGGCTATCCGCTGGATGCCTCGCAACGGCCGCTGCCTAATTCGCCGGCCGGCGGGCGCTTCATCGCCATCATGCGCGGTTACGTCGAGCCGCTGAGTTATCCGGCTGGCGCGCTGGTCACGCTGACCGGACACATCGAGGGCGTGCGCAGCGGCACCGTCGGCGATGCCAATTACGTGTTTCCGCTGGTCAAGGTGGACGCGGCGCACGTATGGACGGCGGAGGAACTGCGCAGCGACAAGCCGCATTTCAGCTTCGGCCTCGGCGTGGGCATCGTCCGCTGATACGCCGCCGCGACGCATCACTCCGCGGCAGGCGGAGTCGCCAGCGCCTCGTCGTCCTCGGCAGTGCCGGGTTCGGGCAGCAGCGCCACGTGTTGCGGGGCGCGGGCTTGCACCGCTTCGGCGATGCCGCGTTCGACCAGATAGTAGCGACCGTCGATCTGGACCACGCCGAGCATGCCGGCATTCAACGCCCGCAACTGGGTGTCATCGACGTGCACGCGGCGGATCTTGCCGCCGTACTCGAAGTGCCGCATCAACTCGGCATCGGGCTTGTTGAGCGTCTTGCCCTCGATCAGCGACCGCGCTTCCTCGCGCTGCGCCTTGCGCAACCGGGCCTTTTCGGCGGCCAGACGCTCGGCGGCGGCTTTCTCGCGCTGTTCCTGCGCATGACGCAGCGCATAGGCGCGCGCCAGGTCGATCTCGGCGTCGCGGCCGCGCGACGGGTGCTGCTGCGCGCGGCGCGGCGTGCCTGCATCGCGCCGCACCTGCCGTTGCGCGGAGCGGTCGCGGCTGTCCGCTGGCGCCGGCTTGGCGGTGTTGGTGCTCGCTTGTACGGCGCGCGCGGGCGGTGCCGGTTTGGCGGAGGGTTTCAGGCCCGCCTTCAGCAGTTGATCGCGCAGTGAATCGCCCATGCTGTGCTCGCGTGCGTGGTGTTCATCAGTAGTGTGGCGGCGGCGGCTCGCCGCGCACGTCCGGGGCCAGTGCGACGCGCACGGCGGCCAGTTCCAGCCGCAGTTCGGCGACGGTGCGCTCCAGACGCTCCAAGCGCAGCGCGCGCTCGGCGTCGGTGGCCAGTAGGCCGTGCAGGGCCTCGTCCAGAAAGCTCAGCCGGATTTCGAGTTCGGTCAGACGGTTTTCCAGCGTGCTCACCGCTGTGCCCCCAGCGAGCGTCCGCGGCCGATGCCGTAATAGGCGATGCCGGCGGCTTCGACGCTGGCCGGATCGTACAGGTTGCGGCCGTCGAACAGCGCCGGCGTGCGCAACGTCGCGCGGATACGCGCGAAATCGGGACTGCGGAACACTTTCCACTCGGTCATCAGCGCCAGCACATCGGCGTCTTGGAGCGCATCGTAGGGCTGCTCGCACAGGACCAGATCCGGGCGTGCACCGTACAGGCGCCGCGCCTCGGCGCCGGCTTCGGGGTCGTAGGCGCGCACGCGTGCGCCGGCCGCCCACAGCGCCTCGATCAGCGTGCGGCTGGGCGCCTCGCGCATGTCGTCGGTGTTGGGCTTGAACGCCAGCCCCCACAGCGCGATGGTCTTGCCCTGCAGCGCACCGCCGAAATGGCGCTCGATCAGCGCGAACAGATGCCGCTTCTGCGCACGGTTGACCGCCTCCACCGCATGCAGCAACTGCGGCGTGTAGCCTTGGGCCTCGGCGGTGCGTGCCAGTGCCTGCACGTCTTTGGGAAAGCACGAGCCGCCATAGCCGGCGCCCGGATAGATGAAGTGGTAGCCGATGCGCGGATCGGCGCCGATGCCCTGACGCACCAGTTCGACGTCCGCACCCACCCGTTCGGCCAGATTGGCGATTTCGTTCATGAAGCTGATTTTGGTGGCCAGCATGGCATTGGCTGCGTACTTGGTCAGCTCGGCCGAACGCGCGTCCATGGTCACGATGCGCTCGTGATTGCGATTGAACGGCGCGTACAGGCGCTTCAGCAGCGCCAACGCCCGCGCGCTGTCGCTGCCGATGATGATGCGGTCCGGGCGCATGCAATCGTTGACGGCATCGCCCTCTTTCAGGAACTCGGGGTTGGACGCCACGTCGAACGCCACTGCCGCGCCGCGCGCCGCCAGCGCCTCGATGATGCTCGCGCGCACGCGCTCGGCGGTCCCCACCGGCACCGTGGACTTGTTGACCACGACGGCGTAACGGTCGAGGTGCCGGCCGATGCTGGCCGCCACCGTCAGCACATGGCGCAGGTCGGCACTGCCGTCTTCGTCGGGCGGCGTGCCCACGGCTATGAACAAGGCTTCGCCATGCGCCACGCCGGCGGCGGCATCGGTGCTGAAATCCAGCAGGCCGGCGGCGCGGTTGCGCTGGACCATCGGCGCCAAACCCGGCTCGAAGATCGGGATGCGCCCTTGCTTGAGGCCCTCGACCTTGGTGGCGTCCACGTCGATGCACAGCACGTGGTTGCCCATCTCGGCAAGGCAGGCGCCCGTGACCAAGCCGACGTATCCGGTTCCGAAGATGGCGATGCGCATGCGCGGACTCGCGTGATCGAGTGTCGGATTCTAGCGGCGGGCACGCGGGCGCCGACGCGCGGATCGCGAAAACAAACGGGGCGCGACTGGCGCGCCCCGTCGTGTCCAGCCTGTGACTGGCTTACTTGTTGCCACCGGCGGCAGGCGCCTGGTCGGCCGGCTGCGGCGGCATGATCTTCAGCGTTTCGATATCGAAGATCAGCGTCGCGTTGGGCGGCATCGGGCCCTGCGGGTTGGCGCCATAGGCCAGGTTGGCCGGAATGAACAGCTTGAAGTGGCTGCCCACCGGGAACATGGTCAGGCCCTCGCGGAAGCCCGGAATGACGTTGGCCAGCGGGATCGAGGCCGGACCGCCATGCGCGGCCGAGGAATCGAACTTCTGGCCGTTGATGAAAGTGCCGGTGTAGTTGATCTGCACTGTGTCGCTAGCGGTAGGCTTGGGACCGGTACCCATCTTGATGACCTCGTACTGCAGGCCATCCGGCAACGTCTTCACACCGGGCAGGGTCTTGTTCTTGGCCAGGAACGCGGCGCCCGCGACTTCGTTTTTCTGCGCGTCGGCGGCACGCGCAGCCTCGGCCTTGGCTTGCAGCTTCTTCATGAAGGCCGCGCGCACGGTCTTGGCCTCGGCCTCGCTCATCGCCGGCTTCTGACCGGCCAGCACGGTACGCAACGCATCGGCCACGATTGCCGGATCGAGTTCCTGGCGCACCAGCGGCGGGATGCCGCTGGCCAGGTCCATGCCCACGAGATAGCTGTTCTTGGCCTTCTCGGTGGTCAGGGCCGGCGCCGCGTGGGCCAAGCTCACGCCCAGCGTGGTCGTCAGAGCCGCCGCGAGCAGCGCGGGGCGCAGGATCTTGGACATTCGGATTTCCTCGGTGGATGGCTGGACCTCAGGCCACTGCGGCGCCGAGGCGAGCGTCCATTGTGAGGCCGTCGCAAGACCTTGGCAAACATCCGAACGACATGGGCCTGACGCGATGCAGCGGCGATTCATGCTGCCGTTGCGCGTTGCGCGGGCCAGCACAACGGGCAACGCGCACACGCGACTCAACGCGCGCGGAAGTGTTGACGCCCTTCGCACGCATCCGTACCATTTCGGGTTCCAGTGCGGGGCCATAGCTCAGCTGGGAGAGCGCTACAATGGCATTGTAGAGGTCGCCGGTTCGATCCCGGCTGGCTCCACCAACGTCCAAGTCCCCATCGTCTAGAGGCCTAGGACATCACCCTTTCACGGTGGCGACCGGGGTTCGAATCCCCGTGGGGACGCCAGATCTGCAGCGGTGTGGCGGCGTTGGTCAAGTGCTGTAGCGTGTTGGTCAGTTCGATCGGGTTGCAAACGCGGAGCGGTAGTTCAGCTGGTTAGAATGCTGGCCTGTCACGCCGGAGGTCGCGGGTTCGAGTCCCGTCCGCTCCGCCATTTCAACCCACTGGAACATCCCGGAAATATCCTGAAGCCCGCATTCCAGCGGGCTTTTTTGCAGCGCCCGGCATGCGCGGCCCGTCCTTGCCACGGCGCGGCCGAAACACACCGGGAACCTCGGTCCTTCGCGCGGCTCCAAGCAGGATTGTCCGCGCAGACGAACTCGAGGAGATCCCAGCATGTCCATCAGCGCGCTCGATCCCGACACCGCGCTGATCGTGATCGATCTGCAGAAAGGCATCCTTACGCTGCCCACGGCGCACCCGGTCGCGGATGTCGTCCGGCATGCGCGCGCGCTGGCGGCAGCGTGGCGGCGTCGGGCACTGCCGGTGGTACTGGTCAACGTGGCCGGCGGCGCGCCCGGACGCAGCGAGCAGCCACGCAACATGGGCCAGTTGCCCGCCGACTGGACCGAACTGGCCGAGGATCTGGATGTGCAGCCGCAGGACATCCGCGTCACCAAGCGCACCTGGGGCGCGTTCACCGGCACCGGACTGGTCGAGCGCCTGCGTGTCCGCGGCGTCACCCAGGTGGTGCTGGCCGGCATCGCGACCAGCATCGGCGTCGAATCGACCGCGCGCCAGGCACATGAGCTGGGGTTCAACGTCACCCTGGCCTTGGACGCCATGACCGATCGCAGCGTCGAAGCGCACGAGAACAGCGTCGCGCGCATCTTTCCGCGACTGGGCGAAACCAGCACAACGGCGCAAATCATCGCGCTGCTCCAGCGCGGCGAAGGTAGTGCCGCATGAAGTCTCCCGCGCGGCAACACCCGCCTGACGCCGCGCCACCGGGCGGTGTTGCCGACGTTGCGATCTCGCCGCACTACAAGTGGCTGGCGCTGTCCAACACCACCATCGCGGTGCTGCTGGCCACCATCGACGCCTCGATCATGCTGATCGCCATGCCCGAGATCTTCCGCGGCATCCGGCTGAATCCGCTCGATCCCGGCAACTCGTTCTATCTGCTGTGGATGATCCTGGGTTTTCTGATCGTCAGCAGCGTGCTGGTAGTGAGCCTGGGTCGGCTGGGCGATCTGTACGGACGCGTGCGCATGTACAACCTCGGCTTCGCCGTGTTCACGGCGGCCTCGCTGGCGCTGGCGCTCGACCCGCTCACCGGCCGCGTCGGCGCCGATTGGCTGATCGTCTGGCGCATCGTGCAGGGCGTCGGCGCGGCGTTCCTGGTGGCCAACTCCGCGGCCATCCTCACCGACGCGTTTCCACCCAACCAGCGCGGTCTGGCGCTCGGCATCAACAACATCGCCGGCATCAGCGGCTCGTTCATCGGCCTGGTGCTGGGCGGTCTGCTGGCCGCCATCGACTGGCGGCTGGTGTTTCTGGTCTCGGTGCCGTTCGGATTGTT
>JAJYQO010000065.1 GCA_021794575.1 Pseudomonadota bacterium | reverse complement strand
GGCACGAACACCTGCTGCGCCGCCGCCAGCAGGTCCGCGGTCGCCAACGGGGTGGATTCGGGAGACATGCGCAGCAATTCCGTCAGGCCAGATTTTAATTATGCCTGCAGCCGGTGCACGCCCGCGCTGCGCTGCGCTAGGCTGGCTGCTTCGGCGCACTGCGCCATAGTGGAATCTTCCATGCGTCTGGAAACCCTGGCCGTGCATGCCGGCGCGGCCCCCGATGCCGAAACCGGTGCGCTGGCACCACCGCTGCACCTGGCCACCACCTTCGAGCATGCGCCCGACGGCAGCCTGCCGCACGGGCTGGTGTACCAGCGCACCGACAACCCCACCCAGCAGCGCTTCGAGCAGGCTCTGGCGGCACTGGAGCACGGCACGCGCGCGCTGTTTTTCGGCAGCGGCATGGCCGCCGGCACAGCGCTGCTGCAAAGTTTGCCGGCGGGCAGCCACGTGCTGTTTCCAGACGATGCCTACCACGGCTTCCGTGCGCTGGCGCTGCAGTATTTCGCACGCTGGGATCTGCGCTGCGATTTCGCCGATCTGTCCAACCTCGACGCCGCGCGCGCCGCGCTCACCCCGCGCACCGTGCTGCTATGGGCGGAGACGCCCTCCAATCCGCTGCTCAAGATCAGCGACATCGCCGCGCTGGCCGAGCTGGCGCACGCGCGCGGCGCGCGACTGCTGGTGGACAACACTTTCGCCACGCCGGTGCTGCAGCAGCCGCTGACGCTCGGCGCCGACATCGTGCTGCACTCGGTGACCAAGTACATCGGCGGCCACAGCGACCTGATGGCCGGCGCGCTGGTGTTCGGCAACGGCATGCAGGCGCTGGCACAGCAGGCGTTCGACGCCCGCACCACGGTGGGCCTGCACGGCTCGCCGTTCGCCGCCTGGCTGGCGCTGCGCGGCCTGCACTCGCTGCCGGCACGCATGGCCTGGCATCAGCGCAACGCGCACGCGGTGGCGATGGCTCTCTCGGCGCACCCCAAGGTGGCGCGCGTGCACTATCCGGGCTTGCCGCAGCATCCGGGCCACGCCCTGGCGGCGCGCCAGATGCGCGAGTTCGGCGGCATGCTGTCATTCGAGCTGACCGGCGGCCGGGAAGCCGCGCTGGCCTGCGCCGGACGGCTCAGGCTGTTCGCCAACGCGACATCCCTGGGCGGCTGCGAATCGCTGGTCGAGCACCGCGCCTCGGTCGAGGGCGCGCACGCGGTCTCGCCACCCGGCCTGCTGCGCCTGTCGGTGGGCCTGGAGCACCCTGACGATCTGGTCGGCGATCTGCTGCAGGCGCTGGCCGACTGAAACGCCAGCGCCCACGCTCACCACGTGCCGGTATTTGGCATCGATTTCCAGGGCTCGGCCGGCGGCAGCGGGTCGCCCTTCTGCAGCAGCTCGATCGAGATCAGGTCGGGCGAGCGCACGAATGCCATGTGGCCATCGCGCGGCGGTCGATTGATAGTGACGCCCAGGGCCTGCAGGCGCGTGCAGGTGGCGTAGATGTCGTCCACACGGAACGCCAGGTGGCCGAAGTTGCGCGCGCTGCCGTAATCCTCCGACGCTCGTCCATCCTCGTGCGGCCAGTTGTATGTCAGCTCGATCTCGGCTTCGGGCGTCTCGTCGGCGGCCAGAAACACCAGTGTGTAGCGGCCCTGCGCGTACTCGCGGCGGCGCGTTTCGCGCAGGCCCAGTCCATCGCGGAAAAACCGCAACGTCGCTTCCAGATCGCGCGCACGGATCATGGTGTGCAGATATTTCATCGGCGGCTCTCCGGGACAGAGCCCACACCATGGGGCGTCCGCGTGTGCCAAGCAAGAGCCCGCCGCACGGCATGGATGCATTGCAATCCGGACGTGACGCCGGCGCAAGTGCTTGCGTGCTAACGTGCGCGGCGGTTGATGTAGCCGGAGACCGTCATGCGCATAGGGCTGGTAGTGGATTCAGGCTGCGACCTGCCGATCGATTTCATCCGCGCGCACGCAATCACCATCTTGCCGATTACGGTGCGCAGCGACCTGATCAGCTTCGAGGACAGGCGCGACCCGGAAGCGACGCTGCGGTTTTTCCGCGAGCAACTGGGCGACCGCGCCCACTATGCCGAAAGCGAGCCGCTGAGCGTGCATGAAGTGCACGATCTGTTTCTGCGCGAACTGGTGACGCGCTACGACGCCGTGATCGTGCTGACCATCACCGCCTCGCGCAGCAAGATCTACGAAAACACCCTGCAGGCCAGCTTCTCGATCCTCAAGGACTACCGTCCGGTACGCAAGGCTGCCGGCTTCGATACGCCCTTCCAACTGCGCGTGATCAACACGCAGACGCTGTTCGCCGGACAAGTGCCGAGCGCATGGGAGGCGGTGCGCATGATCGGCGCAGGCGCCACCGCCGCGCAGATCCGCGAGCGCATGGAGACGCTGGCGCCCAATAGCTACGGCTACTTCCTGCCGCGCGACCTGTACTATCTGCGCGCGCGCGCGCAGAAGCGCGGCGACCGCAGCGTGGGTTGGGTGTCGGCCACGCTGGGCAGCGCGCTGGACATCAAACCCATCATCCGCGGCTGGCGCAACACCACCGAGCCGGTGGGCAAGGTGCGCGGCTACGAGCATGGCGCCGAAGTGCTGTTCGGCCACGCCGCCGAGCGCGTACGCGCCGGCCTGCTGGTGCCGGTGGTCGGTCTCAGCTATGGCGGCGAGCTGGAAACCATGCGTGCGCTGCCCGGCTACACCGCGTTGCGCGACACCTGCGACGGACATGGCGTGCAGCTCATCGAAAGCGTGACCAGCATGACCGCAATGGTCAATACCGGGGCCGAGGGTCTGACCGTGGGCTTTGCCAGCGCTGAGTACGAAGCGAAGTTCTGAAACCCTCGACAAGCGCCGCCAGGTGCGCCCAACACCGGCGCCACTTTGCAGCATCGCGCAAAACCCGGTTGCATGGGCGAACTTGTGCCGCCGACCCCGGTCCAATACCCCTGTATCGGCGCATGCGCGCAGCAGCGTGCGCTGCAACGCACATACACCGTCATTTCGGGGAGATCACCGCCATGAATCGCATCGTTCCGACCGCGCTGGGCGCCGCGCTGCTGGCGTTGGCTTGTGCCGGCCCAGCGCGCGCCGCGACAGCACCGGTGGCGCAAATCGCACCCGCACAGTTCCAGGCATTGCGGTGGCGTCTGATCGGTCCGTTCCGTGGCGGGCGCGTGCTGGCGGTGACCGGCGTGCCGCAGCATCCGCAGCGTTTCTACTTCGGTGCCGTCGATGGCGGGGTGTGGCGCAGCGACGACGCCGGGCGTACCTGGCGGCCGATCTTCGACGCCGCGCCGGTAGGTTCGATCGGTGCCATCGCGGTGGCGCCCTCCGATCCGGACGTGATCTACGTGGGCACCGGCGAGGCCGACATGCGCTCGGATATCGCCATGGGCGATGGCATGTGGAAGTCCACCGACGCCGGCAAGACTTGGCAGCACATCGGTCTGACCGACACGCAGGCGATCGGCAGTGTGCTGGTCGATCCGCATGATCCGAACATCGTCTACGTCGCTGCGCTGGGCCATCCCTACGGACCCAGCGCCCAGCGCGGCGTATTCAAGACCACCGATGGCGGCAAGACCTGGCGCAAGGTGCTGTACAAGAACGTCGACACCGGCGCCATCGATCTGGCCTTTCAGCCGGGCGACCCCGACGTGATCTACGCCGCGCTGTGGCAGACGCGGCGTCCGCCGTGGAATGTGTACCCGCCCTCCAACGGCCCCGGCTCGGGCCTGTACAAATCCACCGATGCCGGCAAAACATGGACCGAGATCAACCAGCCGGCGTACGGCTTTGCCGCGCAACCCGGGCGCATCGGCATCGCCGTGGCGCCCACCGATCCGCAGCGCGTGTACGCGATGGTCGATGCCAAGGCCGGTGGCCTGTACCGCTCTGACGATGGCGGCAAGCACTGGACACACGTAAGTTCCGACGTGCGCATCTGGCAGCGCGGCTGGTACTTCGGCGGCATCACCGTCAGCCCGCGCAATCCGGATGTGGTTTACGCGGCCAATACCGCGCTGTACGAATCGCGCGACGGCGGCAGGACCTTCGTACCGATCAAGGGCGCACCCGGCGGCGATGATTACCACGTGCTGTGGATCGACCCCAGCGATCCCGCGCACCGCATGCTGGGCGTGGACCAGGGCGCGGTGGTCAGCATCGACGGCGGCAGGACCTGGTCGAGCTGGTACAACCAGCCGACCGCACAGATTTATCACGTCACCACCGACAACCGTTTCCCGTTCTGGGTATGCGGCGCGCAGCAGGACTCCGGCGCGGTGTGCTTGCCCAGCCAGAGCGGCCATGGCGTCGACGGCATCAGCATGATGCAGTTCCACGAATTGACCGCCGGCGGCGAGAGCGGCGAGATCGCGGTCGATCCGCGCGATCCGGACCTGATCTACGGCAACACCTACGGCGGTTCGGTGGACAAGTACGACCAGCGGACCCAGCAGACGCAGTCGGTCAACCCGACCCTGGCCTTCCCCGGCCTGTACCGCGCAACCTGGACGCTGCCGCTGGTGTTCTCCAAGGCCGATCCCAAGGCACTGTACTTCGGCAACCAGCGCGTGTTCCGCACCACCGATGGCGGTGCGCACTGGACGCCGGTGAGCCCGGACCTGACGCGTCCCGACCCGGCCGTTCCAGCCAACCTCGATGCCAGCACCGCCACCGACAGCCCTATCACCGGACCCCGCCGCGGTGTGGTGTACAGCATCGCGCCCTCGCCGATCGACGCCAGACTGATCTGGGCCGGCACCGACGACGGGCTGGTCTGGGTCACGCACGATGGCGGCGCGCACTGGACCAGTGTGACGCCGGCGCCGCTGACGGCATGGTCGAAAGTAGCAGCCATCTCCGCTTCGCCGCGCGATGCACGGGTGGCGTACATCGCCATCGACCACCATCGCCTGGATGATTTCCATCCCTACATCTACCGTACGCGCGACGGTGGCAAGACCTGGCAGGCTATCGATGCCGGCATCCCGGCGCGCGATTTCGTCAACGTGGTCACCGTCGACCCGGTGACACCCGGCCTGTTGTACGCAGGCACCGAGTTCGGCGTGTTTGTCTCGTTCGACGATGGCGGCCGTTGGCAGCCGCTGCAGCAGAATCTGCCGGTGACATCGGTGCGTGATCTGCTGGTCAAGAACGACGATCTGGTGATCGCCACGCACGGACGCGGCATCTGGATCATGGACGACATTACGGCATTGCGGCAGGCAGCGCAGGCGCAGGCCGCGCACGGTGCCTATTTCGTCGCACCGGCACCGGCGTATCGCGTACGGCCACTGGGGTTCGCCGGCACGCCTCTGCCGATGAGCGAGCCGCGCGGCCAGAATCCACCGCAGGGTGCCTATCTCGACTACGTGCTGAAGGCTCCGGCCAAGCGGGTGACGCTGAGCATCTACGACGCGCAAGGCCGTCTCGTACGCCGCTACGACAGTGCCGACACGCTGCCCGGCGTGGACCTCGCCAAGATCCACATCGCGCCCGCATGGGTGCAGCAGCCCACACCACTGGTCACCACGCCCGGCATGCACCGCTTCGTATGGGATCTGCACTGGGCGGCACCCGCCGCACTGGCCAAGGATGGCGTCTGGAGCGACGGCGTGTGGGCCGCACCGGGCGACTACCGCGTGGTGCTGGACGCGGATGGCCGGCAGCTCACACGCACGCTGCGCATACTGCCCGATCCGCGCGTGCAGGGTATGACGGCCGCCGACTACATGCGGCAGCTGACGCTGGCGCAGGCCATCGAGACCGACCGCGCGGCTACGGCTACCGCGCTGCGCGAAGCCGGCCGCCTGCAGCACGCGCTGGCAAAGGCGCGGTCGGACACCCAGCCGGCGCTGCGCGCCGACCTCGCCACCTTCGCCGGCCAGCTCGCCGCGCTCAGCGATATCCCCGCACCCGATCCCTCCAACTCGGTGGGCAGCCCGCCCAGCCACGTCGATAGCCTGACCGCACTGGCCATGCGCCTGGACAGTCTCGAGCACGCCGTCGACAATGCCGACGTGCCGCCTACGGCGGACGCCGAGCAGGGTTATCGCCTGGCCCACGCCGCGCTGACGCAAACCTTGGCGCGCTGGCAGCGGCTGCGCGGCCCGCAATTGGCGGGGCTCAACCAGCGCCTGCGCGCGGCGGGCATGGCCGCGATCGACCATTGATCTGACCATGGCGCGGCCAACCCGCGCCATGGTGCGTTGTCGCTAGACTCGCGTTCACGCCATCGTGGAGAGGGGCGCCCATGCGTCGCACGCTGTTGCCCTTGGTCCTGTCTCTGCTGCTGCCCGCCGTGACCGCGCATGCGCAGCCGCTCGGAACGGCTCCTGCGGATGTCGTAACTAGCGGCATCCCCGCGATCATCCCCGCACCGGTTAGGGCCGAGGTGCAGACCGCGTCGACCACGCTGCTGCTGGACGACGCCTACCGCATCGAGCGCAGCGGCGCCTTCACCGAAACGGTCGCCCGCACGGTGCGCATCAATACCGTGGCCGGCATCGGCGAGTGGAGCAGCGTGCGTCTGCCGTATAGCGTTTCGCGGCAGAAGCTGACCGTACTCTCGGCGTGGGTACTGACCTCGGACGGCAAGCGCATCACGGTAGGCAAGAACCAGATCTTCACCAAGCTGGACAATGCCGGCATCGGCGCGCCGATGTTCTCCGACACCGAACTGCGCATCATCGTGTTCCCGCAACTGGCGGTGGGCGCCACCTTGCACTTCCGATTCCGCATGGACACGCACACGCCGCTGTTCGCAGGCCAGTTCAGCGATATCGAGAGTTACTCGCGCTACGGCGACTGGGGCAAGGTGCGGCTGAGCTACGACTACCCGGCCGACATGCCGCTGCACATCGAGGCCTACGGCATGACCGCGTGGACACCTGCCATGCCTGCCGGCAGCCGTCGCAAGGTCGTGGGCTTCGCGCTGAACAACGTACTGGCCATGGCGCCGGAAACCATCGCGCCCAATGCCTACGTGTTTTCACCGCGCGTGTTTGTCAGCAGCTTTTCCGATTACGCCGCCATCGGCGACGCCTACTGGGCGCGCGCAGCCGGCAAGGCCGCGGTGTCGCCCACCGTTCGCGCCCTGGCCGACACCATCACGCGCGGCATCACCGGCAAGCGCGCGCAGGCGGTAGCGATCTATGACTGGGTGGCCAGGCACATCCGCTACGTGGCGGTGTACTTCGGCGTCGGCGGCATCGTGCCGCACGCTGCCGACACCGTCATCGCCAACCGCTACGGCGATTGCAAGGACCACGCCACCCTGCTGGAGGCCCTGCTAGCCGCCAAGGGCATCGATGCTGTCGGCGCACTGATCGACGCCGACGGACCCAACCGTCCGCCGCGCGTGGCCGCCAATCACTTCAACCACATCATCACGTACCTGCCGCAGTGGAAGCTGTTCGTGGACTCCACTGTCGGCGAAGCGCCGTTCGGTGAACTGCCTTCCGGCGACCTCGGCCGCCAGGTGGTGCTGGTGCGTGCGCTGGCCGATACCCCGCGCGTGCTGCACACCCCCGGCTTCGGGCCGGCCACCAACACCTTGATCGACGAGGACGACAGCCACATCGATGCCGCCGGTACCTTGACCGCGCGCAGCACCCAGCGCGGCATCGGTGCGATGGACATCGCGATGCGCGGCAACTTCCTCAACGTGCGGCCCGGCCAGGAGGCCTACATCATGCAAAGCATGCTGGCCGCGCGCGGACTGCAGGGCACCGGCGATATGCAGTTCGGCAACCCGCTGGATTTCGCCAAGCCGTTCGCGCTGCACATGCAGGTACGGGTGCCGGCATTCGCGCAACTTCCCGGCCCGGCTGCTGTCTCGATCCCCGGCTCGGGGACGTGGATCAACATCCCCGGCGGCGACGCGGCCCAGCGACGTCTGCCGATCGCCTGCTACGGCAACGCGCGCGTCAGCGACACCCGGCTGAGTTTTCCGTCGGGCAGCCACTTCATCGCCATCCCGCCGGATGTGCAGTTCCGCAATGCCGCCGGCGAGTATCGGGCGCGCTATCGCATCGAGGGCAGCACGGTGGTGGCCGAACGCAAGCTCAGCACCGTCGGTGAAGGGTTGTGTCCGGCGAGCGAACTGGCTGCCTTCCAGGCGCTGGCCGGAGCGATCGGGCACGACCAGCGCGCGCAGATTCTGTACGCCGGTCCCGGCGTCACGCTGCGCTGGCTACCGGGGCACCCGACCGGCGCACATTGACGGCGCCGGCGGGTACGTGCCGCGGCTCGACCACGCAGCAGCCGTTCCCCAGGGTTTCTGATCCATTCGAGGAGTCCCATGGCCCGGTTGCATCCCGCGCCGCGGCGCTGGAGCGGCGTGGTGTCCACGCCAAACCCGCAGCAACCGGCATCTGGCCGAAGGCTCACCCCGGCGCGGCAGTCGAGCGATGGCGTGCTGGCCGCGCGGAGCACAATGCGCTGTCCATCATCAACTCCGCGCTGCCGCAGCGCAGCTATCCGGCGCTGTTCAACCGTTATGGCGCGGGTACGCATTTCGACGCGCATGCGGCAAGCGCAAGTGCGCAGATACGCGCTCCGCGAACACGGCGGCAGTCCGCTGCGCAAGCAGCAACGGGTGCCCGTTGCGCGAATGGATCAGTGCCTGAGCTGTTTGCGCAGACGCTCCAGCGCCTGCAGTTGCGCTATGGCCTGCGCCAGTTGCGCCTGTGCTTGGGCCAGTTCCAGCATGTCGGTGCGGTTGCTCAGCATGTCCTGTGCTTCCTGCTTGGCCTTGAGCGCGGCCGCTTCGTCGATGTCGGCGGCGCGTAGCGCGGTGTCGGCCAGCACGGTAACTACCTGCGGCTGCACCTCGAGGATGCCGCCGGAGACGTAAAACGACAGGCGCTGTCCATCCGGCTGCACCACCTCGACCTGTCCCGGCTTCAGGCGCGTGATCAACGGCGCGTGGCGCGGCGCGATGCCCAACTCACCCATGGCGCCGCTAGCCACGACCAGCGTGGCCTCGCCGTGGAAGATCTCGGCCTCAGCGCTGACGATGTCACAACGGATGGTGCTCATGGTGTTCTCGCTTCGCTCGGTTGTGGGACTCGCGAACCGGGACCCTGGACTTGCTCGGAGTCCCTTGCCCTGGGGTGGGCCGGTACCGCGCCATCTATCCGAGTTCCGGAACTCCAGGCTACGGAATCCGCTTGGGGGCGAATCCCGAGTCCCGGCTCTCAGGCGGCCTTCTTGGCCATGTCCTCGCCCTTCCTGAAGGCCTCGTCGATACCGCCGACCATGTAGAACGCCTGCTCGGGCAGATGGTCGCACTCGCCGTCGCAGATCATCTTGAAGCCGCGGATGGTTTCCTTCAGCGTCACGTACTTGCCAGGCGAGCCGGTGAACACCTCGGCGACGTGGAACGGCTGCGAGAAGAAGCGCTCGATCTTGCGCGCACGCGCCACCGTCAACTTGTCCTCGGCGGACAGCTCGTCCATGCCCAGGATGGCGATGATGTCCTTGAGCTCCTTGTAGCGCTGCAGCGTGCCCTGCACCTTGCGCGCGACGTCGTAGTGCTCCTGGCCGATGACGTTGGGATCGAGCTGGCGGCTGGTCGAATCCAGCGGATCGACGGCCGGATAGATGCCTAGGCTGGCGATGTTGCGCGACAACACCACGGTGGCATCGAGATGCGCGAAGGTGGTGGCCGGCGATGGGTCGGTGAGATCGTCGGCGGGCACGTAAACGGCCTGGATCGAAGTGATCGATCCGGTCTTGGTCGAGGTGATGCGCTCCTGCAGCGCGCCCATTTCCTCGGCCAGCGTCGGTTGGTAGCCCACCGCCGAGGGCATGCGGCCCAGCAGCGCGGAAACCTCGGTACCGGCCAGCGTGTAGCGGTAGATATTGTCGACGAAGAACAGGATGTCGCGGCCCCTGCCGGTGGCCGGATCCTTGTCGTCGCGGAAGTACTCGGCCAGTGTCAGGCCGGTCAGTGCCACGCGCAGGCGATTGCCCGGCGGCTCGTTCATCTGCCCGTAGACCATCGCCACCTTGTCGAGAACGTTGGAGTCCTTCATCTCGTGGTAGAAGTCGTTGCCCTCGCGGGTGCGCTCACCGACGCCGGCGAACACCGACAGGCCCGAGTGCTGCTTGGCGATGTTGTTGATCAGTTCCATCATGTTGACGGTCTTGCCCACGCCGGCACCGCCGAACAATCCGACCTTGCCGCCCTTGGCAAACGGGCAGATCAGGTCGATCACCTTGATGCCGGTTTCCAGCAGCTCGCTGGCGGCCGCTTGGTCGGCATAAGCCGGCGCGGCGCGATGGATTTCCCAGTGGTCAGAGGCTTCGACCGGACCGGCCTCGTCGATGGCGTTGCCCAGCACGTCGAGGATGCGGCCGAGGGTGCCCTTGCCGACCGGCACTTTGATGCCGGCGCCGGTGTTTTCCGCGACGAGCCCGCGCTTGAGGCCGTCGGTGGAACCCAGGGCAATGGCGCGCACGATGCCGTCGCCGAGCTGCTGCTGCACCTCCAGCGTCACCGCCGTGCCACGCACCTTCAGCGCGTCGTACACGCGCGGCACCTCGGCACGCGGAAACTCCACGTCCACCACGGCGCCGATGATCTGCACCACTTTGCCTTGGTGTCCGGTCGCCTGAGTATTCGTCAGCTGGCTATTCATTCGTGTTTCCTCGAAAAATCAAATTCTGTCATCCGCGAAGGGCGCGAAAAGCGCGAAAAATATCCAAGGAACATCCCCCCGAAGCATTTGCGTTCTTGACGTTCTTCGCGGACCCCATGCTGTTCGATCACACCGCCGCCGCACCACCGACGATCTCGCTGATTTCCTGCGTGATCGCGGCCTGACGCGCCTTGTTGTAGATCAGCGTGAACGTTTCGATCAGCTTGTTGGCGTTGTCCGAGGCGCTCTTCATGGCCACCATGCGCGCCGCATGCTCGCTGGCAAGATTTTCCAGCACGCCCTGGTACACCAGCGCCTCGACATAGCGCTTGAGCACCGGCTCCAGCACGCTCTGTGCGTCTGGCTCGTATAGGTAATCCCAGTCGTGACTCACCTGCAGGTCGCCCGCGATCGGCAGCGGCAGCAGCATATCCACCGTGGGCTTCTGGCTCATGGTGTTGATGAAGTCGTTGTAGGCCAAGAACACGCGGTCGAGGCGGCCGGCGGCGAAGCTGTCCAGCAGCACCTTGATCACGCCGACCAGATCCTCGACGCGCGGCCGCTCGCCCAGATGCGTGGCCGAACCCGACAGTCGGATGTCGCTGAGGCGGCGGAAAAACTGCAGCGCCTTCTGGCCCACCGCGACTACTTCGACCTCGACACCCTGCGCGCGCCAGACGCGGATCTCGGCCAGCAGCTTGCGTAGCAGGTTGGCGTTGAGACCGCCGCACAGGCCGCGATCGGTGGAAATCACCAGATAGCCCACGCTGCGGACCGCCTCGCGACGCACCATGTACGGGTGCTTGTATTCGGCGTTGGCGCGCGCGATGTGGCCCACCACCTGACGCATCAGCCGAGCGTAGGGGCGCGAGGCGCGCATCAGATCCTGCGCCTTGCGGATCTTCGAGGCGGAGACCATCTCCAGCGCACGCGTCACCTTGCGCATGTTCTGCGTGCTGCGGATCTTGCTGCGGATTTCGCGTGCGTTGGCCACGTTTGAAAACCTCGGAATCCGGCTCTTTTACCAGCTGCCGGTCTTCTTGAACTCCGTGAGCGCCTGCTTGAAGCTGGCCTCGATGTCTTTGTTCCAATCACCGCTGGCGTCGATCTGCTGCATGAGCGCGCCGAAGCTCTGGTGCATGTACTGATGCAGCGCGCGCTCGAAGGACTGAATCGCCGACACCTGCAGGTCGTCCAGATAGCCTTCGTTGGCGGCGTACAGGGAAATGGCCATCTCGGCCACCGACAGCGGGCTGTACTGTTTCTGCTTCATCAGTTCGGTGACGCGCTGGCCGCGCTCCAACTGCGCGCGCGTGGCGGCGTCGAGATCGGAGGCGAACTGCGCGAAGGCGGCCAGCTCGCGGTACTGCGCCAGCGCCAGACGAACGCCGCCGCCGAGCTTCTTGATGACCTTGGTCTGCGCTGCACCGCCGACGCGCGAGACGGAAATACCCGCGTTCACCGCCGGGCGGATGCCGGCGTTGAACAGGTCGGTTTCCAGGAAGATCTGACCGTCGGTGATCGAGATCACGTTGGTGGGCACGAAGGCCGAGACGTCACCCGCCTGTGTCTCAATGATCGGCAGTGCGGTCAACGAGCCGGTCTTGCCCTTCACCGCGCCCGCGGTGTGCTGCTCGACGTAATCGGCATTGACGCGTGCCGCGCGCTCGAGCAGGCGTGAGTGCAGATAGAACACGTCGCCCGGATACGCCTCACGTCCCGGCGGGCGCTTCAGCAGCAGCGAGATCTGACGATACGCCCAGGCCTGCTTGGTGAGGTCGTCGTAGACGATCAGCGCGTCCTGGCCGCGGTCGCGGAAGTACTCGCCCATGGCGCAACCGGCGTAGGGCGCGATGTACTGCATGGCCGCCGATTCGGACGCCGAGGCGGCGACGATGACGGTGTGATCGAGCGCGCCGTATTCTTCCAGTTTGCGCACCACCGCGGCGATCGAGCTCTGTTTCTGGCCGATGGCGACGTAGATGCACCTGACGCCGGAACCCTTCTGGTTGATGATGGCGTCGACGCACAGCGCGGTCTTGCCGGTCTGGCGGTCGCCGATGACCAGCTCGCGCTGGCCGCGGCCGATCGGGATCATCGCGTCGATGGACTTGTAACCTGTCTGCACCGGCTGGTCGACCGATTGACGCCAGATCACGCCGGGCGCGACCTTCTCGATCGGGCTGCTGCCCTGCGCGGCGATGGCGCCGCGACCGTCGATGGGCTGACCCAGCGCGTTGACCACGCGGCCGAGCAGCGCCTCGCCCACCGGCACCTCGAGGATGCGTCCGGTGGTCTTGACGCGGTCGCCCTCGCGCAGGTGCTCGTAATCTCCCAGCACCACCGCACCCACCGAGTCGCGCTCGAGATTCAGGGCCAGCGCGAAGGTGTCGCCGGGCAGCTCGATCATCTCGCCCTGCATCACGTCCTCGAGACCGTGGATGCGCACGATGCCGTCGGACACGCTGATCAGCGTGCCCTCGTTGCGGGCTTCGGCACCGAGTTTGAACTGCTCGATGCGGTGCTTGATCAGCTCGCTGATTTCGGATGGATTGAGCGTGGTGCTGGACATGGGCTTGTTCCTGTGGAGCCCCGCGCAAGCGGGTGGTCACGAGTGTGGAATGCTGTTGAAGAACCGTGCGCTGCGCGTCAGTTGCCGTGGGCCAGCGCGCCGGCGAGGCGCTGCAGGCGTCCGCGCATGGAGCCGTCGATCACTTTGCCCTCGACTTCGAGAATCACGCCGGCGACCAGCGCCTGGTCTTGGCGCAGGTTCAAGCGGATGTGGCGTCCGTAGCGCCGCGCCAGTGATTCGCTCAGGCGTGCCTGTGCGGCTTCATCCAGTGCCTGTGCGCTGGTCACGCTGACTTCCAGTGTGGCTTCAGCGTCGCGCCGCAAGGCATCGAACTCGTCGCGGATGAAGGGCAGCAGGTTCAAGCGTCCGGCCACGGCCAGCACTTCAAGAAAACGCGCGAACGCACCGCCGCTGGCGGCATCCGGCGGCAGATGCAGCGCCTGCATCTGTCCCGGCGTGACACGCGGATCACCGTGCAACGCGATGATATGCGGATCAAGGGCGACTAGCGCCGCGAACGCCAGATACGCCGACCATGAGGCCATCTGCTGATCCGCACGCGCTACGCTGAAGGCGGCGCGTGCATAAGGCCGGGCAAGAGTCAGCACCTGCGCCATGGTCAGATCTCGGCTGCCAGTTCGTCCAACAGCTGGCGGTGGGTGCTGGCGTCCACCTCGCGCTGCAGGATCTTGCTGGCACCGGCCAGCACCAGTTCGCCCACGCGTGCGCTGAGTTCCTCGCGTGCACGCACCGTGGCTGCGGCAATCTCGGTTTCGGCGGCAACCTTTTGACGCTGCATTTCAGTGACGGCATCCTCGCGCGCCTTGTCCAGCAACAGGTTGGCCTGGTGCTGGGCGCGATCGATGATCTCGGCGGCCTGGAGTCTCGCGGCTTTGATCTCCTCGGCCACGCGCGCGTCGGCATCGCGCAGTTCCGCGCGTGCGCGCTCCGCCGCGGCCAGGCCTTCGGCGATACGCTTCTGGCGCTCTTCGATGGCAGCCATGAACAGCGGCCAGCCGTACTTCATCACCAGCAGCACCACGGCGAAAAACGCCAGTCCCTCGATGATGAGTGTGAGGTTGATGTCCATTGCAGGTTTCCCGCTACGGTCGCGCCAGCAGGCGCGACGATCGCATGTGGCTGAAGGGCTTCAAGCGCCTTACTTCGCGTTCAGGCCCAGCGCCGACAGGAACGGATTGGCGAAGATCAGGTACAGACCAATCGCCACACCGATCATCGGAATCGCATCGAGCAGGCCGGCGACGATGAACATCTTGACCTGCAGCATCGGCGTCAGCTCGGGTTGGCGCGACGCGCCCTCGAGAAATTTGCCGCCCAGAATGCCGAAGCCGATGGCGGCCCCAAGCGCGCCCAAGCCGATCAACAGGCCGGCGGCAATCAGCGTCATGCCCATGACATTGGCGATCAGATCGAGGTGCTGCATGTTGTTCTCCGCAGTATGAATTGGGTTTACGAGGGGTAAATCAGTGCTGTTCCGAGGCCATGCTCAGGTACACCACGGTCAGCATCATGAAAATAAAGGCTTGCAAAGTGATGATCAGGATGTGGAAGGCGGTCCACACGAAGTCGGACAGGAACTGCACGGGGCCCATCACGTAGGTCAGGCCATGCGCCAGACTCGCACCCAGGGTCATCGTCGCGATCAGAATGAAGATCAACTCGCCCGCGAACATGTTGCCGAACAGTCGCAGGCTCAGCGAAATCGGGCGCACCGCTTCCTCGATCAGGCGCAGCAGCAAATTGACCGGCGCCAGCACAATCACCATGAATCCATGCGCGTGAAATGGCGCAGTGAACATTTCCTTGAAGAACAGGCGCGGCCCCTTGTGCTTGAGACCGAAGTACTGGATCAACGCGAACACCGTCAGCGCCATGCCGAGGGTGGTGTTGAGGTCAGCGGTCGGAACCACGCGCAGATAAGGCAGGCCCGCCTCGCGCCCCAGCCAGGGCAGCAAATCCACTGGAAGCAGATCCATGAAATTCATCATGAACACCAGCACGAAGATGGTCAGCGCCAGCGGCGCGATCAGCTTGCTCGAGCCATGAAAGGTCTCGCGCACCATCTCATCGATGCCGACGACCACCATTTCGACGAAGGCCTGGAATCGCCCAGGAACGCCGGCACTGGCGCGGCGCGCGGCGAGGATGAAAACGCCGAGGAAAATCGCCATCAGCAGCAGAGTGATGGCAACGGTATCGATGTTGATGATCCAGAACGGTCCCGCACCCACTTGCCACTGCAAATTGTGCAGATGGTGGTGGATGTATTCAGTCATGCCGCCGCCGGCGGTTTGCTCCGCACTGCCAGACATCCGCTCACCTGATTGCAACAAGGGCGACCCAAAACACTATTTGCGCCGATACCAGCCCCGCCAGCAACGGCAGGAACGGCAATTTCAGCACGGCGATGGCCACGTACAGCAGGGACAACGCCAGCCCCAGCTTGAGTGCCTCACCGGTGTAGACCCCGCGTAGCACCTGCCGCGCAGGTGCTACACGCACAGCAAACACGCGCAGTGCGAACAGCGCATTACCCAACGCCACCGCACCACCTCCGAAGCCCACCGCCAAAGCCGCCGACATCCCCTGCGCAACCGCCCACGCCATGGCCAACAAGGCTGTGGTAGCAAGCTGCAATGCGATGCCACATGTCGCGAAACGCCTGCCGCCTGCAATCGAACTGTGCATCGACACCGCCTCGCGCCGGCCCGCATCGCGAGCCTGTCGACTACTTGCTTCAAAGCCCCAAAAGGATAGCAGCCGCATGACGCGCGCGGCAATGCCTGCCGCACGGAATGCTGCCGTGTCGCCAGTCACGGCGGCACGATCGGGTAGGAACCCGGTTGACGCGCAGTTTCAGACGCCCCCCGCAGGAACGCCTGCCTACCCCAGCCCTCCCAGGCCTTCGGCGATCAGCTTATGCCGCCCGCCGTGTCGCCCGTCGTCCAATAGGACGGGAGGACTTGCGCCTGCAGGCGTGGCCCGTGCCTGGCGCATAAAAAACGGGCCGGTCGAACCGGCCCGTCAGGGACCGCGGAAGCCGAGAGGGAGGGCGCTTCCGCGGGATTACCCAGTCGCCCGGATCAGCCCTTGATGGGCTTGACCTGCGCGACCTGCTTCTCAGCCAGGCTCTGCAGGGACTCGGTGTGGCGGTTCAATGTGGCTACTACGCTGCGGCCATGCGCCAGCGCCAGTTCGGCCTGCGTGCGTGCGGCAGCGATACTCTTGCCGATCAGCGCGGAGGCCGACTCCAGATCGCGCGCGGCCATCGCTTCGCGGCCAAGGGCGATCGCGCTCTCGGCCTGTTTGGTCAGCACATCGAAATGCTGGCCCAGCAGGGTGCTGGCGGTGTCGAACGAAAGGGTCTGCGCCTTCAGGGCGGCGGCTTGCAGATCGCGGCCGGCAGTGGCGGCGGCGTCGGTCCAGGCGGTGGTGTTGAATGCGGTGTTGCTCATGACGGTGTCCTCGGTGGGGTCTAGCGTGGGCACAGCCTAGCAAGCTTTTTTGTGCAATGCAACATGATCGGATCGCCGGCCGTTCATCTTGCGTTTCCAATGCAGCCGCGTGCTGATTGACACGGCCTGGCGCTGCATCGCGTGCCATTTGCGGCAACACAGCATGTCTGGCGCAGCGGCGTCAGTCGCCGCGGTAGCTGGCGCCGGCGGTGCAGGTTTCGTGTACGACGATGCGGCTGAGGCCGGGCAGCGCCGGCTCGAGGTGTTGCCACACCCAGCGTGCGAGATTCTCGCTGGTCGGATTGTCCAGTCCGGGCAGGTCGTTGAGGTAGTTGTGGTCCAGTTGCACGAACAGCGGCTGGAATGCCTGCTTGATGTCGGCGAAATCGCACACCCAGCCCAACTGCGGGTCGGGGTCGCCGCTGACATGCACCTCGATGCGGATCGAATGCCCGTGCAGGCGCGCGCATTTGTGTCCCGGCGGAACCGCGGTCAGGCGGTGCGCCGACTCGACGGTGAAAACCTTGAAGATGTCCATGGCGACATTGTAGGCGCCATGGCCCGCGCCAGTGGCCACCAGCACCGACCAACGATGACGCGGCGCGGCTCAGAGTGTGCGCTTGGCACGGGTCAGCAACTGGTCGAGCAGGCTCATGCCGAGGTCGATCTCCTCGCTGCTGATGTGCAGCGAAGGCGCGAAGGTGATCACGTTCTTGTAGTAGCCGCCGATGTCCAGCACCAGGCCGATCTTCCTGCCTTTGTGCTCGAGTTCGCCGGCCAGACCGATGTCGACCATGCGGTCGACCAGCTTCTTGTTGGGCGTGAAGCCGTCGGCTTCGCAGATCTCGGCGCGCAGAGCCAGACCCAGGCCATCGACGTCACCGATCTCCGGATGGCGCTTCTGCAGGTCACGCAGGCCTTCGAGAAAGTGTGCGCCTTTGGCCGTGACCATCGCTTCGTAGTCGGTCTCGGCAAGCATGCGCATGGTCTCCAGGCCCACCGCGGTACCCAGCGGGTTGGCGTTGAAGGTCGAATGCGTGGAGCCCGGCGGGAACAGTTTTGGGTTGATCAGTTCCTCGCGCGCCCACAGGCCGGAGAGCGGGTTCAGGCCATTGGTCAGCGCCTTGCCGAACACGATCACATCGGGATTGACGCCGAAGTGCTCGATGCCCCACAGCTTGCCGGTGCGGTAGAACCCCATCTGGATCTCGTCGACGACCATCAGCACGCCGTGCTGGTCCAGCACCTTCTTGATGCCGGCGAAGTAGTTCTTCGGCGGCACCACGTAGCCGCCGGTGCCCTGCAACGGCTCGACGTACAGCGCGGCGTACTCGCATTCACCGACCTTGGGATCCCAGATGCCGTAGTACTCGGTCTCGAACAGGCGCGCGAACTCGCGCACCAGCTGCTCGCCGTATTCCTCCTTGCTCATGCCCCTGGGTCCGCGGAAGTGGTAGGGGAAGGGCAGGAACATGGCGCGGTCGCCGAAATGGCCGTAACGGCGGCGGTAGCGGTAACTGGAGGTGATCGCCGAGGCGCCCAGCGTGCGGCCGTGGTAGCCGCCTTCATAGGCCATCATCAAGCTCTTGCCGCCCTTGAAATTGCGCACCAGCTTCAGCGAATCCTCGACCGCCTGCGCACCGCCGACATTGAAGTGCACACGCCCGGGCAAGCCGAACTTGCGCTCGGCATCCTGGGCGATGATCTTGGCCAGTTCGATCTTCTCGACGTGCAGATACTGGCTGGCCACCTGCGGCAGGGTGTCGATCTGGCGCTTCAGCGTGTCGTTGAGGCGCTTGTTGGCGTAACCGAAGTTGCAGGCCGAGTACCACATCTGCAGGTCCAGGTACGGCACGCCGGCGCGATCGTACATGTAGCTGCCCTCGCAGCGCGCGAAGACCTTGGGCGGCTCGCTGTAGTGCACGGTGTCGCCGAACGAGCAGTAGCGTGCCTCGTCAGCCAGCAGCGCGGTTTCGTCACGCGCGGCGGTGGGCATGGGGACGACGTGGGTCGGATCGGCGTGCGGCATGGTTCAGGTGTCCTGGGATCGAAGTGGAACGCGCGGCGCCAGCGCGCCGGAAAGCAGACGCGGCAGCGCGGCGCGCGCCTCGGCGAAGTTCTGCATGGATTGATGCGCGTAGCCGCGTTCGCGACAGTGCGCGATCAGACGGTGCTTGGCGAACACGAAATCGGCCGAGCCGGCTACGCAGAAATCCGAGCTACCGTCGCCGATCAGCAGCACGCGCGGCGCCTGCCGGCGCAGGCCCTCGGCGCGCTCGCACTTGCAGGTGCCGCTGGCGGCGCGACAAGCCGGGTTGGAATGCGGAAACTCCAGGCGCCAACTGCGCGGGCCGGCCTGCACGAGGCGGTTGGCGATGATCGGCAGGTCGGCGAGACCGTAGCGTCCCAGCAGCGCGCGGATGGCACGATCGAGGCCGTCGCTAACCACGGTCAGCGGAATGCCGATGGCACGTGCGTCGGCCACGAAGGCGGGGAAGGACGGATCGATTGCGATCGAGTCGATCGCCGCATCCAGCTGCGCCGGGCTGGCGTCCAGCAGGGCGATCTGTCCGGCCAGGCAGGCGCGCGAACCGATCTCGCCCATCTGCCAGGCGGCTTCCAACTCTTCCCAGCCGGGCGCGCCGAAGCGCTCCAGCAGTAAGTCGGTGACGTCACCGATGCTGACGGTGCCGTCGAAGTCGCACACGATGGTCCACTGCGCCATGGGCTCGAACCTAGCCGGATCAGGGGAAAATTGCCGTTAGCAACCGCAGGGGCGGTTCGTCGGCGGAGCAAGCTGGGACAGCCGTAGTGTAAAAAAAGTTGCCTGAACACCGGTTCAGGGTTTGTGATGGTCGGGCAGAAACCGCACCAGAACGCGCTGGCCGACTCGCAGACCGGGCGTATCCAGTTGCAGCACGCAATCGAGATCACGCGCATCGTCCGGCTGGTCGTGCGCGGGACCCAGGCTGGCGACGCCATAGACCAGCCCCAGACGCACGACATGCGCGGCGTAGCGGGCGCCGCCGCCCGCGTCCAGAACCACTTCGGCGCGCATGCCGGCGCGCACCTTGGCCGCATAGGCCTCGCTAAGTTCGGCGCGCACCACCAGCGGGCGATCGGGCAGCAATTCGAGCAGTGCCTCGGGACTCTGCGGCGATACCCGCGCGCCCACCTCGACGCGGCGCCGTACCACCCGGCCGGCCACCGGCGCGCGCACCGTGTACAGCGACAGCCGGTAGCGCGCCTCCGCCAGCCGTGCCTGCGCCGCCTGCACAGCCGCGGCCGCGGCCTGTGCCCGCGCCTTCATCTGCGCCAGCGCGGCGCGCGCATCCGCCAGTTCTTGCGCCGGCGCGGCATCGGCGGCGCTGGCGGCCGCCAGGCGCTGCGCGCGCTGCGCCGCCGCAGGCAGCCCCGCCGCCAGTTCGGCCTGCTGCGCGCGCGCCTGCGCCAGATCGGCGGCGGCCAGCTGCACGGCGATGCGCGCGGCACCGTCGTCCATGCGCACCAGAATCTGCCCGGGCTTGACCGCGTCGTTGTCGGATACCGTGACCGCCGACACCAGCCCCGGCACGGCCGGGCGCACTTGCAACAAACCGCCCTCCACGCCCACCTGCCCACGCGCCACGGCGATCCAGGGCGACGGCGCGACATCCTGATCCGTGCTGCGCGCACGATCGCAGCCGGCCAGCGCAACCATGGCGAACAGCGTGAATAACAGCGCCTGCGGTTTCATCGGGATACGTCCAGTCCGATCGGCGGGTGGGGATGGTGTTCGTCGGTCAGCACGCGCCCGTCCTCCATACGCAGCACGCGGTCGGCGTGCGCGATCAGGCGTGGGTCGTGGCTGGCGCACAGCACCATGGTGCCATGCGCGCGCGCGGCGCGATGCAGAATGTCGATCACGGTCTGCCCACTGATCGAATCCAGCGCGCTGGTGGGTTCATCGGCGAACAGCAGCTGCGGCCGCTTGGCCAGCGCACGGGCGATCGCCACGCGCTGCTTCTCGCCTCCGGAAAGTTCCGCCGGACGCATGTGGCGGCGATGCGCCAGGCCCACCTCATCCAGCGCGGCTTCGGCGCGACGCCGGGTTTCTGCCGCACCCAGATCCAGATAACTCAGCGGCAGCTCGACCTGCTCCACCGCGTCCAGCGCGGGAAAAAGATTGAAGCCCTGGAACACGAAGCCGATGTGGTGCAAGCGGAAACGCTGCAGCGCCCTGCGGTCCAACGCCCAGACCGGCTCGCCCAGCGCCATCACGCTGCCCGCATCCGGGCGCTCCAGTCCGCTGAGGATCGCCAGCAGGGTGCTTTTGCCGCAGCCGGAAGGACCGGACAGCAAGGTCAGCTCACCGGCGAGCACGTCCACGTGCAGACCTTCGATCACCCGCGTGGTGACTTTGCCGACCGTGAAGCCCTTGCCGATGTCGCGTGCGCGGATGGCGATGCTCTCGGACACGGCGGCCTCAGCGCAGCAGACGCGCCGGATCGGCGTTGCGCAGCGTGCGCACCGCCAGCATCCCGGACAGCATGGTGATGCCCATGACCAGCGTGGCGCAGGCCGCGATACCTGGCAGCGTGATGCCAACCGGCACGTCCTGGCTGTGCGCCAGCGCCAGCACCAGCGCCGAGAGTATGCCGCCGCCGGCCAGGCCGGCCACGCCCACCCAACCGGCCTGCTCCATCACCACGCGGCTGAGCGCGCGGTGGCTGGCGCCAAGCGCGTTGAGCGTGGCGTATTCGCTGATCGAGCCCGCCACCGCGCCCATCAGTGTCTGACTGGTGATGACGGTGCCGACCAGAAACACGACCAGCGACATGAACACCACGCCCAGCCCGGCGCCGGTTTCGAACAGCCAGTAGTGCACGGTGCGCGCAGCCAGCGTCGGCGCCGTCCACACCGCGTAGCGCCGCAGGCGGCCGTGCGGATCGAGTTGCGCGGCCACCGCTTCGGCCCGTGCCGGATCGCGCAGCCGCGCGACGTAGTAAGCCGGCCGCAGATCGCCGCCCGCGTTGAGGCGCTCGGCCGTCGCCAGCGATGTCACGATGTTGACCCCGCCGAGCGCGCGCAGGCCGCCGGTGGTGCCGACCAGATACACGCGCTGACCGTTGAGGATGCCGCTCTGACCCACCGCGATGCCCAGTTTGGGCAGGTCGGCGCGGTCGACGATGATCGCCCCCGGCTCGTTCAGCCTGGCGCGCAATGCCGGCGGAATGGCACGCGCGAACACCAGGCCCGTGGCCGCCGGGTCGATGCCGGAGACAAATACCGAGACGCTGCCCAGCGCGCGGCTGCCGCGCCAGTCGCCGTTGACCCACTGGAACGGTTCCACCTGCGCCACTTGCGGATTCATCAGCAGATGCACTTCGGCATCGCGCGGGATGCTGCGGCCCAGGTCGATGCTCTGCGTGCCCGGATAGCCGGCCCAGATCTGCCCGCGCGAAGCGTTGATGTACACCGCCGCGCTGTCGAAGATGCCGAACACCAGCGCCAGTTGCACCAGCAGCAGCATGCCCGAGAACGCCACCGCCAGCGACGCCGGCAGATAGCGCCGCCATTCGTACACCAACGTCTTGCGCGCCAGCGCCACCATCAGCGTGCCGCTCCGACCGTGGTCAGCGGCGAGGCGCCGCCCAGCGCCTTGTACAGCGCCACGTAGGCGATGCCCTCGGCGGCGCGCGCGCGCGCGGCATCAATGGCGGCACGCAGCGCGGCATCCTTGGCGGCGCCCGCGGCCAGGCCATCGCCGAGGCCCAGGCGGTTGCGCGCCGCCGAGGCGCGGGCCGACTGCCGTGCCGCAACCAGTCCGGCCTGTGCGGCCTGCGCGCTGGCGTGTGCGGCGCGCAGCGTGGCATAGGCCTGCTCGACTTCGGACACCGCGGTCAAAACGGTCTGCCGGTAATCCAGCACCGCGGCCTTCAGGCGGTGCCCGTCGGCGCGTACCTGCGCCTTGCGCAGACCCCAGTCGAAGATCGGCATGTTGATCACCGGCCCGAGGCTGGGAATGGTGCGCAGGCGACCGATCTCACCGCCGGCGGTGCGCGCCGAAGCGGTCGCCGTCCAGCCCAGGCCCAGGCGCGGGTACAGCTCGGCGCGCGCGATGCCCAACTGACCGGCGGCATGCAGAATCATGGCTTCGGCGCCCTGGATGTCCGGGCGCGTGCGCAGCAGATCGGCCGGCGGCAGCGCAGGGGGTACGGCCGGCGGCCGCGGCATCGATCCTGGCAGTTGCAGATGCAACTGCGCGGCGGGAGTGCTGAGCAGCACCGCCAGCTGTTGCCGGGCGATCACCGCATCGCTCTCGGCGGTCACCCGCGCGGCGCGAGCCGATTCCCACGCGGCACGGGCGCTGGCCGCGGTCACCGGTGCATCCAGGTGCTGTTCGACGCGCACCTGCTGCAGGTGCAGGCGCTGTCCGGCCTGCCGCAGCAGCGCACGGGCATCGATCACGCGCTGGCTGGCCGCGCACCAGTCGAGGTACGCGCGCGCCACCTCGGCGACCAGCGCCACCTGCGCGGCGGCGCGGTCGCCGGCCGCCAGTGCCGCATTGGAGTCGACGATGCGCTGCTCGCTTTTGCCGCGCCCGAACAGGCCAAACTGCCATACCGCGTCGAAGCCGAGCTGGAAATAGCTGGCCGTGCTGCCCGGCGTAGGCTCTTCGTTGGTGTACACCGATTCTTGCGGCAGGTGCCGTGCCTGCGGCGTGTCCAGCAGCGCGCGCGCCGCCGCCAGGCGCTCGCCCGCGGCGCGCAGGCCGAGGTTCTGCGCCAGCGCGCGTTGCACCAGCGCGTCCAACTGCGGGTCGTGGAAACTGCGCCACCAGTGCGCGAGATCCGGCGCAGGCCCCAGCGCATGCGCAGGGGCCTGCGCGTAGCGCTGCGGCAATGTCACCGGCGGCTGCGGAACGCGCGGCGCGATGGAGCAGCCGGCCATCAGTACGGCCAACGCCAGCAGCGCGGGCCGCGCGACGCGTCGCATCGTCCTTTCGCCGCCTGTCGCTACCCGCACATGCATCTCGATATCGGGGCGCAGCCCGCGCCGGAACGACCATGATAACCGTGTGCGCATTGTCGCCAGGTTTACGGCGCGGCTACCAAAATCAGTTTGCAAAACCGGGCATCCTGCCGCGGTTTGCAAGCAAACGGGCGCGGCAAAGCCACGCCAACCTTTGTCGCGACAAGCACTTGCGTGTTCGTCGCGGCAGCACATCCATGTGCCGAAGCGGTTTGCAAACCGCTACCGAATCGGCGTTCACGCCCATTCGCGCGGACGCAGGTACCCGGCCAGACGCGCCTCGGCGCTGCCGGCCTCGGGCCGCCAACCGTATTCGTAACGCAGACGCGGCGGCAGCGACATCAGGATGGATTCGGCGCGACCGCCGGACTGCAGCCCGAACAGTGTGCCGCGGTCGTAGACCAGGTTGAACTCCACGTAGCGTCCGCGCCGGTACAGCTGGAACTCCCTCTCGCGCTCGCCGTACGGCATGTCCCTGCGCCGCATGACGATCGGCAGGTAGGCATCCAGGAAACCCAGCCCCACCGCTTCGGTGAAACGCAGGCAGGTTTCGAAGTCCCACTCGTTCAAGTCGTCGTAGAACAATCCGCCGATGCCGCGCGTCTCGTCGCGGTGCTTGAGAAAAAAATACTGATCGCACCATTTCTTGTAGCGCGGGTACACCTGCGACCCGAACGGCGCGCACAGCGCGCGCGCCACGCCGTGCCAGTGCGCGCAGTCTTCGTCGAAGGGATAGAACGGCGTCAGGTCGAAGCCGCCACCGAACCACCATACCGGCGCCGCGTCCCGCGGATGCGCCTCGAAATAGCGCAGGTTGGCGTGGGTGGTCGGCAGGTACGGATTCCACGGATGGAATACCAGCGACACGCCAACCGCTGTCCAGGCCGCGCCGGCGAGTTGCGGGCGGTGCGCGGTGGCGGAGGCCGGCAACTGCTCGCCGAGCACGCGCGAGAAGCCAATGCCGGCCTGTTCGAACACGCGCCCGTGCTTGAGCACGCGCGTGCGCCCACCGCCGCCCTCGGAACGGCTCCAGGTGTCCTCGAGGAAGCGCGCGGCGCCGTCGACGCCTTCGATGGCGCCGCCGATACGGTCCTGCAGGCCGCGCAGCAAGGTGTCGACGCGTTCGGATAATTCGCTGAACAAAGCGGCCGCCCTCCAAAAGTAGTCAGCTTATCCGCTGCGCCACGGCCCGGAGCGGCCACGCGCGCTGGCTATACTGCCGCGCCCTCGATCTTTGCATCGCCGTGACCGACACGCCCGTCGCCATCGCCGCCTACACCGCCGTCTCCGCGCTGGGTGATGGCTGTGCGGCGCATACCACTGCCCTACGCACCGGACAGCGCGGTCTGCGGCGCAACGACTACGCCCCGGCCGGCGTCCCGCTGCCGTGCTGGATCGGCCGCGCGGCCGGCATCGAGGACGACCCGGCGCCCAGTCTGGACACGCGTCTGCACCGCCTGCTGGCGCGTGCGCTGCGCCAGGACGGCCTGAGCGATGCGTTGGCGCGGGCTGTGCGTGATCGTGGCGCCGCCCGCGTGGCGCTGGTGCTGGGCACGTCCACCGCCAATATCGAATCCAGCGAACGGGCTTACCGCCGCCTCGAACACGGCCACTTGCCCGCGGATCTGCGCGACCCGCGTCTGCACCATCTGCATGGCCCGGCCGAGTGGCTGTGCGCGCAGACCGGAATCGCCGGGCCGGCGCTGACGCTTTCCACCGCCTGTTCGGCCAGCGCCAAGGCGTTTGGCCTGGCCGCGCGCCTGCTCACCGGCGGCATCGCCGATGCCGTGCTGGTGGCCGGTGCCGACTCGCTGTGCGCCAGCACCCTGTATGGATTCAACGCGCTCGAACTGGTGGACAGCCTGCCGTGCCGGCCGTTCGATCAGGCGCGTGCCGGGCTTTCCATCGGCGAGGCCGCGGCGCTGGCGCTGCTGTGCCGTGTCGAACACGCGCCGCAGGCACCGCGCCTGCTGGCCTGCGGCGAAAGCAGCGATGCGCACCACCTCTCGGCGCCGCATCCTGAAGGCGCCGGCGCGGCGCACGCCCTGCATGCGGCGCTGCGCGCCTGCGGCCTGCGCGCCGCCGACTTCGACTATCTCAACCTGCACGGTACCGGCAGTCGCCAGAACGACGCTGTCGAGGCGGCCATGGTCGCGCGCCTGCTGCCCGGCATCCGCGCCAGCGCCAGCAAGGGCGCGACCGGGCACACCCTGGGCGCGGCTGGCGCGCTGGAGGCGGTGCTGACGCTGCTGGCGCTGCATCACGGCATCGTGCCCGGCAGCGTCGGCTGCCACGCGCCGGAGCCCGCCATCGCCGCGCAACTGGTGGTCGACCCGCAGCCGCAGCCGTTGCGCCGGGCGCTGAGTTTTTCGTTCGGCTTCGGCGGCAGCAACGCCTGCCTGGCGCTGGCGCGGGCCGAGCCATGAACACGCACCTGCAAGCCCGTGTAGTCGGGCTGGGGCTGTGCGCGCCCGGACTGCCGGACCGCGATGCCTTCGCGACCTGGTTGCGGGACAACGGCCGTGCGCTGCCGCCGGAACGCGAGGCACAACCCATCGCCGCGCGCATGGCGCCGGCCGAGCGCCGCCGCGCGCCGCGTTCGATACGGCTGGCGCTGGAGGCGGCGACGCAGGCGCTGGGCGCGCGCGACCCCGCGCGCGTGGGCATGGTGTACTGCAGCGCTTACGGCGACATGAGCAACACCGACATCATTCTCGACACGTTGGCGCAAGCGCCGACCGCGGTGTCACCGACGCGTTTCACGCATTCGGTGCACAACGCCGCGCCCGGATATTGGAGTATGGCCGCCGGCAGCCACGCGCCGACCAGCGCGCTGGCCTGCGGGCGCGAGGGATTCGGCAGTGCCCTGCTGACCGCACTGCTCGAGATGCACGCGCGCGCACTGCCGCAGTTGCTGGTGTGCTGCGATGCCGCCGATGCCGGCGCCCTGGCCGACGCCGCACCCTGCCCCCTGGACTTCGCCGGCGCGCTGCTGTTGGCGCCCGTCGCGGAAAGCAGCTGCATGGCGTTGCTGCGCGCGCGCGTGCTGCCCGGCGCGGCCATGCCGACGCCGCCGCGCGATATGCGCTTGCATCCCTGGTGGTCTGGTAATCCCGCCGCCGCCGCGCTGCCGCTGATCGAGGCCTGCCTGGCGGCGCGCGCGCAAGACTTCACCTGGCCACTGGGCTCTGGCACCCTGCTGGCTCTCGATTGCGAGCCCGTCCGTTGACCGCTTTGCCCACCGACCGCGTCGCCATCCTGATCCCGGCGCTCAACGAAGAGCGCGCCATCCGCGAGGTGGTGGAGGGCGCGTTGGCAGTCAGCACGCGCGTGATCGTGATCGACGACGGCTCCATCGACGCCACCGTGGCGCGCATCGCCGACCTGCCGGTGACGTTGATCCGGCACGCCCGGCCGATGGGCAAAGGCGCCGGCCTGCGCGACGGCTTTCGGCGCGCGCTCGAACTGGACGTGGAGGGCGTGGTGGCGATGGATGGCGACGGCCAGCATCTGGCCGGCGACGTGCCACGCATCCTGGCCGCCGCCCGGCAATGCCCGGACTGCATCGTCATCGGTGCGCGCATCCGCAACCGCCAGCAGCAGCCGGCCGGGCGCCGCCGCGCTAACGCCGTAGCCGACTGGGGCATCTCCTGGGGTGCAGCCACGCCCATCGTCGACAGCCAGAGCGGCCAGCGCTACTACCCGCGCGCCGCGCTACAGTTGGCCGACCTGCACGCCGAGGATTTCGTGTTCGAGGCGGCGCTGCTGATCACCGCCTGCCGGGAACTGCGTCTCGGCGTGGTCTCCGTGCCGATCGACTCGCGCTACGAGCCGCAGTTCCGCCGCAGCCACTTCCGCCCCATCCGCGACATCGCGCGCATTACCGGCTACACCATCGGCCGCATTCTGCATTACGGCCATGTTCTGCGCGCCTACCGCGATGGACACGCGCGGCCGCCGCGAGTGATCGATCCGGACTCCGACTAAAACGCAATGAGGACGCCGTTCGGTGCGAGCCCCGAATACGTAAAAACGTCACTGCCGCGGACATGAAAAACCCCGCGACGCAGCGGGGTTTTGGGCTTTGCGCGATCCCCGGCAATGCGCCGATGGAAGGGGCAAGGTGGCTGGGAGACTAGGATTCGAACCTAGATAAACGGAGTCAGAGTCCGTTGTCCTACCGTTAGACGATCTCCCAACGGTTCGGGCTCAGCGCTTGGAGAACTGCGTCGCGCGACGTGCCTTGTGCAGGCCGACCTTCTTGCGCTCGACTTCGCGCGCGTCGCGGGTCATGAAGCCGGCCTTGCGCAGCGGCGCCTTCAACGTCTCGTCATACTCGACCAGCGCGCGGGCGATGCCGAGGCGGATGGCGCCGGCCTGACCGGTGATGCCACCGCCTTCGACCGTGACCATCACGTCGAATTTTTCGCTGGTCTCGGTCAGTTGCAGCGGCTGGCGCACGATCATGCGCGAAGTTTCGCGACCGAAGAACTGGTCCAGCGGCTTGCCGTTGACGACGATCGCGCCGCCGCCCTTGTGCAGGAACACGCGCGCTGCGGAAGTCTTGCGGCGGCCGGTGCCGTAGTTCTGTTGCGAAGTAGCCATGGTGTCCTCAGATATTCAGCGGCTGCGGCTGCTGGGCGGTATGCGGATGCTCGGCGCCGCTGTACACCTTGAGCTTGCGGTACATGGCGCGGCCCAGCGGATTTTTGGGCAGCATGCCCTTGACGCCGATCTCGATCACCCGCTCCGGATGCTTGGCCAGCATGTCCTTCAGCGAGGTGGTCTTGAGATTGCCGACGTAGCCGGTGAAGCGGTGGTAGTTCTTGTCTTCGAGCTTGTTGCCGGTGACCGCGATCTTCTCGGCGTTGATCACCACGATGTAATCGCCGGTATCGACATGAGGGGTGAACACGGGCTTGTGCTTGCCGCGCAGTCGCGAGGCGACTTCCGAGCACAGGCGGCCCAGGGTCTTGTCCGTGGCGTCGACCACATACCAGTCGCGCTGCACGCTTTCGGCCTTGGCGCTGAACGTCTTCATGAAAAACACCCCGTGATGCACAGGTATCGGAAAAATAGAAGCGGAAGTCTAACCGCGCGCAAGCGATACGCGCAAGCTGGCGGAACCCAGGGCCAGCCGGCCCGGCGGTGCATCATCCGCGGGCCGTCGCGCCGGATGCCGGCTCCCGATCGGCCCGAAAACCGGCATGACACGGCAGCCGGCCGACGACAGCACGACAGGGCGGCACCGCGGCTATCGCGACGGCGTCTCGCACATCGACCGCCGCGGGGCCCATCGGAGCGGTTGGCTAAAGCGCTTTATAGTTGGCGTCTACGCGCTGTGCCTGCACCCGATACCCGGAGCGGATCATGTCCCGGATCCAATTGAGTCCACTCGACCGCCTGCTGGCCGGCGTGGACAACGCGCTGGCCGCATTGACCACGCATGCCGTCGCGCGCCGGCCCGATCCGGCCGCAAGCCTGCCGGCGCCCGAACTAGACGAAGCCGAGCGGCGCGACATCGCCGGCCTGATGCGCATCAACCACAGCGGCGAGATCTGCGCGCAGGCCCTGTACCTGGGACAGGCCACTCTGGCGCGCAGCACGGCCACGCGCACCCACCTGCTGCACGCCGCCGACGAGGAAAACGATCATCTCGCCTGGTGCGAAGCGCGCCTGCGCGCGCTGCATGCCCGGCCCAGCCTGTTCAATCCGCTGTGGTACGCCGGCAGCTTTGCGCTGGGCGCACTGGCGGCGCTGGCCGGCGATGCCGTCAGCCTGGGCTTTGTCAGCGAAACCGAACGTCAGGTGGAGGCCCATCTGGCCGCACATATCGAACGCTTGCCGGACGCCGATACCGCATCACGCGCCGTGCTGGCGCAGATGCAGGCCGACGAGGC
>JAJYQO010000048.1:26530-81124 GCA_021794575.1 Pseudomonadota bacterium | reverse complement strand
CAGGGCGACCTGGCCGGCTACCGCCGCTACACGCTGCCGCAGCCGCTGACGCTGGCCAACGGCGCCAGTGTGCTGACGCCGCTGGAAGCGCCGGCCGCGCTGGACTGCACGCGCGCGCTGGTGCTGGGCCAACGGCAGGCGCCGGCCTATGCGCCACCCAAGCCGTTTTTCATCCCCGGCCCGGCGGAGGAACCGCTCGGCGCGCCGCGCATCCAGATCGGCCTGCGCGCACCGCACAACCTGCCGACCGGCAACGTGCGTGTGTACCAGTCCGATGCCGCCGGCACGCTGCAGTTCATCGGCGGCGACACGCTACCCAACCTGCGCCGTGATGACGCGGTGCGTCTGACCATCGGCGACGCCTACGAGCTGCGCGCCGAACGCACGCGGACCGTCTGGCATCTTGCCGGCGAAGTGCTGACCGAAGGTCTGCGCGTGCGCTTCAGCAACCGCGCGGCGCGCGCCGAGGCCGTCACCCTGTACGTACACCCGGACCGCTGGCGCGACTGGCATCTCCTCAGCAGCAGCCTGCGGCCGCAGCGGCAGGGCCCGGACACGCTGGTCTGGCGTGTGCAGGTGCCCGCGCGCGGCGCGGCCACGCTCGACTACACCCTGCGCTACGACGCCGCCAAGAGCGGGCATCCCGCGGGCGAAACGCCATGATCGAAACCATCGACCATGCCGATGGCATCCGCGAACTGCGTCTGGCGCGGCCGCCGGTCAACGCGCTCGACCCGGGGCTGATCGCGGCATTGCGCGACGCGGTCGAGCAGGCGCCCGCGCAGGGCGCGCAGGCGCTGCTGATCTCGGGCCGCAGCGGCATGTACTCGGCCGGACTGGATATCCCCGTGCTGCTGACGCTGGACGACGCGGCGCTGGCGCGCTGCTTCGAGGACTTCTTCGGCCTGATGGCGGCGTTGGCGCGATCGCCGGTACCCATCGCCGCCGCCATCACCGGGCACAGCCCGGCGGGTGGCGCGGTCATCGCGCTGTTCTGCGATTACCGCGTGATGGCGCGCGGCGCATGGCGCATCGGCCTCAACGAGGTGCAGGTGGGACTGACCGTGCCCGCGATGATCCAGGGCGCGCTGACGCGTCTGCTGGGCGCCTACCGCGCCGAACGCCTGCTGGTGGCCGGGCAGATGCTCGAGGCCGAGGACGCCCTGCGCCTGGGCTTCGTGGATGAACTCGCCGACGCGGACGAGGTGCCGCAGCACGCCCGGCAGTGGCTGCAGCAGCTGCTGGCTCTGCCGCGCCAGGCCATGCTGGAGACGCGTGCGCTGGCGCGTGCCGACCTGGTGCAGGCGACCGCGCGCGAACGGTGGCCGCTGGCGCAGTTCGCCGGCATGTGGCGGCGCCCGGAAACGCAAGCCACGCTGCGCGCCCTGGTGGCGCGGCTGAAGGCCGGCAAGGGCGGCTGACATGCGCCCACAACGCGCGTAGGCCGCCACGCACGAGCCCACCCGCGCGGCGCCGCTGCCCCCGGCGTGGCATACGTTCTAGCTTGCTGCTCCGTATCTGCGCGGAGCGCCCGCGATGCCACGCACGGCCGGCTGGACACTGATCGAACTGCTGCTGGTCGCGGCGCTGCTGGGCGTGCTGGGAGCGCTGGCCACGCCGGCGCTGAATCATGCACTGGTCAGGCAGCGCGTGATCGGTGCCGGCAACGCATTCGTGGGCGCCCTGCACCATGCCCGCACGCTGGCCATCGGCAGCGGCGCGCGCGTGATCCTCTGCCCCAGCCGCGACGGCCTGCATTGCATGGCGCACACGCGCTGGGATGGCGGCTGGTTGTTGGCTCTGGACCGCGACCACGACGACGAACCCGACGCCGCGCCGGTGTTGCGCGGCGCGGCCGATCCCATGCTGCGCGTCGTCTCCACACGCGGGCGTACGCGCTTGCGCTTCCTGCCCACGGGCAGCGCCGCCGGCAGCAACACCACCTTCACACTGTGCCAGACCGGATTTCCGCGGTCCGCCCGACTGCTCGTGATCAGCAATTCCGGGCGCGTGCGCCAGGCGACCGCCGGCAGGGACACGGCTGCTGCCTGCGCCGCGCTGTAGCAGAGCACCCACTCACACCGCGCGTGCGGATCGGCACTACAATCGCGCAGCCGCGGGCACCGCCCGCACGGTGGCTGGCTTTCAGTCCGCATGATCCTGCTCCCCTATCGCATCGCCCCGTCGCGCATCCCCGGCGCCGGCAAGGGTCTGTTTCTCGATGCACCGGCGGCGGCCGGCAGCATCGTGGTGGCGCCGGATGCCATCGCGCGCACCTATCGCTTCGAGGACATCGCCGCCGATCCGGCGCTCGCCGCCCTGCTGCACACCAGCGTGCGCTGGTTCGGCGAGCACTACACGCTCTCGCCCGACTGGCCCGACGAGTGTTTCGTCAATCACAGCTTCGCACCGAGCGGCCTGTGGCACCTGGGTTTCATCTTCGCCAATGCCCCCTTGTCCGCCGGCACCGAACTGACCGTGGACTACCGCCATCTGCTGGCGCCCGGACAAGTCGAGGATTTCGCCGATGCGGACAGCGGACAACCTATCGTGGGTTTCGACTGGCGGGAAAGCATTACCACCAGCACCGCGCGCCTGTCCGCCCTGCTGGCCATGGCCTGAATCTTGCTGCCGACATGCGCACCATGACCGATATTCCGCAGTTGCGTACCGCCCGCCTGCGCCTGACCGCGCTGCGCGAAGACCACTTCGATGCCTATGCGCAGATGCTGGCCGACCAGGCCAGCACACGCCATGTCGGCGACGGCAAGCCGCTGGACCGTCTCAACGCCTGGCGTTCGATGGCCATGCTGCTGGGCCACTGGGCGCTGCGCGGTTACGGGATGTGGGCGCTGGAGCGGATCGCGGATGACCGTTTCATCGGCCGCGTCGGCCTGCTCAAGCCCGAAGGCTGGCCCGATCTGGAGCTGGGCTGGATGATCACGCCCGACGCGCGCGGCCAGGGCTACGCCACCGAGGCCGCCGGCGCGGCGCTGGACTATGCCTGGCGCGTGCTGCGGGCACCGCGCGTCGTCAGCCTGGTGCGTCCGGCCGATGCCGCGTCCGAGAAGCTGGCCACGCATCTGGGCGGCGAGCGCGTGGATACACTGGATTTCTGCGGCGGCCCCGCGCACGTGTTCGCCTATCACCCGCCGCTGGCGTTGGCGCTGGCGTCCTCGCGCTGAAACCTCCACGCCGCGCGACGCACATGGCAAGCTGGACCCGATCCGTCCGCTGCCTGCCCCGATGCTGCGACCACTGCCACCGCCATTGCTGCGCGACGAGCCCTGGGCCAACGGCGCCGGCACCACCACCGTGCTGGCCGCATGGCCGGATGCGCGCGACTGGCGCTGGCGCATCAGCATCGCGCGGATCGCTGCGCCATGCCGGTTTTCGGCATATCCGGGCACGCAGCGTCAGCTGGCGCCGCTGGACGGTCCCCTGCTGCTGCGCTTCGACGGTGCACCGGCACGCATGCTGGCGCGCCTTGTGGTGCTGCGCTTCGCCGGCACGCCGCCGCCGCGCGCGGAATTGCCCGACGGACCCACGCGCGCGTTCAATCTGATGACCCGGGACTGTCCGGCCACGCTGCTGGCCCGCCCGCTGGTCGGAGCGATGCTGCTGCCGGCGGCGCCATGCTGGCTGCTGCATCAGCTTGCCGGCAGCGCCGAGCTGCGGCAGGACACGCACAGCCTGGAACTGCGTGCCGGCGAGAGCGCCGAGATGAGCGGCGCGTGCCGCATAGGCGGGCACGGCGAGCTGGTTCTGGCGCGCATCGAGGCGTGATACCGGCGCGTCACCGGTCGCGCGCCGCAGCGGCGACGCCCCACCGACCCGCCGCGCAACGCAACCGGTGATCGCCCGGAGCAGTGCCGCGCCGGCGCTCAGCGATCGTCGCGGGTGTAGATCACGCCGTTGTCCTCGCGCACCGGAAAAGTGGCGACGGGCACGTAGGCCGGCGCGCACAGCGCCGCGCCGTTGCGCAGGTCGAAGCGCGCGCCGTGGCGCGGACATTCGATCTCGAAGCCATGCAGCTCACCACCGGCCAGTTCGCCGTCGTCGTGCGTGCAGCGGTCCTCGATCGCGTACAGGTCGCCATCGATGTTGTACACGGCGATCGCCGTATCGCCATCCCAGACCAGTTTGAATTCGCCCGGTAGCAACTCGCCGCGCGCGGCGACGCGCACCCAGCCGTCGGCATTCCCGCTCGGACTCATCGGCGCAGATCCTTCAGCAACAGCTCGAAACGGAGATCGGCGCGTTTGGGCAGCCCGAAGCGCGCATCGCCATATGGAAAGGGCTTGTGCTCGCCGGTGCGCATGTAACCACGGCGCTGGTACCAGGCGATCAGCTCCGCACGCACATCGATGACGGTCATCGCCATGCGCGTGCACGCCCAGCGCGTCCTGGCAATGCGCTCGGCCTCGGCCAGCATGGCGCTGCCCAGTCCGGCGCCCTGCAGTCCAGGCCGCACGGCGAACATGCCGAAATAGGCGCTGCCGGCGCCTTCGTGCGCGAGATGGCAGCACGCCAGCAGCGCATCGGCACCCGGCTGCTGCGCCAACAGCACCATCGAATCGGGCGCGGCGACCAGCTCGCGTACGCTGCCGGCATCGGTACGCTGTCCGTCCAGTAGGTCGGCCTCGGTGGTCCAGCCGGCGCGGCTGGACTCGCCGCGGTAGGCGCTCTCAACCAGCGCAACGATGGCCGGCACGTCGTCCGGCGTCGCGTCACGGAACACGGGTGCGGACATCAGGCCTCCTCGGTGTTGGCATGAGCGGCGCCGCGCAGGGCCGCGCGCACCGTGGCCAGCGGCAGTCGCGCGCATTTGCGACGCGCCGGGAAACGCGCCAGATCGGCAAAGGCGTTGAGGCCACCGCACTCAATGGGCGGCCCGCCCGCGCCCGCCAGCAGTCCGTCGAAGCGCGCCGCGAGGTGCTCGACCTCCTCGGCGTCGCGCCCGATCAGGCATTCGCCCAGCAGGGAAGCCGCCGCCACCACCAGCGCGCAAGCCTCGGCGCGAAAGGCATATTCGGCGATACACCCCTGGCGCAGCGCGAGCATGACGGTGATGCGGTCACCGCACAACGCGTTGTAACCCTCGGCCAGCGCATCGGGATGCAGCAGTGTGCCCTGATGGCGCGGGGCGCGCGCATGCGCCAGCAGCGTTGCAGCGTAAGGGCCTGAATCCATGGCTTGCGCTGGCGCGGTCATGCCAGCAACGCGCGCGCCTTCAGCAACGCGTCCAGCAATGCGTCGGCCTCGGCTTCGGTGTTGTAGAAGGCGAACGAGGCGCGACAGGTGGCCGGCACGTCGTAGTACCGCATCAGCGGATGCGCACAATGATGGCCGGAGCGCACGGCTACGCCTTCAAGATCGAGCAGCGTGGCCAGATCGTGCGCGTGCGCGCCCTCGACCATGAATGAGATCACCGCCGCCTTGTGCGGCGCCTCGCCGATGATGCGCAGGCCCGGCACCTCGCGCAGGCGCGCCGTGGCGTAGCGCAGCAGATCCTGCTCGCGCGCGGCGATGCGCGCCATGCCGATGCCCTCGAGGAAGCGCACCGCCTCGGCCAGGCCGGCGAAGCCGGCGATATTCGGCGTGCCGGCCTCGAAGCGTGCCGGTGGGTCGGCGAAAGTGGATCCTTCGATGCGCACCTCGCGGATCATCTCGCCGCCGCCGAAGAACGGAGGCATCTGCGCCAGAATCTCGCGCCGCGCCCACAGTCCGCCGGTGCCGGTGGGTCCGCACATCTTGTGCCCGGTGAAGGCGTAGAAATCGCAGCCCAGCGCGCGCACGTCCACCGGAAGATGCGGTACCGCCTGCGAGCCATCCACCAGCAGCGGCACGCCATGCTTGCGGCAGGCCGCGGCCAGCTCGGCCACCGGATTGATGGTGCCCAGAACGTTGGACACGTGAGTGACGCAGGCCAGCTTGACCTGCGGGCCCAGCATGCCGATGAACGCGGCTACGTCCAGCTCGCCGTTGGCGTGGATGGGCGCGGCCACCACGCGTGCCCCCGTGCGCTGACAGACGATTTGCCAGGGTACGATGTTGGCGTGATGTTCCATCACCGTGGTCAGCACCACATCGCCGGGCGCCAGGCGCGGCAGCAGGTAGCTGTAGGCCACCAGATTGGTGGCCATGGTGGTGCCGCTGGTCAGCACCAGCTCCCGCGCCGAACCGGCGCCGATGAAGCGCGCCAGCACGTCGCGCGCGCCTTCGTAAAGGCCGGTGGCTTCTTCGCCGAGCGCATGCACGGCGCGCGACACGTTGGCGTTGCGCTCGCGGTAGAAGCGATCCACCGCCTCGATCACGCAGACCGGCTTCTGCGCCGTGTTGGCATTGTCCAGATACACCAGCGGCTTGCCGCCGTGCACGGTTCGCGCCAGCAGCGGGAACTGCGCGCGCAGAGCGGCGATGTCGAGTGGCGTTTCGGCGAGTACAACATTCATGCGCGATGATCCCTCAGCCCATCGCTCCGACGCGCGCGTCCAGTGCGGCCTCGGCATCGGCGCGCAACATCGGATGCGCAATGTCCTCCAGCAGTGCGCGACAGTGTGCAGCGGTCAGCAGCGCGCGCGCTGCGGTCTCCGGGATGCCGCGGGTGCGCAGGTAGAACAGCATGCCTGCATCCAACTGGCCGACGCTGGCGCCATGCGCGGCGCGCACCTCGTCGGCATGAATCTCCATGGTCGGGCGCGCATCGATCTCGGCCTGCTCGGAGAGCAGAAGATTCTGCGTGCTCAACGCGGCATCGCTGCCATCGGCGCCGGCCGCGATGGTGACGGCGCCCTGCAGCACCGCGCGTGCGCGGTCGCCGGCCACCGCGCGGCAGCGCAGATCGCAGCGGGTAGCGCCGGTGGCGTGGAGCAGATCCAGCATCATCTCGCTGTGCTGACGACCCGCCAGCAGTGCAGCCTGACGCAGTTCGACCATGGCCCCAGCGCCAGCAAGCCGAATCCCCAGATCCTGCCGCGACAGCCCCGCGCCAAGCTCCATCACGTGCAACAGGAGATGGCTGCGGGCATCGAGCGCAAAAGCATCGCGACGCAGCAACTTGAGGTCGGCCGGCGCCTCCTGCTGCTGCAGCACGGTCAGGCTTGCGCCTTCACCCAGCGACCAGCGCGTATGCACGCTGGCCAGACCACTGCCATTGCCGAGGTAGCGCTCGCGCAGGGTCAGGCGCGCCCCGGCGCCCAGCCGCACCAGGCTGCGTGCGTGCCAGGCTGTGGGCCTCGTGCTGCCGCTGAAATAAAGCACTTCCAGAGGCTGCTCGACGACCAGGCCGGCAGGCACATCGAGCACAAACCCGCCCTGTGCAAGCGCGAGATTCAGGGCATCCAGCGCATCGTCGCCGGCGGTCGGCGCCAGCAGTTCGGCGCAAGCCTCCCAATCCGCCGCCGCGAATTCGGTCAGCGGCAGCCAGCGTATGCCGGCGGACACGCCGTCGATGCGCGAATGTGGCGCGGTGTAGTAGCCATCGACAAACACCAGCCGTGGAAACGGCGTCTCGGGCACCTGCGCCAGCGCCGTATCGCTCGGTAATTCCGCCAGTGGCAGCGCCTGCGCTTCCAGCGCGCGCAGCGGCATGTAGCGCCAGCGCTCGCTGCGCGCATCGGCCAGCATCCCCTGCTGGCGCAGACGCGCGCGCGCGGACACGCGTGCGCGCTCGACCACGGCAACCCCCGCCCCCGGCAGCGGTCCCGGTGACAGATCCTCGCACAGCGCAGCAGCCAGCAGCGCACTGCTCACGCCGCCTCCTGCGGAAAGCCCGCATAACCTTCGGTTTCCAGCATGCGGGCCAGCTCCGGACCACCGCTGGCTGCAATGCAGCCGGCGGCCAGCACGTGCACGAAATCGGGCTTGATGTAATCCAGCAGGCGCTGGTAGTGGGTGATGACGATGAAGGCCCGGTCCGGCGCACGCTGCGCGTTGACGCCTGCCGCGACCTGGCGCATCGCATCGATATCCAGACCCGAATCGGTTTCGTCGAGGATGGCGAGCTTGGGTTCCAGCAGCGCCATCTGGAAAATCTCGTTGCGCTTTTTCTCGCCGCCCGAGAAGCCCTCGTTGACGCCGCGCTGCAGCAGTGCATCCGGCAACTCCAGCACCTTCAGCTTCTCGCGCACGCGCTTGAGGAACTGCACCGAGTCCAGTTCCGGTTCGCCGCGCGCCTTGCGCTGCGCGTTGAGCGCCGCGCGCAGGAAATAGGTGTTGTTGACGCCGGGAATCTCGACCGGGTACTGAAAAGCCAGGAACACGCCGGCGGCGGCGCGCTCCTCCGGCGCAAGTTCGAGCAGGTTGCGCCCCTCGAAGGTCACCACGCCGGCGGTGACCTCATAGCCTTCGCGCCCGGCCAGCACGTTGCCCAGCGTGGACTTGCCCGCGCCATTGGGCCCCATAATGGCGTGCACCTCGCCGGCGTTCACCGTCAACGACAGGCCCTTGAGGATTTCCTTGCCGGCGACGCGCACGTGCAGGTTGTCGATAGTCAGCATGATGCGGTCTCGGTGCTTGCTGCGGCGCCGCCTCGGCGGCGCGGCAGCACGTGGATGAAGGGTTGCGCGCTACCGGTGGATGGGCGGCGCACCTCGTTCTTGGCGGCGCGGAAGCCCTGCCGATGACCCTGCGGCATGCCGGCGCTCATCCCACCGCCCCTTCCAGCGACACGTCGAGCAGCTTCTTGGCCTCCACCGCGAACTCCATCGGCAGCTCGCGGAACACGCTGCGGCAGAAACCGTCGACGATCATCGACACGGCATCCTCCACGCCGATGCCGCGGCTGCGGCAGTAGAACAGCTGCTCATCGGAGATTTTCGAGGTGGTGGCCTCGTGCTCGACGATGGCGCCGGGATGCTTCACCTCGATGGTCGGGAAGGTGTGTGCGCCGCAGTGCTTGCCGATCAGCAGCGAATCGCACTGCGTGTGGTTGCGCGCACCTGCCGCGCTGCGCTCCACGCGCACCAGGCCACGATAACTGTTCTGGCCACGCCCGGCGCTGATGCCCTTGGAAATGATCTTGCTTTTGGTATTGCGGCCGATGTGGATCATCTTGGTGCCGGTATCGGCCTGCTGGCGATGGTGGGTCAATGCCACCGAGTGGAATTCACCCACCGAATCGTCGCCGCGCAGCACGCACGATGGATATTTCCAGGTGATGGCGGAGCCGGTTTCCACCTGCGTCCAGCTGATCTTGCTGCGTGCGCCACGGCATTCGCCGCGCTTGGTGACGAAGTTGTAGATGCCGCCGATGCCGTTCTCGTCGCCCGGATACCAGTTCTGCACCGTGCTGTACTTGATGCTGGCGTCATCCAGCGCCACCAGTTCGACCACCGCGGCATGCAGCTGGTTTTCGTCGCGCATGGGCGCCGTGCAGCCTTCCAGGTACGACACCGACGCGCCCTCCTCGCAGACGATCAGCGTGCGCTCGAACTGGCCGGTGTTCATGGCGTTGATGCGGAAGTAGGTCGACAGCTCCATCGGGCAACGCACGCCGCGCGGCACTAACACGAAGCTGCCATCCGAGAACACCGCCGAATTCAACGCGGCGAAGTAGTTGTCACCCGCCGGCACCACGCTGCCCAGGTACCGGCGCACCAGGTCCGGGTGTTCGCGGATGGCCTCGCTCATCGAGCAGAAGATCACCCCGGCACGCTTCAGCTCGGCCCGGAAGGTCGTGCCGACGGAGACCGAATCGAACACGGCATCCACCGCCACGCCGGCCAGGCGCGCGCGCTCATGCAGCGGCACACCTAGCTTCTCGTAAGTTTCCAGCAGCTTGGGATCGACCTCGGCCAGCGACTTCGGGCCCTGCTTAGGCGCGGCGTAGTAGCTGATCGCCTGGAAGTCGATCGGCGCGATGCTGAGTCTGGCCCAGTGCGGCATGGGCATGGTCTGCCAGTGGCGGAACGCAGCCAGGCGCCAATCGGTCATCCACGCCGGTTCGTGCTTGCGCGCCGAGATCGCGCGTACGACGTCCTCGTCGAGGCCCGGCGGCAGGCTCTCGGTTTCGATATCGGTGACAAAGCCGGCCTGGTAGCGCCGGCTCAGCGCCTCGGCGACAGCATCCGGCGCGGCCGCCGTGGTGGCGTCGAGCGCGGTCGGATTCATACGACCTCCACGCGCGCCGGCAGTCGCCGCCCCGCTGCGGGCAATGCCGGCCGCGCCAGATCCGCGAGGCTCATGCGCGCCAGGGTCTGTGCCACCACCGCGCTGATACGTTGCCAGGGCGCGCTGACGCCGCAATGCGCGGCGTGCTCGCAGCGGCTACCGGCAGCGCAATCGGTGATCCCGAACGGACCCTCCAGCGCCTCGACCAGTTCGGCGAGGTTGATGGACTCGGCCGCACGCGCCAGGCGGTAGCCGCCCGCCGCGCCACGAAAGGACTCGATCATGCCGGCCTGCACCAGCGAGCGCAGCACCTTGGCCACGGTGGGTGCCTCGAGGCGCAATGCCAAGGCAAGTTCGGCGGCGCTGACGATGCGCTGCGGATGCTCGGCCATCCAGCCCAGCGCGGCGGTGGCGTAATCGGTCAGACGGCTCAGGCGCAACATGGCGTGACTCCAATCATGACCAAAATGGTACTGATTGAACGGCCACGAAGCAAGGCATGGGCGCGGCTACTGCGGGCGACGCGGTCGCCGGCGAGTGTCTTGCCCGCTGGGAATTCCGCACTGGATTCCGAGGTGATCCGCCATGCCCGCGCCCGCTACGGCCGGCGCGGGCGTGAAACCATGCCGCCGGACCTACTCCACCGGCACCTGGCGGAAACGCGTGACCACCGCGGGCGACACTGCAGGTGCATTGTTGCCCCAAGCCTGGCGGATGTAGCTGACCACGGCAGCCACGTCGTGATCATCCAGCAACTGGCCGAATGGCGGCATGGAATAAGGGCGCGGATTGCCCTTGGTACCGGGCTGGAAACCACCCAGCAGCACCATGCGGATGGCATTGGTGCCCGGCTGCATCGCGATCGACGGATTGCCCGCCAGCGGCGGGTACTGCAATCCCGATCCGCGTCCATCCAGCTGATGGCAGGCCGCGCAATGATTGACGTAGATCTGCTTGCCCTGCTGTACCAGTTCGGCGGCGAGTTGCGGCGAAACTTCGAGGCGCTGCTTGTTGCTGGGCGAGGCGCGCTCAGGCTGCGAACGCAGGTAGACGGCAATGGCCTGCAGATCCGGATCGGAAAGGTATTGCAGACTGTGGAACACCACGTCCGACATCGGTCCATAGGTGGCGCCCCGTACGGAGACGCCGGTCTTCAGATACTGCGCCAGCTCGTCGTCGGTCCATGCGCCGAGGCCAAGCTCGTTGCTCGAGTTCAACGCCGGCGCGTACCAGTTCTGCACCGGGATCAGGCCTCCCGCAAGTTGCGCATTGGGATCGACCGCGCCCAGCGCGTTATAAGCGCTGTGGCACATGCCGCAGTGGCCCAGGCCCTCGACCAGGTAGGCGCCGCGGTTCCATTCGGCTGACTGTTCCGGATCGGGCTGGAATTGACCGGGCCGGAAAAATAACGCGCGCCAGAACACCAGCGTCGAGCGCTGGTTGTACGGAAACGGCATTTCATTGGGATGGTTGGGCTTAGCCGCCGGCGGCAGCGAGCGCAGGTAAGCAAAGATGGCATCGACGTCCGAACGCGAGATCTTGGTGAAGTGCGTGAACGGAAACACCGGGTACAGCAGGCGGTTGCCGGGCGCGATGCCGTCATGCATCGCGCGCCAGAAATCCTGCTCGGACCAGTCACCGATGCCGTACTGCCTGTCTGGTGTGATGTTGGGCGAGTACAGCGTGCCGAACGGCGTGGGCGTGGCCAGGCCGCCTGCATAAGGCTCACCACCGCGCGCGGTATGGCAGGCCACGCAGTCACCTGCACGGGCCAGGTACTCGCCGCGCGCGATGACGCTGGCGAACTGCGGTTCTTTCCAGGCACCAGGCGTGGCCACGGCGCGCGCCGCGGGCTCGTTGTCGCCGGTCTGCAGGTTCTCGGGTAGCGTGCGATGGAAGACGCCGCTCATCCAGACCGCCCAGAAGACAAAAATCAGTCCGAGCACGGCCAGCACAACGACTCCACGGAAAATCTTGCGACGCATCGGCGCTCTCCTCACCCATTACCGTCGATGCTGCCGCAGCGCAGCGGGAACTTGATGCTGCCGGCTGCCTGGGGCTTGGCCCCGGGGGGAACAGCCTGCGCGGATAGCCAGGCGGCCACCGCGCCGATCTCGGCGCCGTCCAATCGCGAAGTGATTTCATGCATGCAGTTGGGCGCCTGGGTACGGCGGATGTTCTGCTTGAACGCACCCAGTTGCGCGCTGATGTAATCGTTGCTCAGGCCGATCAGGCCTGGCACGTCCGGCCGTACGCCCATCAGCGCCGCGCCGTGACAGGCCACGCAGGCCGGTACGCCGTGTTTCGGGTCGCCCGCCATCACCAGACGACGGCCCAGGTTCAGTGCGGCCTGGCTGGCCATCGGCACCTGCGGTTGCGGTGGGGGTGGATTCTGGCGGGCGAAGTACTGCGCGATCTCTTTCATGTACGCATCGGGCAGGTACTGCACCATCCAGGTCATCAGCGGATAGGCGCGATAGCCGTCGCGGAAGTTCTGCAACTGGTGATAGAGATACCCGGCGGGCTTGCCGCCGATGCGCGGCGCGTAGCCGCCGCTGCCGCCACCCTGACCATAGGGCCCATGGCAGGCGATGCAGCCGTCGATGCGTTGCCGCAAGCCCGTAGAAACCTTGTCCGGGCCCGACGTGCCGAATGTCGAGGATTCGGCGTTCGGCGCGCCGGATTGAGCGAAAACCACGCCACTGCCAAACAGGGCCAGCAACGCGAGGAATAACGATCCGCGCATATCGGGGAATCCTTGGATACGTCTTGGGGGGGCGCCGCGGCGGCAGCACGCAGGCGGTCGGTCATTTTCCCGCCTGCGCTCAGCCTACCGGCGCAGCTGCGCTATTTTGCCGCACGCGGTGCACGACGGTAAGTGCCAGCTCCAGCGACTGTTCGTAATTCAGGCGGGGATCGACTGTCGAACGGTAGGCGCGGGTCAAATCCTGCTCGTTCAGCGCGCGCGCGCCGCCCAGGCATTCGGTGACGTTCTCGCCGGTCAGTTCAAGATGTACGCCGCCCAGACGGGTGCCGTTGGCCGCATGCACATCGAAGGACTGCTCGATCTCGCTGCGGATGTTGGCGAAACGCCGCGTCTTGACACCATTGGACAACGTTTCGCCGTTGCCATGCATGGGGTCGCATACCCACAACACGCGGCGATCCGCCTCGCGCACCGCCTGCAACAGCGGCGGCAGCGCCGAGGCGATGCGCGTCGCGCCCATGCGGTGAATCAGGGTCAGGCGGCCGGGTACGTCATCCGGGTTGAGCAGATCGATCAGGTGCAGCAGCTCGTGCGGTTTGACCTCCGGCCCCACCTTTACCGCAATCGGATTGCGGATGCCGCGAAAGTACTCGGCGTGCGCCCCGCCGGGCGCCGCTGTGCGCATGCCGATCCAGGGTAGATGCGTGGACAGATTGAACCAGCCCCGCTGGCGCGGCACCTGACGTGTCAGTGCCTGCTCGGCGTGCAGCAGCAGCGCCTCGTGGGAGGTATAGAACTCGGCGCGCGAGAAACTCGCCACCGGAGCACCGGCTAGCGTCTCCATGAAGCGAACGGCATCGCCGATCTCGGCCACGATGCGCCGGTACTCGGCGGCGTGCGGGGAATGCTCGACCCAGGCCAGATCCCAGTACTCCGGGTGATGCAGATCGGCAAAGCCGCCCTCGGTCAGCGCGCGGATGAAATTCAGCGTCAGCGCCGAATGCATGTGCCCCTGCAGCAGACGCTGCGGGTCGGCGCGCCGCGCGGCGACGCTGAATTCGGTGCCGTTGACGTTGTCGCCGCGATAGCTGGGCAATGTGGCGCCATCGCGCGTTTCGGTGTCAGCCGAGCGCGGCTTGGCGTACTGGCCCGCGAAGCGGCCCACGCGCACCACCGGCATCTGCAGGCCGTGCACCAGCACCAAGCTCATCTGCAGCAGCACCTTGAGCTGATTTGAAATCAGCGGGCTGGCGCAGTCGGCAAAGCTTTCGGCGCAATCGCCAGCCTGCAGCAGGAAGCGCTTGCCCTGCTGGGCCTCGGCCAACTGCTGCTGCAATGTCAGGATTTCCCACGAGGTCACCAATGGCGGCAGCCGCTGCAGCTCGGCGAGCACGGCCTGCAGGGACGCCGCGTCCTCATAGACGGGTTGTTGCGCGGCCGGATACGACTGCCACGAAACAGGACTCCATGCCGCGACTGGCGCGGATCGCGATTCTGGCGTGCCTGCATCGCCTGCTGCTGCTTGTTCTGCGTTCACCGCACACGCCCTCGGATAGCGGACCGTGTCGCCCACAGCGCCCATGCGCCTAACAGCAGATACCACAGCAGCGTCCAGAATGGCATCGGCATTCCCAGAAACCGCCAATCAACCACGGCGCAATCGCCCGAACCGATGAACACCTTGCGCACTACTTCGGTCAGCGGCAAGTTGTCGATCATGTAGTTGAGCGGCGCGCCACACGAACCGAACGGACTGGGCGGCTGCAGTTGCAGCCACAGATGCCGCGCCGCCACGCCCGCGCCGGCCAGCGCAGCCAGCACCAGCGGCCCGACGTAACCCCATCGGCCACGCGCACGCGGCGCATGCAGCGCACCCAGCAGAAACAGCACCGCCATGATCATGAACGCGATGCGCTGCAAGATGCACAACGGGCAAGGCTGAAGGTTCAACTCGAACTGCACATACAACGCGTAGGCCAGCAGCGCCATGCAGACGAGGAAGCCCGCGAAGCAACGCGAACGCCAGGACCAGCGCATCGGATTGAGGACTGTAGACATTGTTCTGGTGCGATCCAGTCTGAGCATGGCGTGCGGACGCGCTTGTGCAAAAGGCAAGCATAACGCCACGTCCGGCTGGCGGGCGCGCCAACAAAAAACCCCGGGCGTCAACGCCCGGGGTTTGCATGCTGCATGTGTCGTTACTCGACGACTTGGGGCTGCGGGCGGCCGACCAGTTCCACGAAGGCCATCGGCGCGCTGTCGCCGTCGCGGTAGCCGCATTTCAGAATGCGCAGGTAGCCCCCGGGACGCGCGTTGTATCGCGGCCCCAACTCGACGAACAGCTTGCCCACCGCCTGCTTGTCGCGAAGGCGCGCGAACGCGAGACGGCGATTGGCCACGCCATCGGTCTTGGCCATGGTGATCAGCGGCTCGGCGACGCGGCGCAGTTCCTTGGCCTTGGGCAAGGTGGTGCGGATCAGCTCGTGCTTGATCAGCGATGCCGCCATGTTGCGAAACATCGCCTCGCGATGGCTGCTGGTGCGGTTGAGCTTGCGGCCGGATTTGAGATGGCGCATGGTCTTGATTCCTCAGCGGGCGGCTCAGCCCAGTTGCATGCCGTGGGCATGCCCCGGCGGCGGCCAGTTTTCCAGTTTCATGCCGAGCGCCAAACCGCGCGCGCCCAGCACATCCTTGATTTCGGTCAGCGACTTCTTGCCGAGATTGGGCGTCTTCAGCAGTTCGACCTCGGTCTTCATCACCAGGTCGCCGATGTAGTAGATGCTCTCCGCCTTCAGGCAGTTGGCCGAGCGCACCGTGAGCTCCAGATCGTCGATCGGTCGCAGCAGGATCGGATCGAAGCCGCTCTTGTCGGCCTGGTTGTCCTCGACGCTGCGGCGAGAGAAATCGCCGAAGATCGCCAACTGCTCGGCAATGATTTCGGCCGCACGCCGCACGGCGTCCTCGGCGTCCATGGTTCCGTTGGTTTCGATGTCCAACACCAGCTTGTCCAGATTCGTGCGCTGCTCGACGCGCGCGGCGTCGACCTCGTAGGCCACGCGACGCACGGGACAGAACGATGCATCCAGGTGCAGACGGCCGATCGGGCGTACTTCCTCGTCGCCGGCATGACGCAGGCTGGCAGGCTGGTAACCCAGACCGCGACGCACCTTCAGGCGCATGTTCAGCGCCACGTCCTTGGTGAGGTGGCAGATCACATGCTCGGGGTTCAGGATTTCCACCGAGTGATCCAGGGTGATGTCGCTGGCCTTGACGACGCCCTTGCCCTTCTTGCTCAGCGTCAAGGTGGTCTCGTCATGGCCATGCATGCGGATGGCGACGTCCTTGAGATTCAGCAGCACCTCGATGACGTCTTCCTGCAGGCCTTCCATCGTGGTGTATTCGTGCAGGACACCGTCGATCTCGACCTCGACGATGGCGCACCCTGGAATCGAGGACAACAATACGCGACGCAGCGCATTGCCGAGGGTGTGGCCGAAGCCGCGCTCGAGCGGCTCGACCACGACCTTTGCGTGGTTGGCACTGAACCGTTCGACCTGCAGGTCGCGCGGCTTCAGCACGCTCGTTGAAGAGGCTGCCATGGTTCAGATTCCCGATTGATTACTTCGAATAGAGCTCGACGATCAGGCTCTCGTTGATATCCGAGGGCAGATCGGAACGGTCCGGCAGGGTCTTGATCACGCCGGTCAGCTTCTTGCCGTCGACATCGACCCAGGCTGGGCGCAGATCCATGCTGTCAGCCAGCGTCACCGCCTCCTGAACCCGCAGTTGGGCACGCGCTGTTTCGGTCAACGCCACGGTATCACCGGCGCGTACGGCATAAGACGGCACATTGACTTTCTTGCCGTTGACGGTGATCGCCTTGTGCGCAACCAACTGGCGCGCCTGGGCGCGAGTCACGGCAAACCCCATGCGATAGACGATATTGTCCAGACGCGTTTCCAGCAGGCGCAGCAGGTTTTCGCCGGTGTTGCCCTTCTGGTTCGAGGCCTTGGTGTAGTAATTGCTGAATTGCCGCTCGAGCACACCGTAGATGCGCTTGACCTTCTGCTTCTCACGCATTTGTACGGCGAAGTCGCTCTGGCGCGTGCGCTTGACCGCTGCGCCATGCTGGCCAGGTTTGGTTTCGATGTTGCACTTGGAGTCCAGCGCGCGCGCCGGACTCTTCAGGCCGAGATCGGCGCCTTCGCGACGCGCCAGCTTGCAGGTAGGACCGCGGTAGCGAGCCATGCTTGTAGTCTCCTCAGACCCGACGCTTCTTGGGTGGACGGCAGCCGTTGTGGGGGATCGGCGTTACATCGATGATGTTGATCACCTTGTACCCGAGCGCATTCAGCGAACGCACGGCAGATTCGCGTCCGGGACCCGGACCCTTGATACGCACTTCAACGGACTTAACGCCATAATCCAGCGCGGCGCGACCGGCCTTTTCGGCGGCGACCTGCGCGGCAAACGGCGTCGACTTGCGCGAGCCACGGAAACCGGAACCGCCGGCAGTCGCCCAAGACAGCGCGTTGCCCTGGCGGTCGGTGATGGTGACGATGGTGTTGTTGAAAGATGCCTGCACGTGGGCGACCGCATCGGTCACCACGCGCTTGGCTTTCTTCTTGGTCTTGCCTGGTGCGGGGGCGTTGGCCATATGGATTCCGTGACTTACTTCTTGATCTGGCGGCGCGGACCCTTACGGGTACGCGCATTAGTGCGGGTGCGCTGACCGCGTACCGGCAACCCACGCCGGTGGCGCAGACCGCGGTAGCTGCCGATATCGATCAGACGCTTGATCGACATACCCACCTCGCGGCGCAGGTCGCCTTCGACCACGTACTTGCCTACTTCGCGGCGCAGGGCCTCGACCTCGGCTTCGGTGAGAGAACGGATCTGGGTCGCGGGATTGACGCCTGCCGCGTCGCACACCTTGCGCGAGCGGCTGCGGCCGATACCGTAAATGCCCTGCAAGCCGACCCAGACATGCTTGTGGACCGGCAGGTTGACACCTGCAATGCGCGCCATGTGTTTGCTCCGAATGCTTAATTCGCGCGGAAAACGCGAGAGTATAACCGTTAACGAACCGAATACAAAGTGCTTGGCGCCCTCGGCGCCATGCCTTCAGCCGGCAGCAGCCGTTTTAACTCCGCCGCAGGTTGGCTTTTTTCAACAGGCTTTCGTATTGATGGCTGGCCAGATGCGCGCGTACCTGGGCGCTGAAGTCCATCACCACCACAACGACAATCAGCAGCGAGGTGCCGCCGAAGTAGAACGGCACGTTCCAGGCTGTCTGCAGGAACGTGGGCACCAGGCACACTGCGACCAGGTACAGCGCGCCGGCGCCGGTCAGTCGCGTGAGCACCGCATCGATGTAGTCCGAGGTGGACTTGCCGGGGCGAATGCCCGGGATCAGCGCACCGGAGCGCTTGAGATTGTCGGCAGTCTCGGGCGCATTGAACACGATGGCGGTGTAGAAGAACGCGAACAGAATGATCAGTACGCCGAAGACGATTTCGTACACCGGCTGGCCGGGCGTCAAAGCCGTGGTCAGCGTCTGCAGCCAGGCCATGTGCTGAGCGCTGCTGAACCAGGTCGCAGCGGTGGCAGGGAACATTATCAAGCTGGACGCGAAGATCGGCGGAATCACGCCCGACATGTTGATCTTCAGCGGCAGATGCGAGGTTTGGTTCTGGTAGGCACGGCCACCACCCTGGCGCCGCGCGTAGTTGACCGGAATGCGCCGCTGCGCGCTTTCCATGTACACCACGAACGCGGTCACGACTACCACGACGGCGATCACCAGCAGCACCTTCAGCACCGACAGCTCACCATTCTGCGCCATGCTCAGCGTGTGCACGATGGCGCCGGGCAGGCCCGAAACGATGCCCGCGAAGATGATCAGCGAGATGCCGTTGCCGATACCACGCTCGGTGATCTGCTCACCCACCCACATCAGGAACATGGTACCGGCGGTGAGGCCCACCACCGAGGCGAAGATGAAGCCGAAGCCGGGTGAGTAGACGACCGGGATGCCGCCTGAAATGCCCTGCTTTTGCAGCGCGAACGAAATGCCGAACGCCTGGAAAGCCGCCAGTGCGACCGTACCCCAGCGGGTGTACTTGGTCATGATGCGCTGGCCGCTCTGCCCTTCCTTGCGCAGTTGCTGCCAGCTGGGCAGGATCGAGCCCAGCATCTGCACGACAATGCTGGCCGAGATGTAAGGCACCACGCCCAGGGCGAATACCGAGAAGCGCGCCAGCGCACCGCCGGAGAACATGTTGAACATGTTCAACAGACCGCCGCCCTGTTCGATCATGCGCGTCATCGCATCCGGGTTCACGCCTGGGATCGGAATGAACGATCCCAGACGGAACACCACCAGAGCCCCCAGCGTGAACAGCAAACGCTGCTTGAGCTCGGTGAGCTTGCCGAAGCTTGCCAATCCGGCGCCCTGTCTGGCCACAGGATTACTCCACGCTGCCGCCGGCCGCCTCGATGGCCGCCTTGGCGCCCGCCGTGGCCAACAGGCCGGTCAGTTTGACGGCACGCGTGATCTCGCCCTTCTTGACCACCTTGACGCGCTTGGCCTTAGCGTCGATGAAGCCTGCGGTCCGTAATGCCGCCACATCGATCAAGTCGGCCTTGATCGCGGCGATCTGGTACAGGAAAACCTCCTGCGACTCGGCTGCCATCTTGGAGCGGAACCCGATCTTGGGCAGGCGACGCTGCAGGGGCATCTGACCGCCCTCGAAACCCGGCTTGACCTTGCCCTTGCCCGTACGCGCGTGCTGACCTTTGTGTCCACGTCCGGCGGTTTTGCCCAAACCGGAGCCGATGCCGCGGCCCACGCGCACGCGTTCACGACGCGCACCATCGGCCGGCTTGATTGAGTTCAAACGCATGATCTGCTCCTGATCTGCTGATTACTGCTCGACACGCACAAGATAATTGACAGTCTGGATCAGACCGCGCACTTGCGGGCTGTCCTTCAACTCGCGCACGTCGTTGAGTTTGTTCAGGCCCAGCGCGCGCACGCTCAGACGATGGCGATGCTGCACGCCACGCAGGCCCTTGACTAGACGCACCCTGATGATCTTGTCACTCATGGCCCAGCACCTCGGCGACGGTCTTGCCCCGCTTGGCGGCGATGTACTCGGGCGTGCTCAGCGCCTGCAGGCCCTTGATGGTGGCGCGCACCAAGTTGATCGGATTGCGCGACCCGACCGCTTTGGCCAGCACGTTCTTGACGCCTACCACCTCGAGCACGGCGCGCATGGCACCCCCGGCGATCACGCCGGTACCCTCCGAGGCGGGCTGCATGTAGACGCGCGCGGCACCGTGGTTGGCCTTGATCGCGTAATGCAAGGTGCCGTTATTGAGCTTCACCTTGACCATGTTGCGCCGTGCGCGCTCCATGGCCTTGGCGATGGCAGCGGGCACTTCGCGCGCCTTGCCATAACCGAGGCCGACGCGGCCGTCGCCGTCACCCACCACGGTCAGGGCGGTGAAGCTCATCTGCCGTCCGCCCTTGACCGTCTTGGCGACGCGGTTGACGGCAATGAGCTTCTCCAGCATGCCATCTGAATTTTCACGATCTGTCGTCGACATGGATCACCTGTTTCGTGCCCGTATAGGGCGTTTGCTTACGGCGCGGGGCCGCTTGGAGTTGTAAGGCGCGCCAGCGCCAGGATCAAAACTTGAGGCCGGCTTCGCGTGCAGCATCGGCCAGCGCCTTGACGCGGCCGTGATAGCGGAAGCCGGAACGATCGAATGCAACCTTCTCGACGCCCGCCGCCAAGGCGCGCTCAGCCACGGCCTTGCCCACCGCAGCAGCAGCGGCAAGGTTCTTGCTGCCCTTCAGGCCGGCGCCGACGGCTTTCTGCAGCGTCGAGGCGGCAGCAATCACGCGGCTGCCATCGGCCGCGAATACCTGGGCGTAGAGGTGCTGGTTGCTACGGTGCACGCTGAGGCGCGCCATTGCCAGTTCACGGATGTGTGCACGCGTCGATTTGGCGCGGCGTAGACGAGCGGTTTTCTTTTCCACGACTTGTTCTCCGAAAGCGGATGGGCCGATCAGGCCTTCTTGGCTTCCTTCAGGGTGATCTTCTCGCCGGAATAGCGCACGCCCTTGCCTTTGTAGGGTTCGGGCGGACGGTAGGCGCGAATTTTTGCGGCCACCTCGCCGACGCGCTGCTTGTCCAGTCCCTTGACCAGGATCTCCGTGGCGCTGGGCGTTTCCAGGGTGATGCCCTCGGGCGCCGCGAAGCTGACCGGGTGCGAGAAACCAAGCGCCAGGTTCAACGTCTTGCCCTGCATGGAAGCCTTGTAGCCCACGCCCACCAACTCGAGTTTGCGCTCGAAACCTTCGGCCACGCCCCTGACCATGTTAGCCAGCAGCGCGCGAGTGGTGCCGACGAATTTGGACTCGGTTTCACCCTGTCCTTCGCAGAGAACATGGCCGGCCTCGACGCGCAGGCTGACGCCGTGCGGCGCCTGCACGGTCAGTGCGCCCTTAGGACCCTTGACCGTGATTTTTTCCGACTCGAATTTGCACTCGACGCCCTTGGGCAGCGCCACCGGCTTTTTGGCTACACGTGACATGCGCGTTCTCCTTAGGCCACGACGCCGATGACTTCGCCACCGACGCCCTTGGCACGTGCCTGGGCATCGGTCATCAGTCCGGACGAAGTCGACACGATGGATATGCCGAGACCACCCAGAACCTTGGGCAGGGCGTTCTTGCCGCGATATACGCGCAGACCCGAACGGCTGACGCGATCGATGCGCTCGATGGCCGGGCGGCCCTCGAAATACTTAAGGCGGATTTCGAGATTGGCCTTGGCGCCTTCTTTGGCAAGCTGCACATCGAGGATGTAGCCCTCTGATTTCAGCAGATCGGCGATGGCCGCCTTGGCCTTGGATGCCGGCATGCTCACGACCGCCTTGCCCATGGCTTGGGCGTTGCGGATGCGCGTGAACATATCGGCGATGGGATCAGTCATGCTCATGGAGGGTTCCTGTTTGAACTTGCACCGATATCCGACGCTGACTCACCAGCTGGCCTTGCGCAAACCTGGCACGTCGCCCCGCATGGTGGCTTCGCGCAACTTGTTGCGGCCCAGGCCGAACTTGCGATAGACGCCATGCGAGCGGCCCGAGAGCGCGCAACGTGTGGTCTGCCTGCTCGCACTGGAGTCACGCGGCAATTTCTGCAGCGCGGTCACCGCAGCCAATTTTTCCTCGTATGAGGACTGTGGGTTGGCGATGGTCTTTTTGAGCTCGGCCCGCTTGGCGGCGTGCTTCTTGACCAGCTTGGACCGCTTGACCTCGCGGTTGATCATGCATTGCTTAGCCATGGTTTGCCCCGGATCAGTTGCGGAACGGAAAGTTGAACGCTTCGAGCAAGGCCTTGGCTTCGGCATCACTGCGGGCGGTGGTGGCAATGGAAATGTCCATGCCGCGCAGCGCATCGACCTGATCGAAATCGATCTCGGGGAAGATGATCTGCTCCTTGATACCCATGTTGAAATTGCCGCGACCGTCGAACGACCGGCCGGAGACACCGCGGAAATCGCGCACGCGCGGCAACGCCACGCTGATCAGGCGGTCCAGGAATTCGTACATACCGGCGCGCCGCAACGTGACCTTGCAGCCGATCGGCCAGCCGTCGCGGATCTTGAACGAAGCGACCGATACGCGCGCCTTGGTGGCCACCGGTTTCTGGCCGGCGATCTTGGCCATGTCAGCCAGCGCGTTTTCCAGAACTTTCTTATTGGCCGCGGCTTCGCCCACACCCATGTTGAGCGTGACCTTGGTGATGCGCGGCACCTGCATGACATTGGTGTAGCCGAAGCGCTCGATCAACTTCGGCACCACCTGCTCCTTGTAGATCTTCTCGAGGCGGGTCATGGCAGGCTCCTTATGCGTCCACCACTTCGCCGGTGCCGCGATACACGCGCACCTTGCGGCCGTCTTCGAGCGTCTTGAATGCGACGCGCGAACCCTTGCCGTTGGCGGAGTTGAACAGCATGACGTTGGACTGGTGGATCGGGGCTTCACGCTCGATGATGCCGCCGGGCTGGTTGATCTGCGGATTGGGCTTGGTGTGGCGCTTGACCATGTTGACGTTGGTCACATACACGCGCTCACCAACGACGCGTGCTACCTCGCCCCGCTTGCCCTTGTCCTTGCCGGCGATCACGATCACCTGATCACCTTTGCGAATACGGTTCATGAATTCTTCTCCGCTCAGAGCACTTCTGGCGCCAGCGAGACAATCTTCATGAAACGCTCGCTGCGCAGCTCGCGGGTGACCGGCCCGAAGATGCGGGTGCCGATCGGCTCGAGCTTGTTGTTGAGTAGAACGGCGGCATTTCCATCGAAACGGATCAGCGAACCGTCGGGACGGCGCACACCCTTCGCGGTACGCACCACTACGGCATCGTAGACCTCGCCTTTCTTGACCTTGCCGCGCGGGATTGCGTCCTTGACGGTCACCTTGATGACATCGCCGATGCCCGCGTAACGGCGCTTGGAGCCGCCCAGCACCTTGATGCACATCAGTTCACGCGCACCACTGTTGTCAGCTGCCGCCAGCTTGGATTGCATCTGGATCATGTCGATATCCTCATTCGCCGGCGTGCTGCAGCACTTCGACCACGCGGTGGTGCTTGGTCTTGGAAATGGGCCGGCATTCGACGATGCGCACCAAATCGCCTTCACGGCAGGCCCCGGATTCGTCGTGCGCGTGCAGCTTGGTCGAGCGGCGCAAGATCTTGCCGTAGACACCATGCTGCACCTGGCGTTCGATCAGCACCGTGACGGTATGGTTCATCTTGTTGCTGACCACGCGGCCCTGCAGGCTGCGCGTGGCGGATGTGGTTTCACTCATGGCCGCTCTCACTTCGTCTCGCCCAGCACCGTCTTGGCGCGGGCGATATCGCGACGCACCCGCTTGAACTGGTGCGTCTGTTTGAACTCACCCGCGCTGCGCTGCATGCGCAGGTTGAACTGCTCTTTGCGCAGATCGAGCACGTGTTTGGCTAGATCAGCAGCCGACTGATTGCGCAGTTCCTTGATGTTCATGACAGCACCGCCCGGGTGACAAAGGTTGTTTGCACGGAGAGCTTGGCGGCAGCCAGACGGAATGCCTCCCGCGCGGTAGCCTCATCGACACCTTCGATCTCGTAAAGCATTCGGCCGGGCTGGATGGGCGCCACCCAGAACTCGACGCCGCCCTTGCCGGCGCCCATGCGCACCTCGATCGGCTTGCGGGTGATCGGCTTGTCGGGGAACACACGGATCCACAGCTTGCCGCCACGTTTGACGTAACGGGAGATACTGCGACGCGCGGCCTCGATCTGACGTGCGGTCAGGTGTCCGTGCGTGGTCGCCTTCAGGCCGTACTCGCCGAAGCTGACCAGGTTGGCGCTGTAACTGAGGCCCTCGTTGCGGCCCTTGAACATCTTGCGGTATTTGGTGCGTTTGGGTTGCAGCATGAGGATGCTCCTTACTTCGCCGCAGCTTGGCGTTCGGCGCGTTCGGCGCGTTCGGCGCGTTCACCGCCGCCGCGACGCGGCTCACGTTGGGCGTCCTTCTCTTCCTGCTGCTGAGCCGCAGCCAGATCGAAGACCTCGCCCTTGTAGATCCAGACCTTGACGCCGATGACGCCGTAAGTGGTCTTGGCCTCGGCGAAGCCGTAGTCGATGTCAGCGCGCAGCGTATGCAGCGGCACGCGTCCCTCGCGATACCACTCGGAGCGCGCGATCTCGGCGCCGTTGAGTCGCCCACCGACGTTGACCTTGATGCCAAGAGCGCCCAGTCGCATGGCGTTGCCCACCGCACGCTTCATGGCGCGGCGAAACATGATGCGGCGCTCCAATTGCTGGGCGATGCTTTCTGCCACGAGCTGTGCGTCCAGTTCAGGCTTGCGCACTTCTGCAACGTTGATGTGCGCAGGCACGCCCATCAACCTGCTGACGTCGTGGCGCAACTTATCGATGTCTTCGCCCTTCTTGCCAATCACCACGCCCGGACGGGCCGTGTGGATGGTGACGCGCGCAGTCTTGGCCGGACGCTCGATGAGGATTTTCGAGATGCCGGCTTGCGCGAGCCGCTGCTTGAGCATCTCGCGGACCTTGAGGTCGGCTGCCAGGTACTGCGCGTACTCGCGCTTGCCGGCAAACCATTTGGAGTTCCAGTCCTTGGCGATGCCGAGGCGGATACCGGTCGGATGAACTTTATGACCCATTGTCTCGTGCCCCGTCAGTTGCCAACGACCACGGTGATGTGGCTGGTGCGCTTGAGGATGCGCGCACCGCGACCCTTGGCGCGCGCATGCATGCGTTTCATCGCCGGACCTTCATCAACGAAGATGCGCGTCACTTTCAACCCATCGACATCGGCACCCAGGTTGTTCTCGGCATTGGCGATGGCCGAAAGCAACAACTTGCGCACGATGTGCGCCGCCTTCTTCTCGGTGTGCTCGAGCAGGCCGCTGGCCCTGTCGACCGGCATGCCGCGCACCAGATCGGCCACCAGACGCGCTTTTTGCGCCGAGATGCGGGCGCCGCGCAGAATTGCCTTGGCTTCCATCTCCGTCTCCATCACTTCTTGGCGGCCGGCGCGGCGGATTTCTTGTCGCCGGAATGGCCTTTGAACGCGCGCGTGGCCGCGAACTCGCCGAGCTTGTGCCCGACCATGTTTTCGTTGACCAGCACCGGCACGTGCTGCTTGCCGTTGTGCACGGCGATGGTCATACCGACCATTTCCGGCACGATCATGGAGCGGCGCGACCAGGTTTTGATCGGACGCTTGCTGTTGGTCGCGGCCGAGGCCTCGACTTTCTTCATCAGATGCAGGTCGATGAAGGGACCTTTTTTGAGCGAACGCGGCATGTCGATATCCTGTTACTTGCGGCGACGCACGATCATGTTCTGCGTGCGCTTGTTGTTGCGCGTCTTGTAGCCCTTGGTGGGCAAGCCCCACGGGCTGACTGGGTGACGGCCACCCGAGGTACGCCCTTCACCACCACCGTGCGGGTGGTCGACGGGATTCATGGCCACGCCACGAACGGTCGGACGCACGCCCTTCCAGCGCTTGGCACCGGCCTTGCCGATCTTGCGCAGGTTGTGCTCGGTGTTGCCGACTTCGCCGATGACCGCGCGACATTCGACCGGAACCCTGCGCATCTCGCCTGACCGCAGACGCAGGGTCGCGAAGCCCAGTTCACGCGCGACCAGCTGCACCGATGCGCCCGCGCTGCGTGCCAGCTGCGCGCCCTTGCCGGGCTTCATTTCGATGCAATGCACGGTGGAACCGATGGGCACATTACGCAGCGGCAGACAGTTACCTGGCTTGATAGGCGCATCGCGACCGGCAACCAACTGGTCGCCGACCGCGAGGCCACGCGGCGCGATGATGTAACGGCGCTCGCCGTCGGCGTACAGTACCAGCGCAATGTGCGCGGTGCGGTTGGGGTCGTACTCGAGGCGTTCGACACGGCAGGCGATGCCTTCCTTGTCACGCTTGAAATCAATCAGACGATAGTGCTGCTTGTGACCGCCGCCGCGATGACGCGTGGTGATACGACCGTAATGGTTGCGCCCACCCGTGTTGCTTTGCGCCTCCACCAGGGGCGCGTGTGGCGCACCCTTGTGCAGATCCGGAGTCGACACGCGCACCATGGCGCGGCGCCCTGCGGAAGTCGGCTTGAATGTCATCAATGCCATTGCTGTAGCTCCTGACTCAGGCCTTCGCCATCATGTCGATAGTCTGGCCCGCGGCGAGGCGGATATAGGCCTTGCGCATGCTGGCGCGACGCCCTGGGCGGTAACGGAAGGACTTGCTTTTACCCTTGACGTTGACCACGTTGACCGCTTCGACCTTGACCTCGAACAACTGCTCGATCGCCGCCTTGACCTCGGCCTTGGTAGCCTCGGGAGCAACCTCGAAGACGTACTGATTGTGCTCGCCCACGCGCGCCGTTTTTTCGGAGATCAGCGGCGCGCGCAGCACGTTGAGAAGGGTTTCGTTGTTCATGCCAGCCACGCCTCGATCTTCTTGACGGACTCAACCGTCATCACCACGCGATCGGCGCCGACCAGCGCGACCGGACTCATGGCGGCCACATCGACCACATGCACATGCGGCAGGTTGCGCGCGGCCAGATACAGCGCTTCGTTGGCGCTGTCGTCAATCAAGAGCACATGACCGGAAGCCCCCAATTTGCTCAACGCGCCCACCAGTCCACGTGTTTTCGGCTGCTCGATGCCGAAGCCCGGCACCACCTGCAGCCGACCCTGTCGATTCAGCTCGGCAAGAATGCTGCGCATGGCACCGCGGTACATCTTGCGGTTGACCTTTTGCTCAAAACTGCGCGGCTTGGCGGCGAAGGTCTTGCCGCCACCAACGAAGATCGGCGCGCGATAGTCGCCGTGGCGTGCGCCGCCACCCTTCTGCTTCTTGAATTTCTTGGTGGTGCCCGACATTTCGCTGCGCGAGAGCTGCGCCTTGGTGCCGGCGCGACCCGCGTTGCGGTACGCCACCACGACCTGGTGCACGAGGTTCTCGTTGAACTCGGCGCCAAAAACGGCCTCAGCCACCTGCAAGGGCGCGGCGTCGGTTACGTTGATTTCCATGACCTGACTCCTCAACCCTTGCTGGTTGGGCGGATGACCACGTCGCCACCCGTGGCGCCGGGGACGGCACCTTTGATGGCAATGACGTGGTTATCGCTATCGATGCGCATCACTTCGAGGCGCTGCGCCGACTGCCGGACGTTACCCATCTGGCCGGACATGCGCTTCCCGGGAAACACGCGTCCCGGCGTCTGGCGCTGCCCGATCGAGCCCGGCGCACGGTGCGATAGCGAATTGCCATGGGTGGCATCGCCCATGGTGAAATTGTGGCGCTTGATCGTGCCCTGGAAGCCTTTGCCCTTGGTGACGCCGGCGACATCGACGCTCTGGCCCACCTTGAACACGTCATCCAGCTTGATCTCGCTGCCTACGCTGTACGCCGCAGCGTCTGCGGGTGCGACACGGAATTCCCAAAGACCACGGCCCGGCTCGACCTTGGCTTTCGCGAAATGGCCCTTGGCCGCCTTGCTGAGCAGGTTGGCACGCTTGGCGCCCACGGTGACCTGCACGGCGGCGTAGCCGTCGCTGTCAATGGCCTTCACCTGGGTTACGCGGTTGGGTGTCGCCTCGATCAGCGTCACCGGTACCGAGCGGCCGTCTTCGGTGAAGATTCGGCTCATGCCGCACTTGCGGCCTACCAGTCCGATACTCATTTCTTTACCCCGATTCCTACGGCTCAGCCAAGCTTGATCTGCACGTCCACGCCAGCGGCGAGGTCGAGCTTCATCAGCGCGTCCACGGTTTTGTCATTGGGATCGACGATGTCGAGCACCCGCTTGTGCGTGCGCGTCTCATACTGGTCGCGCGCGTCCTTGTCGACATGCGGCGACACCAGCACGGTGTAGCGTTCGATCTTGGTCGGCAGCGGAATCGGACCGAGCACCGTGGCGCCAGTGCGCTTGGCGGTTTCGACGATCTCGCTCGCCGAGCGGTCGATCAGTCGATGGTCATATGCCTTGAGCCGAATGCGAATCTTCTGGTTCGCCATAGCCATATCCTGTTAAAAGAGCCAATGCCCGGGGCGACTTTCGCCGCCCTCTGCGTGGTATCCGTTACTCGATGATCTTGGCGACGACGCCGGCCCCGACGGTGCGGCCACCTTCGCGAATCGCGAATCGCAGCCCTTCCTCCATCGCAATCGGCGCTATCAACGCCACCTTCATCTTGATGTTGTCGCCAGGCATCACCATCTCCACGCCCTCCGGCAACTCCACCGCACCCGTCACGTCCGTCGTCCGAAAGTAAAACTGCGGCCGGTAGCCCTTGAAAAACGGCGTGTGCCGCCCGCCCTCCTCCTTCGACAGCACGTACACCTCCGCCTCGAACTTCGTGTGCGGCGTAATCGATCCCGGCTTGCACAGCACCTGCCCGCGCTCCACTTCGTCGCGCTTCGTGCCGCGCAGCAGCAGCCCCGCGTTGTCCCCCGCCTGGCCCTGCTCCAGCAACTTGCGGAACATCTCCACACCCGTCACCGTCGTCTTCGTCGTCGGCCGGATGCCCACAATCTCGATCTCGTCACCCACCTTGACAATCCCGCGCTCGATGCGTCCCGTCACCACCGTGCCGCGTCCCGAAATGCTGAACACGTCCTCCACCGGCATCAAAAACGGCTTGTCAATGTCACGCTTCGGCTCCGGTATCCAACTGTCCAGCGCCTCCACCAGCTTGATGATCGCCGGCACTCCGATCTCGCTCTGATCTCCCTCCAGCGCCTTCAACGCCGATCCCTTGATGATCGGCGTCTCCTCGCCTGGAAAACTGTACTTGCTCAACAACTCGCGGACTTCCATCTCCACCAGCTCCAACAACTCCGCATCGTCCACCATGTCCGCCTTGTTCAAAAACACCACGATGTACGGCACCCCAACCTGCCGCGCCAGCAAAATGTGCTCCCGCGTCTGCGGCATCGGACCGTCCGCCGCACTGCACACCAAAATCGCCCCGTCCATCTGCGCCGCACCCGTGATCATGTTCTTCACGTAGTCCGCGTGCCCAGGACAATCCACGTGCGCGTAGTGCCGCTTCGGCGACTCGTACTCCACGTGCGCCGTCGAAATCGTGATCCCGCGCGCCTTCTCTTCCGGCGCCGCGTCAATCTGATCGTACGCCTTGAACTCCCCGCCAAACCGCTCCGCACCCACCTTCGTCAGCGCCGCCGTCAGCGTCGTCTTCCCGTGGTCCACGTGACCGATCGTCCCCACGTTCACGTGCGGCTTCTTTCGCTCGAATTTTTCCTTGGACATGGCTTAGTAACCTCAAAACGTTTCAGTTGATGATGATGTGTGCAAACTCAGGCGGACTTCTTCATCACCTGTTCGGCGATGTTGTTGGGCGCTTCGGCGTAGTGATCGAATTCCATTGTGAACGTCGCACGCCCCTGACTCATCGAGCGCAGGGATGTGGCGTAACCGAACATCTCACCCAGCGGTACCAGCGCGTTGATCAATTTGCCGGAGGGACTGTCGTCCGAACCCTGCAGAACACCACGCCGGCGGCTGAGGTCGCCCATCACGTCGCCCATGTAGTCCTCAGGCGTCACCACTTCGACTTTCATGATCGGTTCCAGCAACACCGGACTGGCCTTGTGGAAGCCTTCCTTGAAGCCCATCGAACCGGCGATCTTGAACGCCATTTCGCTGGAGTCCACCTCGTGATAAGAGCCATCGACCAGGCGGATCTTGATGTCGACCACCGGGAAGCCCGCCAAGATACCGTTGGCCATTGCCTCCTGGATGCCTTTGTCAACCGCCGGGATGTACTCCTTGGGAACGGTTCCGCCGACGATGGCGTTCTCGAAAATGTAACCCGCGCCGCGTTCTTGCGGATGTAGTTCGAGCACGACGTGACCATACTGGCCCTTACCGCCGGACTGACGCACGAACTTGCCATCCTGTTTGAGCACGACCTTGCGGATGGTTTCGCGATAGGCCACCTGCGGCTTACCGACGTTGGCCTCGACGTTGAACTCGCGCTTCATGCGGTCGACCAGGATTTCAAGGTGCAACTCGCCCATTCCAGCGATGATGGTCTGACCGGACTCCTCGTCAGTGCGCACGCGGAAGCTCGGGTCTTCTTGCGCCAGACGAGATAGTGCAATGCCCATCTTTTCTTGATCGCTCTTGGTCTTGGGCTCTACCGCCATGGCGATCACCGGCTCGGGAAACGTCATGCGCTCCAGCGTGATCACGTGATCCTGGGCGCACAGTGTGTCGCCCGTGGTCACATCTTTCAGACCCACGGCTGCGGCGATGTCGCCAGCGCGAACTTCCTTGATTTCCTCACGCTGGTTGGCGTGCATCTGCAGGATGCGGCCGATGCGCTCCTTGCGGCTTTTGATCGGGTTGTAAACCTGGTCGCCAGCGGCCAGCACGCCAGAATAGACGCGGAAGAAACTCAGCGAGCCAACGAACGGATCGGTCATGATCTTGAATGCCAGAGCCGCGAACGGCTCGGTATCCAGCGCTTTGCGGCTGATTTCCTGTTCGCGTTCGTCGGTTCCCTTGACAGCCGGGCGATCGGCCGGCGACGGCAAAAGCCGGATGACCGCGTCGAGCATGGCCTGCACGCCCTTGTTCTTGAAGGCGGAGCCACAGAAGACAGGGATCAGCGAATTGGCCAGGGTGCCGGCACGGATTCCTGTGATGATCTCGTCCTCGCTGAGCAAACCTTCTTCGAGGTACTTGTTCATCAGCTCTTCAGAAGTTTCGGCTGCCGATTCGACCAGGAAGTTGTGCGCCTTGGCGCACTTTTCCTGCAGCCCCGCAGGGATCTCTCGGTATTCGAACTTCATGCCCTGGGAGGCAGGGTCCCAGATGATGGCTTTCATCTTGACCAGATCGACGACGCCCTCGAAGTTCTCTTCAGCGCCGATCGGAACCTGCATCGGCACGGGATGCGCGCCCAAACGCGATTTGAGCTGTTCGACGACTTTGTCGAAATTGGCGCCCGTGCGATCCATTTTGTTGACGAAAGCCAGACGCGGCACACCGTACTTGTTGGCCTGACGCCAGACGGTCTCCGACTGCGGCTGCACACCACCCACGGCGCATAGCACGAAGACTGCTCCATCGAGCACGCGCAGCGAGCGTTCGACTTCAATGGTGAAGTCGACGTGACCCGGAGTGTCGATGATGTTGAAGCGGTGCTCCGGCAGCGACAAATCCATGCCTTTCCAGAAGCACGTGGTGGCCGCGGAAGTAATGGTGATGCCGCGCTCCTGCTCCTGCTCCATCCAGTCCATCGTGGCCGCGCCATCGTGGACCTCGCCAATCTTGTGATTGACGCCGGTGTAGTAGAGGATGCGCTCAGTCGTCGTCGTCTTGCCGGCATCAATGTGCGCCATGATGCCGAAGTTGCGATAACGGTCGATGGGGGTCGTACGAGCCACGATGCAAACCTCGAATGCTTACCAGCGGTAGTGCGAGAAGGCCTTGTTGGCTTCTGCCATGCGGTGGGTTTCCTCGCGCTTCTTCACCGCGCCACCGCGACTTTCGGAAGCGTCGAGCAGCTCAGCGGCCAGCTTGCGGGGCATGGTGTTCTCGCCGCGCTTGCGCGCAGCCTCGATCACCCAGCGCATGGCCAGTGCTTGACGGCGCGACGGGCGCACCTCGACGGGAACCTGGTAGGTCGCACCGCCAACACGGCGCGACTTCACTTCCACCGCCGGAGCAACATTGCCGAGCGCTTTTTCGACCAGCGCCACCGGCTCCGCGTGCTTCTGCCCAATCTGGTCGATTGCGCCATAGACGATTTGTTCGGCAACCGATTTCTTGCCGCTTTTCATCACCATGTTGATGAAACGGGCAATCGAGAGGCTGCCGTGCTTGGGATCGGCCAGCACAACACGCGCGGGATGGGAACCTTTACGCGACATGACAAATAGCTCCTGGCTCAGGCCTTGGGACGCTTGGCGCCGTACTTCGAGCGCGCTTGGCGGCGCTTGGCAATGCCCGCGCAGTCGAGACTGCCGCGCACGGTGTGGTAACGCACGCCCGGCAGATCCTTCACGCGCCCACCTCGAATCAGCACCACCGAGTGCTCCTGCAAATTGTGCCCTTCGCCGCCGATGTAGCTGATGACTTCGTACCCGTTAGTCAGGCGCACCTTGGCAACTTTGCGCAGCGCTGAATTGGGCTTCTTGGGTGTGGTGGTATAGACGCGGGTGCACACGCCACGACGCTGCGGGCAGCTTTGCAGCGCAGGAGAAGCGCTCTTGTAGCTTTTGGGGCTACGCGGTTTGCGCACCAGCTGGTTGATCGTCGCCATGCTTTGGTATGTCCTGTCAAACATAAACGCAGGCCGAGCCAACTCGGCCTGCTAAGAAGCGGGAATTTAACATGGGGTCGTGGCCAACAGCAAGCCCGAACCGCACCCTCCCTGTCCCGAACACGAAGCGCGTCCTGCGCCTCATTTCGTATGTGTCGAAATCGTCCGGATGAAGCAGCAGTCAGTCGCTGCTGTCGTCCCCCACGGAGATTTCTTCGAATACCGCAGCCGAGGCCGCCAACGCGTCGGCATCAGACTCGGAAAACGCCGCCTGACCGCGCCGCTGGGCATGGTAGGCCAAGCCTGTTCCGGCTGGAATCAAGCGGCCGACAATAACATTCTCCTTCAGTCCGCGCAAGCCATCACGGGTGCCGCGCACCGAGGCCTCCGTAAGCACGCGCGTGGTTTCCTGGAAAGATGCCGCTGAGATGAACGATTCCGTGGCCAGTGATGCCTTGGTGATGCCCAGCAGCATCGGCTGGCAACCGGCAGGCCGCTCGGAGCGGGCCTCGGTGCGCCGATTCTCGGCAAGCATGCGCAGGCGATCGACCTGCTCGCCACGCAGATAGCGAGTGTCGCCGCCTTCGGTGATCTCGACCTTGCGCAGCATTTGGCGAATGATGGCTTCGATGTGCTTGTCATTGATCCTGACGCCTTGCAGGCGGTAGACGTCCTGGATTTCTTTCACCAGATAAGCCGCCAGCGGCTCGACACCCAGCAAGCGCAGGATGTCGTGCGGGTTGGGCTCGCCATCAACCACGGTTTCGCCCTTTTCCACATGCTCGCCTTCGAACACGATGACATGGCGCCACTTCGGGATCAGTTCCTCGTGCTCGTTGCCCTCGCTGTCGCGAATGATCAGGCGCTGCTTGCCCTTGGTGTCCTTGCCGAAACTGACCACGCCGGAACGTTCGGCAAGGATCGCCGGTTCCTTCGGCTTGCGTGCCTCGAACAGGTCTGCCACGCGCGGCAGGCCGCCGGTGATATCGCGGGTCTTCGAGGTTTCCTGCGGAATGCGCGCGACCACGTCGCCCACGCCAACCTCGACGCCATCCTGCAGCGAGACAATAGCGCCCGCCGGCAGAAAGTACTGCGCGGGGATGTCGGTACCCGGCAGTTTCAGTTCGTGGCCCTTCTTGTCTTCGAGCCGGACCATGGGCCGCAGATCCTTCGCGCCGCTACCGCGGCGTTTGGGATCGGTGACCACGGCGCTTTCCAGGCCGGTCAGTTCGTCGGTCTGCGACTGCACCGTGATGCCTTCGATGAAGTCGCTGAAGTGCACGACACCCGCCACTTCCGAAACGATCGGATGCGTATGCGGATCCCAGTTGGCCGCGACTTGTCCGGCCTTGATTTGCGCACCGTCGCGCACATTAATCGTCGCGCCGTAAGGCACCTTGTAGCGTTCGCGTTCGCGACCTTGGGCATCGAGCACGCTCAGCTCGCCGGAGCGTGACACCGCGACCAGGTGGCCCTGGGTGTGCTGGACTGTCTTGAGGTTGCTGAATTTGACCACGCCGGTGGTACGCACAGTCACGTTATCGACCGCGGCCGCACGCGAAGCGGCCCCGCCGATGTGGAACGTGCGCATGGTCAGCTGTGTGCCAGGCTCGCCGATGGACTGCGCGGCGATCACACCAATCGCCTCGCCAATGTTCACCAGGTGCCCGCGCGCAAGATCGCGGCCGTAGCACTGAGCGCAAACACCGTGCGACGACTCGCAAGTGATTGGCGAGCGCACCTTGACCGACTGCACGCCGGCGGCGTCGAGCTTCTCGACCAGCACTTCGTCGAGCAGCGTATTGCGCGTCACGATGGGGGCATTGTCGTTGCCGGGCGCATAGACGTCCTCGGACACCACTCGGCCCAGCACGCGATCGCGCAAGGGCTCGACCACATCACCACCCTCGACGATGGGCGCCATGGTCAGGCCCTCGAGAGTACCGCAATCGTTGCGGGTCACGACCACATCCTGCGCCACGTCCACCAGACGGCGCGTCAGGTAACCTGAGTTGGCCGTCTTCAGCGCAGTATCGGCCAGACCCTTGCGCGCACCGTGGGTGGAAATGAAGTACTGCAACACATCGAGGCCTTCGCGGAAGTTGGCCTTGATGGGCGTCTCGATAATCGAGCCGTCGGGCTTGGCCATCAGTCCGCGCATGCCGGCCAGCTGGCGGATCTGCGCAGCGGAGCCGCGTGCACCGGAGTCGGCCATGATGTAAATCGAGTTCATCGATTTCTGCTCGACGTGCTTGCCATCGCGCGTCGTGGCCTTCTCACTGCCGATGCCCTCGATCATGGCCTTGGCGATCTGTTCGTTGGTGCGCGACCAGATGTCCACGACCTTGTTGTAGCGCTCACCCGCGGTGACCAGTCCGGACTGGAATTGCTCCTGGATTTCGACGACTTCCTTCTCGGCGACTTCGAGGATGGCTTTTTTCTCGGTGGGCACTTTCATGTCGTCGATGCCGATCGAGATGCCGGCACGCGTGGCCATGCGGAAGCCGGTGTACATCAGCTTATCCGCGAAAACGACCGTGTCCTTCAGGCCCAGACGCCGATAGCAGGCGTTGATCAGGCGCGAGATGGATTTCTTGGTCAACTCGATGTTTACCAACGAGAACGGCAGGCCCTCGGGCAGGATTTCGGCGAGCAAAGCACGGCCCACGCTGGTTTCGATCAACGAGCGGCGTGCGCTGCGCTTGCCGTCAGCATCGACATCGACCTCGGCGATACGTACCTTGACTTTGGCGTGCAGCGAAACGACGCGGTTGTCGTACGCACGGCGCACCTCGGCGACGTCGGCAAAAGCCATGCCCTCGCCCTTGGCGCCGATCAGCTCGCGGCTCATGTAGTAAAGCCCAAGCACCACGTCCTGCGTGGGGACGATGATCGGGTCACCATTGGCGGGCGAAAGGATGTTGTTGGTGGACATCATCAAGGCGCGTGCCTCGACCTGCGCTTCCAGAGACAGCGGCACGTGCACAGCCATCTGGTCGCCGTCGAAATCGGCGTTGAAGGCGGTGCACACCAGCGGATGCAACTGGATGGCCTTGCCTTCGATGAGTACCGGCTCGAACGCCTGGATGCCCAGACGATGCAGCGTCGGTGCGCGGTTCAGCAGCACCGGATGTTCACGGATCACGTCCTCGAGGATGTCCCACACCACCGGCTCCTCGCGCTCGACCATGCGCTTGGCGGCCTTGATGGTGGTGGCCAACCCGTTACGCTGCAGGCGCGCGAAGATGAAAGGCTTGAACAGCTCCAACGCCATCTTCTTGGGCAGGCCGCACTGGTGCAGGCGCAGGGTCGGTCCGACCACGATCACCGAACGGCCGGAATAGTCGACGCGCTTGCCCAGCAGGTTCTGGCGGAAGCGGCCCTGCTTGCCCTTGATCATGTCCGCCAGGGACTTCAGCGTGCGCTTGTTGGTGCCGGTGATGGCACGACCGCGACGGCCGTTGTCGAACAGCGCATCCACCGACTCCTGCAGCATGCGCTTCTCGTTGCGCACGATGATGTCCGGCGCATTGAGTTCGAGCAGGCGCTTGAGACGGTTGTTGCGGTTGATGACGCGGCGGTACAGATCGTTCAGGTCGGAAGTGGCGAAACGGCCGCCATCCAACGGCACCAGGGGACGCAGCTCCGGCGGCAGCACCGGCAGCACGGTCATCACCATCCACTCGGGGCGGTTGCCGGACTCGTGGAACGCCTCGATCAGCTTGATGCGCTTGGTCAGCCGCTTGAGCTTGGTTTCGGAGTTGGTGCTGGCCAGCTCTTCGCGCAGACGCACCAGCTCGGCCGGCAGATCGATCGACTTCAACAGTTCATAGACTGCCTCGGCACCCATGCGCGCGGTGAATTCGTCGCCGTGCTCCTCGACCGCGGCCAGATACTGATCTTCATTGAGCAGTTGCCCGCGGCTCATCGGGGTCAGGCCGGGCTCGACCACTACATATGCTTCGAAATACAGAATGCGCTCGATGTCGCGCAAGGTCATGTCGAGCATCAGGCCAATGCGCGAGGGCAGCGACTTCAGGAACCAGATGTGCGCCGTCGGACTGGCCAGCTCGATGTGGCCCATGCGTTCGCGACGCACCTTGGCCAGGGTGACCTCGGTGCCGCACTTCTCGCAGACCACGCCGCGATGCTTCATGCGCTTGTACTTGCCGCACAGGCATTCGTAGTCCTTGATCGGGCCGAAGATCGCCGCGCAGAACAAGCCGTCGCGCTCGGGCTTGAACGTCCGGTAGTTGATGGTCTCCGGCTTCTTGACTTCGCCATAGGACCAGGAACGAATCAGATCCGGTGACGCCAGGCTGATCTTGATGGCATCGAAGTCCAGCGTTTGGCGCTGCTGGTTGAACAGATTGAGCAGGTCTTTCATGGATTTGTCTCCTCAGCCGACGCCGATCACTTGTGCTCTTCGAGCTCGATGTTGATCGCCAGCGAGCGGATTTCCTTCACCAGCACATTGAAGGATTCGGGCATGCCCGCCGCCATCAGGTGGTCACCGTCGACGATGCTCTTGTACATCTGGTTGCGGCCCTGCACATCGTCGGATTTCACCGTGAGCATTTCCTGCAGGGTGTAGGCCGCGCCATAGGCTTCCAGCGCCCACACTTCCATTTCGCCGAAGCGTTGGCCGCCGAACTGGGCCTTGCCACCCAGCGGCTGCTGCGTGACCAGCGAGTATGGGCCGGTAGAACGCGCATGCATCTTGTCGTCGACCAGGTGGTTGAGCTTCAACATATGCATGTAACCCACCGTCACTGGACGATCGAACGCCTCGCCGGTACGGCCGTCGTACAGCGTGGTCTGCCCGTTCTCGGGCAGTTCGGCCAGACGCAGCATGGCTTTGATTTCGGACTCGTTGGCGCCATCGAACACCGGCGTGGCCATCGGCACGCCAGTACGCAGGTTGCCGGCCAAGGCCAAGATTTCGGCATCACTGAACGATTTCAGGCTGACGTGGTGCGCCTTGCCGGCCTCGTCACGGTTGTAGATCTGATCCAGGAAGTCACGCAGCTTGGAGGCCTTCTCGCTGGCATCGAGCATACGCCCGAGGCGTAGGCCCAGGCCGCGTGCGGCCCAACCCAAGTGCACCTCGAGAATCTGTCCGATGTTCATGCGCGAGGGCACGCCGAGCGGGTTCAGCACGATGTCCACCGGCGTGCCGTCGGCCATGTGCGGCATATCCTCAACCGGCACGATCATGGACACCACGCCCTTGTTGCCGTGGCGTCCGGCCATCTTGTCGCCGGGCTGGATGCGGCGCTTCACGGCCAGATACACCTTGACCATCTTCAACACGCCCGGCTGCAGGTCATCGCCCTGCGCCAGCTTGGCCTGCTTCTCCTTGAAGCGGCGCTCGAAGGCGTCCTTGTGCATCTTGATCTGTTCGCCGGCACGTTCCAGCAACTCTGCGGCATCCTCGTCCTTGAGGCTGATCTTGAACCACTCGTCCTTCTTCAACGTGTCCAGATACTCGTCGGTGATGACCGCACCACGCTTCAGCCCATGCGGACCGCTGTTGGCCGCCTTGCCGGCGATCTGCTGGCGCAAGCGCTGGAAGATCGCGCCTTCGAGGATGCGGAACTGATCGTCAAGATCCTTGCGAATGCGCTTGGTCTCGGCCTCCTCGATCTGTTTGGCACGCTTGTCGCGCTCGACGCCGTCGCGGGTGAACACCTGCACGTCGATCACGGTGCCGTCCATGCCCGGAGGCACGCGTAAGGATGAGTCCTTCACGTCGGACGCCTTCTCGCCGAAGATCGCACGCAGCAGTTTCTCCTCGGGGGTCAGCTGGCTTTCGCCCTTGGGCGTGACCTTGCCCACCAGGATGTCGCCAGCTTTCACCTCGGCGCCGATGTACACCACGCCGGACTCGTCCAAACGCGCCAGCGCCTGATCGCCCACGTTGGGAATGTCGGCGGTGATTTCCTCGGAGCCCAGCTTGGTGTCGCGCGCGGTGCAAGTCAGCTCCTCGATGTGGATCGAGGTGTAGCGGTCCTCCTGCACGACGCGCTCGGAAATCAGGATCGAGTCCTCAAAGTTGTAACCGTTCCAGGGCATGAACGCGACCAGCATGTTCTGGCCCAGCGCCAGCTCGCCGAGATCGGTCGAGGAGCCATCGGCCAGGGTGTCGCCCCTGGCCACCACGTCACCCACCTTCACCAGCGGACGCTGATTGAGATTGGTGTTCTGGTTGGAACGCGTGTATTTGGTCAGCGTGTAGATGTCGACGCCGGCATCGTCAACGCCGATCTCGGCTTCGTTGACGCGCACCACGATGCGGGCGGCATCGACCTGATCGATCACGCCGCCGCGGTGTGCCGCGACAGTGACGCCGGAATCGCGTGCCACGGCGCGCTCGATACCAGTGCCTACCAACGGCTTTTCGGCGCGCAGCGTCGGCACCGCCTGACGCTGCATGTTGGCACCCATCAACGCGCGGTTGGCATCATCGTGCTCGAGGAACGGCACCAGCGCCGCCGCCACCGACACCGACTGCATGGGCGAAACATCCATGTAGTTGACCTCGGCTGCAGACTTCAGCATCGGTTCGCCCTGGTAGCGGCAGGACACGAAATCCTCGGCGAAGCTGCCGTCGGCGTTGAGCACCGAATTGGCCTGCGCGATGGCGAACTCGCCCTCCTCGATGGCGGACAGGTAATCGACGTGGTTGGTGACCTTGCCGTTCACCACCTTGCGGTATGGTGTTTCCAGGAAGCCGTAGGCATTGGTGCGCGCATAGACGGCCAACGAGTTGATCAGGCCGATGTTCGGGCCTTCCGGCGTCTCGATGGTGCATACGCGGCCGTAATGCGTGGGATGCACGTCACGCACCTCGAAGCCGGCGCGCTCGCGGGTCAGGCCACCCGGGCCCAACGCAGAGACGCGACGCTTGTGGGTGACCTCGGACAGCGGGTTGTTCTGGTCCATGAACTGCGACAGCTGCGAGGAGCCGAAAAACTCCTTGATGGCGGCCGCGACAGGGCGCGCATTGATCAGATCCTGCGGACCGAGGTTGTCCGCCTCTGCCAACGACAGACGCTCACGCACCGCGCGCTCGACGCGCACCAGGCCGACGCGGAACACGTTCTCGGCCATCTCACCGACGCTGCGCACGCGGCGGTTGCCCAAGTGGTCGATGTCGTCCACTTGACCCTTGCCGTTGCGAATCTCGATCAGCGTGCGGATGACATCGAGAATGTCGGAGCCATCCCCCAATTGCTTGACCAGACGCTCGGATAGTTCCTCTTTGCGCTCGCCGAGGTACTTGCGGTCGTACAGGATCTCCGGCCCGATGATTTCCTTGCGGCCTACGCGGCGATTGAACTTCATGCGCCCCACCGCCGACAGCGCGTAGCGCTCGAAGGTGAAGAACAGGTTGAAGAACAGGTTCTGCGCGGCGTCCTTGGTGGGCGGTTCACCCGGGCGCATCATGCGGTAGATCTCGACCAGTGCCTCGAGCTGCGTGCGCGTAGCGTCCACGCGCAACGTCTGCGAAATGAAAGGCCCGCGATCGAGATCGTTGACGTACAGCGTGGCGATGCGCGCAATGCCGGCTTGGCGGAATTTGGCCAGGTGCTCCAGCGTCAGCTCATCGTTGGCCGCGGCCAGCAACTCGCCGGTCCCGGCTTCGACGATATCGGTCGCCAGAATGCGCCCGAGGACGTACTCGTCGGGAACATCCAGCGTCTGCATTCCGGCTTTGGCGATTTCGCGGACGTGCCGGGCGGTGATGCGCTTGCCGGCCTCGACCATGACCTTGCCGTGATGCACGATGTCGAAGTTCAGCGTCTCGCCACGCAGCCGCTCGGGTACCAGTTCCAGACGCGCGGCGCCGGCGCTGCCCAGCTGAAAGTCGTTGTGCTCGAAGAAAATAGCCAGCATCTCTTCGTTGTTGTATCCCAGCGCACGCAGCAGCACCGTCACCGGCAACTTGCGGCGACGGTCGATGCGCGCGAACAGCACGTCCTTGGGATCGAACTCGAAATCCAGCCAGGAACCGCGGTAGGGGATGATGCGCGCCGAGTACAGCAGCTTGCCGGAGCTGTGCGTCTTGCCACGGTCGTGGTCGAAGAACACGCCGGGCGAACGGTGCAGCTGCGAGACGATGACGCGTTCGGTGCCGTTGATGATGAAGGTACCGGTTCCGGTCATGAGCGGAATCTCGCCCATGTACACGTCCTGCTCCTTCACCAGCTTGACCGCCTTCTTGGAGGCGGGGCTGTCCTTGTCGTAGATCACCAGGCGCACCTTGACGCGCAGCGGTGCGGCATAGGTCATGCCGCGATTGCGGCACTCGTATTCCTCGAACGGCGGCGTGCCCAACTGGTAATCCACGTATTCCAACGCCGCGTTGCCCGAATAACTGACGATCGGGAACACCGATTTCAATGCGGCGTGCAGACCGTGCTCGGCGCGCGTCGACTGCCGACTGCCCTCCTGCAGGAACTCGCGATAGGAATCGATCTGGATTTGCAGCAGATTCGGGACATCCAGGACCGGCGGACGCTTGCCGAAATCCTTGCGGATGCGCTTTTTCTCGGTGAACGAGTAGGTGCTCATCGTGGTCTCACCCTCGCGGCGAATGCTGGTGGAGCGGGAACGGAAAATCGCAAGATGCCGCTGCCACAGCGACAACTTGCGATTTGCCGTTCATGCCACGGCTACAGCCGGGGCATTGCTTCGAGAACAGGGAAAGGCCGGGGGCTTGCGCCCCCAGCCTCGGCAACGCTTCGGTCAAGTTGCGGCGCAAGCGCCGCTTACTTGACTTCGACCGTGGCGCCCGCAGCCTCGAGTTCTTTCTTGAACTTGTCGGCGTCGGCCTTGGACACGCCCTCCTTGACGTCCTTGGGCGCGCCTTCCACCAGATCCTTGGCCTCCTTCAGACCCAGGCCGGTGATGGCGCGGACCACTTTGATGACCTCGACCTTCTTCTCGCCAGCGGCCTTGAGGACGATGGTGAACTCGGTCTTCTCTTCGGCAGGCGCAGCGGCGGCTCCGCCAGCCTGCGCGGCGGCTACGGCGACAGGCGCCGCAGCGGAAACGCCGAACTTCTCTTCCATGGCCTTGACCAGTTCCATCACTTCGACCAGCGACTTGCTGGCGATGGCATCGATGATCTGCTCGTTGGTGAACGACATGAGACTTGACTCCTGGAAACGGACTGAACGTTGAATGAAAGTTGCGAACCGGGCTCAGGCGGCCTGCCGCTTCTGCTGCGCCACGGCGTTGGTGGCCCGCGCCAGCTGACTCGCCGGCTCGGACAACACACGCACCAGCATGGTGGCAGGCTGCACCAGCACGCTGAGCAGCATCGACAGCGCCTGCTCGCGGGTGGGCAGCGAAGCCAGCACGTCGAGATGCCCGGGGCCGTAGGCCTTGCCGCCAATCACTACCAGACGCGGCTTGAGCTTTTCGGCGATCTTGCCGAAGTCCTTCAGCAGACGCCCGGCCGCACCGGGATCCTCGGTGGAAAACGCGTACATCAGCGGACCGGTCAATTGGTCGCCGGCGCAGGCGTAATCAGTGCCCTCGACAGCGCGACGCAGCAGGGTGTTCTTGACCACCCTCAGATAAACGCCACCGGCCCGCGCCTTGCGACGCAGTTCGGTGAGCTGGGCCACGGTCAGACCGGCATACTCGGCGGCCACCAGCGAGTGGGCTTTCTGCGCCACCTCGGCCAGTTCGGCAACGACCTCTTTCTTTTGCGCAAGATTGAGCGCCATTGCATGCTCCCAATCCGGACATGGCACGCTCCTCGCGCTGTCGCCCGGTGATTCCGGCGTCGCGTCCTGCGATGCCGTGGGTGCCTTGCGGCACCCGCCTTGGTGGCCTTTCCAGGAAACCTGTTCGGGCTGCACCATCTGCGCGGGCCTTGCGATTAAGGCCGGACCGGGCTTGCGCCAGAGCCTGCCACCCGCGGTCTTTGACGGCACCGCGGAACTATCCGCGGCAACCCTCAAATCCGACCGGCGCGGAATCCGCGCCAGCGGTATTACTTGGCGATGCTCAACGTCGATGGGTCGACGACCACGCCGAGACCCATCGTGCTGGACACCGAAATCTTCTGCAGATAGACGCCTTTGGCCGAGGACGGTTTGACCTTGACCAGATCGGCCAGCAAGGTACTGAGGTTTTCGCGCAACGCATCGATCTCGAAGTTCACCTTGCCGATCGAGCAGTGCACGATGCCGGCCTTGTCGTTGCGGAACTTGACCTGGCCGGCCTTGGCATTCTTGACTGCCGCGACCACGTCGGCCGATACCGAGCCATCCTTGGGATTCGGCATCAAGCCGCGCGGGCCGAGCAATTGACCCAGCTTACCCACTACTCGCATGGCGTCGGGCGTGGCGATGACGCGGCCGAAATTCAAGTCACCGGCCTGCATCTTTTCGGCCAGGTCTTCCATGCCTACGGCATCGGCGCCTGCGGCCTTGGCGGCCTCCGCCTTTTCACCGGCCGGGCAGAACACCGCCACGCGCACGGTCTTGCCCGTGCCGTGCGGCAACAGACTGGAGCCGCGCACACCCTGATCGGACTTCTTGGCATCGATACCCAGACGCACGGCGACATCGACCGTCTCGACGAACTTGGTCTTGGCGTTGTCCTTGAGCAGCTTCAGCGCGTGCTCGACCGGATACTGCTTACCGGGCTCGACCAGGCCCTGCATCGCCTTGAAACGCTTGCTGATCTTGGCCATGGCTCAGAGCTCCGTCCGCACGCCCATGCTGCGCGCGCTGCCCGCGATGGTACGCACGGCGGCGTCCATGTCGGCGGCGGTCAGATCGGGCATCTTGGTGGTTGCGATCTCCTCGAGTTGCTTGCGCGTCAGCACCTTGCCCACTTTCTCGGTGTTGGGGCGCTTCGAGCCTGACTCGATGCCGGCGGCCTTCTTGACCAGGATGGTCGCGGGCGGCGTCTTGGTGATGAAGGTGAAGGTACGGTCCGAATAGGCCGTGATCACCACGGGGATGGGAATGCCGGGCTCCATCTTCGCGGTCGCCGCGTTGAAGGCCTTGCAGAATTCCATAATGTTCAGGCCGCGCTGCCCCAGCGCGGGACCCACTGGCGGGGACGGATTGGCCTGCCCTGCCTTCACCTGTAGTTTGATGTAGCCAACGACTTTCTTGGCCATGGGTATGATCTCCGAGTGCTAGCGCCTTGCGGCTCCTCGTGGAAGGACGCGTCCTTGCAGTTTCGCGGCACGGTCCTGCGCGCCGGCACGAAACCACGCCGAGCACAGAATGCCCTGGATGGTCTCGAGTAAGCTGTTTAGCGTAGCACGATCGGCGCCCGATGTGCGCGACCGGCACGATCAGGCTTTTTCGACCTGACCAAATTCAAGTTCAACCGGGGTCGAGCGGCCGAAGATCAGCACCGCCACGCGCAATCGACTCTTGTCGTAGTTGACTTCCTCGACCACGCCGTTGAAGTCGTTGAACGGGCCGTCGGTGACGCGCACCATTTCGCCCGGCTCGAACAGGATCTTAGGCTTGGGCTTCTCCACGCCTTCCTGGACGCGCTGCAGGATGGCATCGGCCTCGCTGTCCTTGATCGGCAATGGCCGGTCCGAGGTGCCGCCGATGAAGCCCATCACCTTGGGCGTTTCCTTCACCAGGTGCCAGCAGTCGTCGTCGATGCGCGGCGCCTTGCCTGAGCCATCGGTCTCGATCTGCACGAGAACGTAGCCGGGAAAGAACTTACGGTCGCTGCGCCGCTTCTGCCCGCCGCGCATTTCCAGCACCTCTTCGGTAGGCACCAGAACCTGACCGAACCTGTCTTCCATGCCGGCACGGCGAATGCGCTCTTCAAGCGCCTTCTTGACGGCATTCTCAAACCCGGAATAGGCGTGGACCACGTACCAGCGCTTGCTCATGCTTGCCTCATTTGCCGAGTTTCAGAAGCCAGTCGAGGATCAACGACTTGAGCACCAAATCGATGAGCCCCAGGACCAGGGCAACCAGGACCGTCACGCCCGCAACCACGAGCGTGGTTCGCACGGTCTCTTCGCGCGTCGGCCACGTGACCTTGCGCATCTCGAATTGCGATTCGCGCAGGAATCCGCGCATGGCGCGGCCGGGCGCCGTGAATGCCGCGATCGCCAGTGCGCCGATGACAGCGGCGACCACCCCGAGGATACGCAACGAGTGCGGCACCTGCGAAGCGAAATAATAGGCTCCAATACCCGCCAGCAGCACTAACAGTGCCAGAAGCAGCTTGGCGATGTCTGCGGTCGTGATGTCGCCCGCGCGTTGATCGACTTTGGCGTTCATGATTTCCATCGGCGCTCGGCCAGGGCCGGCACGGCGATTGTTGTCTGGCACGCCAGGAGGGACTCGAACCCCCAACCTGCGGTTTTGGAGACCGCTGCTCTGCCAATTGAGCTACTGGCGTGTGGTTTAGAACTATTGCAGTCAATCATCCCTGGATGTTCCACGCGCTCGGCATCCTTGCCTCGCCAGTCTGCGCCGCGCGATGCGCTTCGTTCAAGGCATCGCGCAAGCCACAGCACCCGTTACTCGATGATCTTGGCGACGACGCCGGCCCCGACGGTGCGGCCACCTTCGCGAATCGCGAATCGCAGCCCTTCCTCCATCGCAATCGGCGCTATCAACGCCACCTTCATCTTGATGTTGTCGCCAGGCATCACCATCTCCACGCCCTCCGGCAACTCCACCGCACCCGTCACGTCCGTCGTCCGAAAGTAAAACTGCGGCCGGTAGCCCTTGAAAAACGGCGTGTGCCGCCCGCCCTCCTCCTTCGACAGCACGTACACCTCCGCCTCGAACTTCGTGTGCGGCGTAATCGATCCCGGCTTGCACAGCACCTGCCCGCGCTCCACTTCGTCGCGCTTCGTGCCGCGCAGCAGCAGCCCCGCGTTGTCCCCCGCCTGGCCCTGCTCCAGCAACTTGCGGAACATCTCCACACCCGTCACCGTCGTCTTCGTCGTCGGCCGGATGCCCACAATCTCGATCTCGTCACCCACCTTGACAATCCCGCGCTCGATGCGTCCCGTCACCACCGTGCCGCGTCCCGAAATGCTGAACACGTCCTCCACCGGCATCAAAAACGGCTTGTCAATGTCACGCTTCGGCTCCGGTATCCAACTGTCCAGCGCCTCCACCAGCTTGATGATCGCCGGCACTCCGATCTCGCTCTGATCTCCCTCCAGCGCCTTCAACGCCGATCCCTTGATGATCGGCGTCTCCTCGCCTGGAAAACTGTACTTGCTCAACAACTCGCGGACTTCCATCTCCACCAGCTCCAACAACTCCGCATCGTCCACCATGTCCGCCTTGTTCAAAAACACCACGATGTACGGCACCCCAACCTGCCGCGCCAGCAAAATGTGCTCCCGCGTCTGCGGCATCGGACCGTCCGCCGCACTGCACACCAAAATCGCCCCGTCCATCTGCGCCGCACCCGTGATCATGTTCTTCACGTAGTCCGCGTGCCCAGGACAATCCACGTGCGCGTAGTGCCGCTTCGGCGACTCGTACTCCACGTGCGCCGTCGAAATCGTGATCCCGCGCGCCTTCTCTTCCGGCGCCGCGTCAATCTGATCGTACGCCTTGAACTCCCCGCCAAACCGCTCCGCACCCACCTTCGTCAGCGCCGCCGTCAGCGTCGTCTTCCCGTGGTCCACGTGACCGATCGTCCCCACGTTCACGTGCGGCTTCTTTCGCTCGAATTTTTCCTTGGACATGGCAAAGATCTTCAAGAAAGTGGAAAAGGTTAAAGTGCGGCCGACGGCCGCGGTGTGGTGCTCACGACAGGAATCGAACCTGTGACCTCTTCCTTACCAAGGAAGTGCTCTACCGACTGAGCTACGTGAGCGGGGTGTTGCCTGCGCGAGCCTTCAATGGAGCGGGAGACGGGAATCGAACCCGCACCATCAGCTTGGAAGGCTGAGGTTCTACCATTGAACTACTCCCGCCCGGACGCGGTGCCTGCCTTCGCTGTCGCTTGTGGGTGGGTCACCCCAAGGCCATCGAGAGCATGGCGCGACCTGGTGGAGGGAGGTGGATTCGAACCACCGAAGGCGTGAGCCAGCAGATTTACAGTCTGCCCCCGTTGGCCGCTTGGGTATCCCTCCAACAAAGAACGCGCATTGTCGGCGGCACCTACGGGAGTGTCAACAACAACGGGGGCCTCAGACTGCGCGGACGCGCGGATGGCGATGGCCGACCTGCCAGAGTCGGTGCATCCGCCATCCGTGCGCGGCGCCCCAGCGATCGATGCATCGCCTTGCAGATTTTTGCGCGACTGTCAATTCAAGAATTGCAGACGCGCTCACAAACAGCGTCAGGATCGCATGTGACGTACTTGGCCCAATGACGCGCTGTGACAATCATTTGCCATTTCATGGCCAGACTGTGCCGGCGCATCCACCCACATTTAAAAAATTAAGTTTTAACAATAACTTACCCCATGTGGAGGCAGCCACGAAATAGCGGCCTCGCAGAGATCGAGTCGATTGGCATCCCGTTTGCTTGTGAACCACATGCCCGGACCGATCCGGCCCCGTCCAACCGACCCTAAACCCTTGGAGATCGCCACGATGAGCTTCACCAACACCCTGCGCGCCAGCGCCCTCGCCGCCAGTCTGGCCATAGCGCTCGGTATGGCGCTCGCTCCCACGCCGGCCGCGGCCGACACGGCCACCGGCAGCACCACATTCAAAGTCATCCTGCAGCCCGTGACCCTGCTCTACTACTACAGCGAAGTCGATCTGACGATTCCCCAGAGCGCACTGTTGACGCTTGCAGGTGGCGCGCCAGCCGGCCTGGGCGCACAAGGCGTGACGGCCAGCGGTACCAGCAGCACTCTCTCGGCGAGCTTGACTTCTCCCGCCGGCGCAGTTGCCGGTGGTATCAGCAGCGCCGCGCTGACGCTCAGCAACTTCTGGGCGGTGCGCTCGATCACCACGCCATCGTCAGGTAGCACTGCCGTCTCGGTGTCCTTCAGCAGTACCGGTACCAGCACCGGCGCCACGCTGACGGGGACATCCAGCGGCTCTACCGCCACCATCGGCTTGAGCAGTCTGGCGACGACCAATGGTTCGTTCACCGGTACCGGCCTCGGCGGCACACCGCAGACCGGCAACGTGACTATGAATCTGGATCTGAGCAGCGCGTCGACGGCCGACACCTACGCCGGCGCGACGATCTACATCACCGCCACCAGCACCTGAGCGGGACGACCCGACGGAGCCAGTGCATGCCGCGCCTACGCGCCATGCTGCTGACGGCGGCACTGATCGCGGTGCCGCCGTCGCTTTTTGCGCAGGCCACGCTGACACGCAGCGGCGGCACGATCGGTGTGCTGGGTCCGGCCAGCGCGTTCGCCAGCGCGCCCGGCACGACAGTCGCCACTACCGGTGCCCGCGGCAGCGGCCATGCCGCGGTGGGCCGCGTGTTGGCGCCCTACGCTGCTGCACCACGCAGGGCCGGCGGCGGCTGCACCATTTACGGATTTCTCGGCGGCCTTTCCGGCAGCAGCACGCTGAACTCGATCGGCGTGTTCGACCTCACCGGGCAGGCCTCTGGCAATTTTTCACTAGGGACCATTTCCACGCCGGCCAATGCCGCGGGCGGAGCACTCAGCGCCAATCTGGGCGCGGCACCGACCGGTAACGTCGCGACCAATGTGCCGCGCAACGCCGGCACGCTGTTCCAGTACGCCACCGATGCCAGCTGCAACCAGGGTGCGCCGTTCACCACCACGCTGACCAGCAATCCGGCGGGCAGCGGCAGCACGGTCGTGGCCACCGCCAACACGCTGCGCATGCATGCGACTTACACCACGACCTATTTTGCCGACCCGAACAACCCCTACTATTGCTACTACACCAACCGGCCGGGCCACCTCTTCTTGTGCAATATCTGGTCGGCCAACGTCAGCTTCAGCTTCCTCAGCAGCACGTTCGCCGCGCAGGGCGCCGGCAATTACACACTCGACATCGTGCAAGCCACCTTGACTTCGCCATGAGCCGACCACTCCGCCGGGCCGTCTGGCTGCTCGCTGCCGCACTTGGCCTGCTACCGGCATCCGTGGTGATGGCGCAGGTGGCCATCACACCGCAGATCTACACCATCGATCTCGACAAGCAGCCGAACCAGACTTATTCGTTCCGGCTGATGAACTTTTCCAAGACAGCGATCCCCATCGCGGTATCGGTGATCAACTGGACCATGAACGCCAAGGGCCAGGTCGAACCGGCGCCGCTGGAAGAGCAATCGCTGGCGCCCTGGCTGCAGATCAATCCCACGCGGTTCGTGCTGCCGCCGGAAAGTTCGCAGGTGGTGCGCTTCGCCATCCGCCCGGCGGTGCCGCTGTTGCCGGGCGAGCACCGGGCGATGATCTACTTTAGCCAGGAACCGGAAGGCCGCCAGCCCAAGGGTACCTTCCGCGTGCTGATCCAGCTGGGCGCCGCGGTGTATGCGCGCGTGCCGCCCTACACGATGCAAGGCGAGATCGTCAGCGCCAAACCGGATGCGCATGGCGTCAGCTTCGAGGTGCGCAACACCGGCAACGCCACAGCGCGCATGATCGGCCAGTACGTGGTGTGGAAGCGGGGCGCGGTACCGGCCACCGGGCCATGGCCCGCGCATCTGGGTGATGAACACCTCAAGGCGCCATCGGGCCTCGTGGCCAACGGCGCGCTGCCGCTGGATGCAGACCTGCCCGGCCTGACGCGCGGCGTGCGCCTCGAGTTCGAGGACAAGAACGGGCTACCGCCCGGCAACTACGTGCTGTACATGCGTGGCACGTTTGGCGCGCCGAACATCGAGCGCGAGCTGCGCTTCAACGTACCGCCGAACCATAAGTGAGCATGACGTGCACGATCGGGCATGCTGCCGCTGGATCTGCGGACTGCTGTCAACGCTCGCGATCCTGATTGCGGCACAGGCCGCGCGGGCGGCCGACGCCGCGCTCCCCGCTCCCCCCGGTTACATCGCCGAGAGTCATCACCAGACGCAGGTCGCGGGCTTGATCCTCGACGGCAACGACACCGGCGCAAGCGTGCGCCTGCTGCCGCTTGCGCGAGGAGGCGGCTATGCGGTCGAACTCGACCAGTTCGCGCGGCGCATCGGCACGCTGGTGCAGGTGCAAGGGCCGCTGCTGCTGCTGCCCACGCCGCTGGGCACGGCACAATTGCAGAGCGCCGAGGCCATCCGTCATGACGGCAAGCGCTACTTTTCCATCGCCAAGCTTGCCGCCAAGCTGGGTGCCAGGATCGTTTTCGACGAACAGGAGTTCGCGCTGAAGGTCGACCTGCCGTGGAATCCCGGCGGCAGTGCGCAGGCATCGGTGTTGACCGCGGCGCAGGTCAAGCCCGACATCTACGCGCCATCGCTGAGTCTCTCCAGTTGGCACAGCGAGGCTTATTACACGCGCCTCGGCAACAGCAGCGCACTGAGCAGCTACACCGACCTGGGCGGCGCGCTGGGACCGGGCTTCTGGCGTCTGCGCTACTACACCAACCCCGGCGGACGGAACCGGTTGACCGACTATGGCTGGATTCTCGACCAGGGCAACGGACGCTGGCTGCTGGGCAACGACCAACTGGCCCTGGACCCGCTGTTGCCCTATGCCGACCTGACCGGTGTGCAGTACGCCTGGACCAATCAGCCTGCACTGGTCTACGGCGAGGCTGCTGGCGCCAACCAGTTCGTGGCCAGCCAGCTGCAGGGCGGGCGCGTCATCCGCGGCAGTGATGGCCCTCCAGGGGGCATCGCGGAACTGCGCATCAATGGCAGGGCGGTGGCGCGTACGGCGATCAGGCTCGATGGCACCTGGGCGTTCCGCGATGTCCTGCTGCGCGGCGACCAGCGCGTGGAGGTGGCGCTATACCAGCGCTTCGGCGATGGCACCCCGCTGCGCATCGAACAGGTCAGTGTGGCCAACAGCGCGCAAGCCTTGCCGGCGGGAACCATCATTTCCTACGGTGGCGCCGGCGCCGATGGCAATCCGCTGGATCCCGCCGTCGGCACCCACGGTCTGGGCGGCTTCTACCAGTTGCGTTACGGCCTGGATCAACGCTGGACGCTGGGCAGCACGGTGCAGCGTGCGCTGGGCCAGAACTACGGCATCGTCAACGCGGTCGGCGGCTTCGGTGCGCTGGGCACCTGGGGGCTGACGCTGGGCCGCAATGGCAGCGCCGGTGCGTGGAGCCTGTCCGGACAAGGCCAGACGCACAACCTGTCCTGGACCGGCTATGCCATCCAGCGCGGCGCCAACTACTTCCCGGGCTATCTGCAAAGCTCGTACGACCGCTACGCCACGCTGGGCTGGAACGCCTCGCCGGATCTGGGGCTGAACCTCAGCGGGCGCGATGCCTACGATCCCATCTTCGGACAGCGCATCCGCTTCGTGAAGCCCGGCTTCAGCTGGCGGCCATTCGACAGTCTGGGCGTCAGCGCACAGCCGGACTATTTCGGCAACTATGCGTGGAACGCCAACTGGCTGCCCGGCCCGCGTGACCAGGTGTCGCTGAGCCGGTACTCCGGGGTGAGCCAGGAGCAATGGCAGCACAGCTTCAGCGATGGCTACGGCAGCACGCTGTCTGCTACGCACGATGGTTATCTCGGTACGCGCTATTCGGCACTGCTGAGCGGCCTGTGGCGCGGTCCGCGGCCGGTACTGTGGACGGCCGGCGTGCTGCAGGGGCGCGGGCACTTCGGTTACCTGCTGGATGCGGCGGTCGAGGCCATTCCGGGATTGTCCGCGCACCTGCAGGTGCAAAACGATCCGCTGATCGCCGCGCAACCCGGCCAGAATGGCCTGTTGGTGCAGTTCGTGCTGGTGGCGGATTTCGCGGTGACCCCATCCGGTCTGGTACGCGGCGGCATGGACAGCTATGCGGCACGGCAAGGCAGCATCGCCGGGCGCGTCAGCGGCAAGTTGCCGGCCAACGTGCACTGGTCCGATCTGGCCGGCGTGCCGCTGTTGGTGGACGGCCGTCCGCACGGCCGGCTGGATGCCGACGGCCACTACCTGATCGCCGACCTGCCGCCAGGCGTGTACCGCGTGCAACTGGACGCCGAGCACTTGCCGATCGACCTCGTGCCTGACCGCAAGGCGCCCTGGGTGCAAGTGCGCGCCGGCGTCACCACCACGGCCAATTTCCACATTTCGCTGCAACTCGGCTTCGCCGGCCGCATCACCCGCGGCACCACGCCGCTGGCCAATGCACCGATCGAGATTCTGGATGCCCGCGGCAACATCGTGCAGCGCACCGACAGCGACGCCTGGGGCTACTACCGCATCGACGGGCTGATGCCCGGTACCTACCGCGTGCGCGTGGCAGGCAGCACACGCGTGGTGACGTTGACCCGTTCGTTCCTGTTCCAGCAGAACCTGGTGCTGCCGGCCACGCCCAAGAGCTAGCCGCGGACGGCCGGTGCTGCACTGCCCTGCAGCGCCTGTTCCATGGCCTTGGACAGCCGCGCCAATTCCTCGGCGCGCTCGGCCAGACGCGCGTCATCGGCGCTTTGCGGACGCCATGGCGGCACGCCCACCGGTGCGCCGTCCGGCGCATCCAGCGCCACGAAGGCGATCACGCAACTGGTGGCCAGACGCTGCTGGCGTGCTTTCAGATCGCGCGCCAGCACGTCCACCGCGAATTGCATGCTGCTGTGTCCGGTGCGGATCAGCTTGACGTGCACGGTGACCAGATCGCCGATGCGGATGGGCGCAATGAAGCTGAGGCCGGAGAGCGCCACGGTGACGCAATACGCCCCACTCCAGCCCACCGCGGCCGCGTAGGCGGCCTGATCGATCCACTTCATCACTGCGCCGCCGTGCACCTTGCCGCCGAAATTGACGTCGGTGGGCTGCGCCAGGAAGCGAAAACTGATTTCGCGCTGCGTATCGGTCATCTTCGACTCCATCCGGCAACACGATTATGGCGTGCATGCGCCTCGCTGCGACCAGGCTCAACCATCGGCGCCGGGCCACTGCCCCAACGTGACGCGTTCGTGCGCCTGCAGATCGGGCACGCTGCGCACCTGTGCGAAGCCGCACGCGGCCAGCAGCGCGCGCACGGCCGGCCCTTGTCCGGCGCCATGCTCCAGCAGCAGCCAGCCGCCCGGCTCGAGATGTACCGGCGCACATGCGGTAATCGTGCGCAGGGCTTCCAGTCCATCCGCGCCGGCCACCAGCGCCATACGCGGCTCGAAACGCAGATCGCCTTCCAGCAAGTGCGGATCGTCCTCGGCCAGATACGGCGGATTGGCGACAATGACGCGAAAACGCGCTGCCCCCAGCGCTGCGCACCAGTCACCTGCAGCGAATCCGATGCGGTCGGCCAAACCGAGGCGCTGCGCATTGGCGCGGGCGCAGAGCAGCGCGGACATGCTCGCGTCGGTCGCGGTAATGCGCGCCCGCGGCCGCGCGCTGGCCATGGCCAGCGCCAGCGCGCCGCTGCCGGTGCCGAGATCCGCCACGGCCAATGCAGCGTCCGTCGGCATGCACAGCAGCGCCTGCTCGAGCAGCAGTTCGGTTTCGGGGCGCGGAATCAGGCACTCCGGACCCACTTCCAGCTCGAGCGTCCAGAATCCCCGGCGCCCGAGCAGATAGGCCACCGGCTCGCCCGCGGCACGGCGCGTCAGCAGCGTCTCGAAACGCGCCGCGTCAGCCGGATCAGGCACTGCCTCGGCGTGCGCGTACAGCCAACTGCGCGGCCGTTCCAGCGCTGCGGCAAGCAACCACTCGGCCTCAAGCGTGGCATCGGGGCCCTGCAGACGCGGGCGCGCGGCGGCCAGCAGACTGCGCAGATCGTTCATCGGCACTCGCGGCTAAGCAAAATCTGCGCGCATGCTACGCGAGCCGCGCCACGGCTGCCGGGGTATAGTCCGGCCATTGACTGCCTCGATCGCTGCGCATGAATCTCCGCGACTTGCGTTATCTGGTGGCGCTCGCCGAGCACAAGCATTTCGGCCGTGCCGCCGAAGCCTGTTTCGTCAGCCAGCCCACGCTGTCGACGCAAATCAAGAAAATCGAGGACGAACTCGGCATCACCCTGGTCGAGCGCACACCGCGGCGCGTGCTGCTGACCGAAGCGGGCATGGAGATCGCGCAACGCGCGCGCGAGGTGCTCAACGAAGTCGAGCAGATCCGCGCCATCGCGCGGCGCACCCGCGATCCGGAGTCCGGCACCGTGCGCATGGGCATCTTTCCGACGCTGGGTCCCTACCTGCTGCCGCACGTGGTGCCCAGCCTGCGCGAGCAGTTCCCCAAGCTGGAGCTGCTGCTGACCGAGGAAAAAACCGAAGCGCTGCTGCGCCTGCTGCGCGAGGGCAAGCTCGATGTTGCCATCATGGCGCTGCCGCTACACGATGATTCGCTGCACGCCGAATTCCTGTTCGAGGAACCGTTCGTGCTGGCGGTGCCCGGGCAGCACGCACTGGCCGCGCGCACGCGGATTTCCGCCGCCGATCTCAACCATGTGGACCTTTTGCTGCTCGAAGAAGGCCATTGCCTGCGCGACCAGGCGCTGGCGGTCTGCCAGGACAGCGGCGCCGGCGAGCGCGCCGGCTTCCGCGCCACCAGCCTGGAAACGCTGCGCCAGATGGTGGCCGCCAATGTCGGCATCACCCTGCTGCCGGTGCTGGCGATACGTCCGCCGGTGGCCTGCGCGCCCAACGTTCGCCTGCTGGGTTTCCGGGCGCATCCGCCCAGCCGACGTCTGGCCATGGTCTGGCGCAAAAGCACCGCCATGGGCGTGTTTCTCAAGCGGCTGGCCGGGGTCGTGCGTGCGTTGCCGCCACATCTGCTGGACCCGCAACCCGACCCCTGCACCGACCCCATGTCGAACGGCGCAGCCGACCTCGTGCGCTAGCCGTCGCC
>JAJYQO010000048.1:0-26430 GCA_021794575.1 Pseudomonadota bacterium | reverse complement strand
GCGCGGCATGACCTCACGCGTGCCATAGCGATGGGATATGGCTGCAATCGATTCATTCGATTTCATTTGGGCCGAATGCGGGTCTACAGTGCCGTGGACGACCATCCGTCACCATCCCCGCCACCGCCAGGAGTCGAGCATGAGCACCCTGAAAGGCAGCAAGACCGAAGACAACCTCAAGTACGCCTTCGCCGGCGAGTCGCAAGCCAACCGCCGCTATCTGTACTTCGCCTCCAAGGCCGACGTTGAGGGCTACAACGACGTGGCAGCGGTGTTCCGCTCCACCGCCGAGGGCGAGACCGGCCACGCGCATGGCCATCTCGAGTACCTCGAGCAGTGTGGCGATCCGGCCACCGGACTGCCCTTCGGCGAAACCAAGGCCAACCTGAAGAGCGCCATCGCCGGCGAGACCCACGAGTACACCGACATGTACCCGGGCATGGCCAAGACCGCCCGCGACGAGGGCTTCGACGAGATCGCCGACTGGTTCGAGACGCTGGCCAAGGCCGAGCGCTCGCACGCCAACCGCTTCCAGAAATCGCTCAACGAACTGGTCTGATGTCCGCGCCGCGACCCGCGGCGCATCACGCAGAAACCGCGGCGCCGCACTCCGGCGCCGCGTCGTTTCCACTCCAGGAGCGCGTCATGACGCGTGAAGGCAATCTACAGGCGCCCACGCGCCATCCGCTGGGCTGGACGGCCGCGGAGTTCTGGGACGAGGCCAGACTCGAAGCGGAGCTCGAGCGCGTGTTCGAAATCTGCCACGGCTGCCGCCGCTGCGTAAGCCTGTGCAACGCTTTTCCTACCCTGTTCGACCTGATCGACAACTCCAGCACGCTGGAGATCGATGGCGTGGACAAAGCCGACTACGGCAAAGTGGTCGAGCACTGCTACCTGTGCGACCTGTGTTACCAGACCAAGTGCCCGTACACGCCGCCGCACGAGTGGAACGTGGACTTCCCGCACCTGATGCTGCGGGCCAAGGCAGTGCATTTCAAAAAACACGGCGCGTCGTTGCCGGCGAAGATTCTTTCCAGCACTACCAAGGTGGGGCGCCTGGCATCGATCCCGGTGGTCGCCGAGGCGGTCAATGCCGTCAACGCCAGCGGTGCCGGGCGCAAGTTGCTGGAAAAGGCGCTGGGCGTGCACGCCGATGCGGTAGTGCCGAAGTACCACAGTGCCACCGCGCGCAAGCGCCTCAAGCATGCCAGCGCCGCGGGCTCCGCGCGGCCGGCCGGACGCACACTGGGCAAGGTAGCGATCTTCGCCACCTGCTATTGCGATGTCAGCCTGCCGCAGGTGGTGGACGATCTGCATGCCGTGCTCACCCACAACGATATTCCTACACGCATGGTGATGCAGGAGGTCTGCTGCGGCATGCCCAAGCTGGAACTGGGCGATCTGGACAGCGTGCGCGCCTACAAGGAGAAGAACATCCCGATGCTGGCGGCGCTTGCGCGCGAGGGCCACGACCTGCTCGCCGCCATTCCCTCCTGCGTGCTGATGTTCAAGCAGGAACTGCCGTTGATGTTTCCGGATGATGCCGATGTACGACTCGTCAGACAGCGCTTCTTCGATCCGTTCGAGTATCTGATGCAGCGCCAGCAGGCCGGGCTGCTGAAGATCGACTTCAAGAACACGCTCGGCAAGATTGCCTGGCAGGTGCCCTGCCACCAGCGCGTGCAGAACATCGGTCCGAAAACGCGCGAAGTGCTGATGCTGGTGCCGGGCACCGAGATCACGACCATCGAACGCTGCTCGGGCCACGATGGAACCTACGGCGTCAAGCAGGCCACCTACCCCGTCTCGCGCAAGATCGCCAAGCCGGTGGAGGCACGCGTCAAGCAGGCCGGGCCGGCGCACTTCACCAGCGACTGCCCGATGGCCGGTGCGCATATCGCCCACGGCCTTGGCGATACACCCGCGGCCGAGCATCCCATCAGCCTGCTGCGCCACGCCTACGGCATCTGAACGAGGACACGCCACCATGCAGAAGCTCGTCCACACCGACCTGCTGAGTCTCGAACAGTACGCGCGCCAGCGCGCCGATTTGCGCGCGCGCGCCATCGCGCACAAACGCGCGCGCAGCGTGCACCTGGGGCCGCACCTGACGCTGCTGTTCGAGGACCGCACCACGGTGCAGTACCAGGTGCAGGAGATGCTGCGCATCGAGCGCATCTTCGAACCCGAGGCTATCGAAGAGGAATTGGGCGCCTACAACCCGCTGATTCCGGACGGCAGCAACCTCAAGGCGACGCTGCTGATCGAATATCCGGACATCGACGAGCGCCGCCGCGCGCTGGAAAACCTGCGCGGCATCGAGCATCAGATCGAACTGCTGGTCGGCGACAGCGCAGCGGTGATCGCGCTCGCCGACGAGGATCTGCCGCGCAGCAACGACGCCAAGACCTCCGCCGTGCACTTCCTGCGCTTCGAGCTGAGCCCGGCGCAGATCGCCGCCTGGCGCGGCGGCGCGCGCATCGGCGTGCGCGTACGGCATCCGTTCTACGCCGCCGAGGTCACTCTGGATGCCGCGCAGCGCGCCAGCCTGGGCGCCGACCTGGATCATTGAAACGCACGCAACGCGCTGGCGCGAATTGACTCACACGCCGGCACACGCGCCGGGTGCGGCACTGCCCACCGGGCGGCTACTGCGCGACAGCCAGACCCAGCGGACAGCCCACACCGGTACCGCCCAACCCGCAGTAGCCGTCGGGATGTTTGGCCAGGTACTGCTGGTGTTCGTCCTCGGCATAGTAAAACGGTCCGGCCGGCGCGATTTCGGTGCTGATGCTGCCGTGACCGGCCGCTTGCAGTGCCTGCTGATAGGCCGCGCGCGAGGCTTCGGCGGCGGCATGCTGGTCGGCGCCGGCGCTGTAGATCGCGGAGCGGTACTGGGTGCCGACGTCGTTGCCCTGGCGCATTCCCTGGGTGGGATCGTGGCCCTCCCAAAACACTTTCAGCAGTGCCTCGAAGGTCGTCGCCGTGGGGTCATAGACCACGCGCACAGCCTCGGCGTGGCCGGTCTGCCCGCTGCACACCTCGCGGTAGGTCGGGTGGGGCGTGTAGCCGCCGGCGTAACCCACCGCCGTGGTGTAGACGCCGGGCAGCGACCAGAACACGCGCTCGGCGCCCCAGAAACAGCCCATGGCGAAAAAGGCTTCGCGCAGACCCGTCGGCAACACCGTGAGCGGACGTCCGAGCACCGCGTGGCGATCGTGCAGCGGCAACGGCATGGCGCGGCCCGGCAGGGCCCGCCCGCGGTCGGGCATGCGCTGCCCATAGGCACCGATTCCGAACATGGCCACCTCCTTCAACAGGCGGATGCACAGCGTGCCACGCGCCGTGTGGCGACGCCGTGAATCTCAGTCGCGCTCCTGCTCGGCCGCCGCGCGCCATTCGGCGATGGCTGGCAGGGCCAGGATGGCATCGACATAGGCACGCGCGGGCGCCGGCAGCTCGATGCCGTAGACCTCGAAGCGCAGCGCCACCGGCGCATACATCGCATCGGCGCAACTGAACGCACCGAGCAGGAACGGCCCGCCGGCGCCGAAACGCGTGCGCGTGTCCTGCCAGATCGCCAGCACGCGGCGGATATCCTGCGCGGCATCGTGACCGGGCGTCAGCGGCGCGGACTTGCGGCGCAGATTCAGCGACAGCTCGCGGCGCAACGCGGCGAAGCCGGCGTGCATCTCGCTGGCGATGGCGCGTGCGTGGGCACGCGCCGCCGGCGCCTGCGGCCAGCCGCGGCCGGCCAGCCAGGTGTCGTTGATGTACTCGAGGATGGCCAGCGACTCCCACACCACGATGTCGCCGTGGTGCAGTGCCGGCACGCGGCCACTGGGCGAGTAGCGCGCCACCTCGCCGCGGAATTCCGGGCGATGCAGCCACAGCAGTTTTTCCTCGAAGTCGATGCCGGCGTGGCGCAGCATCAGCCACGGCCGCAACGACCACGACGAGTAGGTTTTGTCACCGATGACCAGCAGCGGACGGGGGCTCATGGCGTGGACTCGCGGAGAAAGGTGCTACAGCGTAGCGCGGCGCTCAAGCCGCGGCGCGCACATCGCGGCGCCAATGGGCGCCAACGCTCTCGCGGCGCGCGCGCATGGCGGCGATCAGCGCCGCCGCAAGATCGAGTAGATCGGCGGCACTGGCGTCTGGCGCCAAGGTTGCGCGCCAGGCAGCGATGCGCGTGGCGGCGTGCGCCAGGCCTGCTTCGTCCCGCACCAGTCCGGCATGCGTCCACAGCACATCAGCCAGCGCTGCGCGCGTGGCCGCATCCAGCGGCGCGTACGTGCGCGGACAAGGCAGCGCGGCGCCGGCGGCGCCGGGTAGTGCAGTGGCGAGGTGCTGGCCCAGCGCGCGACCGAATGCCAGTCCTTCCAACAGCGAATTGCTGGCCAGCCGGTTGGCGCCGTGCACGCCCGTGCAGGCCGCCTCGCCCACCGCGTACAGGCCATCGAGGCTGCTGCGCGCATCCGCATCGACACGCACGCCGCCCATGCAATAGTGCGCCGCGGGAGTGATCGGCACCGGCTGCGTGCGCGGATCGATGCCAGCCTGCATGCAGGCCGCGAACACGGTAGGGAAATGCTCGGGAAACGCTGCGCCCACCGCGGCACGGGCGTCGAGGAACACGGCATGACCCGACAATGTGCGCGCCGCTACCGCACGCGCCACAACATCGCGCGGCGCCAATTCGGCCAGCGGGTGCTCGGCGGGCATGAAGCGTTGTCCGCTGCCGTCGATCAGCACGGCGCCGGCGCCGCGCAGCGCCTCGGTCAGCAACGGCAATTGTCCGGATGCTCCCGGCAGCGCCAACGCCGTGGGGTGAAACTGCACGAACTCGAGATCGGCCACCGCCGCGCCCGCGGCCAGCGCCAGCGCGATGCCGCCGCCATCGTTGCCCGCTGGATTGGTGGTGTGGCGATACAGCGCCGCGTAACCGCCGGTGGCCAGCACCACCGCGCGCGCCGGCCACAACTCGACGGCCTGCCCGCTCCACGCCCAGGCGCCGACCACTCGGCCATCGGCAGTGCGCGCCAGCGCGAATGCGCGGCGCTGCGGAACCACCGCAATGTGCGCGCAGCGCGCAGCGGCGCGCGTCAGCGCGCGCATCACTTCGGCGCCCGTGGCATCGCCGCGTGCATGCACGATGCGCATGCAACCATGCGCGGCCTCCCGGCCCAGCAGCAAGGCACCGTCCCCGTCGCGGTCGAATCGCACGCCCAACCGTTCGAGCCAATCGATCACGTCCGGCGCGCATTCGGTCAGATGACGCACGGCGACCGGATCGTTGCGCCACTGCCCCGCCGCCAGCGTGTCGGCGGCATGCTGCGCCGGAGCGTCGCCGGTGCCCACCGCGGCGGCGATGCCGCCCTGCGCCCAGATGCTGGCGCCATCGCCTCCTGGCGCGCCCGCGCCCAGCACGCGCACCGCACGCGGCGCCGCCGCCAAAGCGGTAGCCAGACCGGCAACGCCAGCACCGATCACCAGCACCTCGCTGGCCGGCTGCCGCGCCATGACGTAGGACTGCGCGCTCATCCGCGGCCCACCGCCAGCATGCGCTCCAGTGCGCGGCGCGCCGGTGCAATCACCGCCTGCGGCAGTAGGATCTCGTGCCGCATATCGCGCAGCGCGTCGCGGATGTTCTCGAGGGTGATGCGGCGCATGTGCGGACACAAATTGCAGGGGCGCGTGAAGCGGATGTCCGGGAACTCGGCGGCAACGTTGTCGCTCATCGAGCATTCGGTGATCAGCGCCACCTGCGCCGGCCGCGCGCGCGTCAGATGATCGACCATGCCTTGCGTGGAGCCGACGAAATCGGCCTCGACCAGCACCTCGGGCGGACACTCCGGATGGGCGATGATGTGCAGGCCCGGATGCTCGCGCCGTAGTCCGCGCAGCTGCGCGCCGCTGAAACGCTGGTGCACCTCGCAGGCACCGTCCCACAGCACCAGTTCGACACCGGTCTGCTGCTGCACGTGATGGCCCAGATAACGATCGGGCAGGAAAATCACCCGCGGCGCGCCCAGCGACTCGACGATGCGCAGCGCGTTGGCCGACGTGCAGCAGATGTCGCTCTCCGCCTTCACCTCGGCGCTGGTGTTGACGTAACTCACCACCGGCGCCCCCGGATGCCGCGCGCGCAGCGCACGCACGTCGCCGGCGGTGATCGATTCCGCCAGCGAGCAGCCGGCGTCCAGCGCCGGCAGCAGCACGCTGCGTGCCGGATTGAGCAACTTCGCGGTCTCCGCCATGAAGGCCACGCCGGCCATCACGATCACCTCGGCATCGCTGCGCGCGGCCTGCTGTGCCAACGCCAGCGAATCGCCGGTGAAATCGGCGACACCGTGGTAGATCAGCGGCGCTTGGTAGTTGTGCGCCAGCACCACGGCGTTGCGCTCGCGCTTGAGCGTCTCGATCTCCTCGATCAGCGCCTGCGCTTGCAGGCGCTCCAGCTCGGGCACGCTGGCGGCGAAGCGGCGCGCGCGCAGGTCGATGGCGGCAACCGACATATCCTCTCTCCGAGTATTTATCAGACGCCCATGCTAGGGGGTCGTCCGCGGCGGGCACAAGCGCGCCCGGCACGACCGTTGCGCGTGGCTTCAGGCGCTGGCGATGGCGCTGGCGATGGCGGGAGCGCGATCAGGCCGGCTTGGGCCGGCTGTGTGGCGCTGCCGGCACCGCGGCGCGCGGCGACGGCGCGCGATCGGGGAACACTTCGGCGACGACGCGCTGCGCATCTTCCAGGGCCATGTCGGGCACCAGTACACGGATGAAGTCGCGCGCCGGCAACTGGCCGACGCCGCCGATCAGCGCGGCGCCGGCGATGAAAGCCGGGATGCCGGCGGCATCCAGCGCGTCCTTGGCGATCTGCGCATCAACGATGGATTCGGCGTGATAGGCAGTCTGCATGGCATGGCTCCTTGCCGTGCCAGCGTACGCCCATCACCGGCCCCGCGCAGCCGGCTAAACTTGGACTCTTTATCCGCCTGTTGTCCGCCATGGCCCACGACGCACCCGCCAGCCCGCCGCAGCACTTCATCCGCCAGATCGTGCAGGCCGACCGGGCCTCCGGCAAGCACGGCGGACAGGTCGTCACGCGTTTTCCGCCCGAGCCCAACGGCTACCTGCATCTGGGCCACGCCAAAAGCATCTGTCTGAACTTCGGCATCGCCGCGGAAAACGGCGGCCGCTGCCACCTGCGCTTCGATGACACCAACCCGGCCCGGGAAGACCCCGAATACGTGCAATCGATCCAGGACGACGTGCGCTGGCTGGGTTTCGAGTGGGACACCCTGCGCCACGCCTCGGACTACTTCGAGGTGTTCTACCTGGGTGCCGAGAAACTGATCCGCCTGGGCTTGGCCTATGTTGACGACCTCAGCGCCGAGCAGGTGCGCGAGTACCGCGGCACGCTCACTTCGCCCGGACGCGAGTCGCCGTTCCGCAATCGCGGCGTCGAGGAAAACCTCGACCTGTTCCGGCGCATGCGCGCGGGCGAATTCACCGACGGCAGCCGCACCCTGCGCGCCAGGATCGACATGGCAGCCGGCAACATCAACCTGCGCGATCCGGCGATCTACCGCATCCGCAAGGTTGCGCACCAGAACACCGGCGACGCCTGGCCGATCTACCCGATGTACGACTACGCGCACTGCGTGTCGGACGCGGTGGAGGGCATCACCCACTCGTTGTGCACGCTGGAGTTCGAGGACCACCGCCCGCTCTACGACTGGTTCCTGCAGCAGCTCGGCCTGCCCAGCGACGCCGCACTGACCGCGCCGCTGCGCGAGAGGGGCCTGTGGCTGCCGCCCAGCACGCCGCAGCAGATCGAGTTCGCGCGCGGCAACATCAGCTACACCGTGATGAGCAAGCGCAAGCTGCTGGCGCTGGTGCAGGACGGCCTGGTGGATGGCTGGGACGATCCGCGCATGCCCACGCTCTCCGGTCTGCGCCGGCGCGGTTACACGCCGGCCGCGATCCGCGCGTTCTGGGAACGCATCGGCATCAGCAAGCAAAACAGCAGCATCGACCTCGGCGTACTGGAGGGCTGCGTCCGCGAGGATCTGGACACAACGGCACCGCGACGCATGGCGGTACTCGATCCGCTCCGACTGGTGATCACTAACCTGCCCGGCGACCACAACGAGATGCTCGCGTTCGCCAATCATCCCAAGGACGACGCCCAGGGCACGCGCGCCGTGCCGTTTTCGCGCGAGCTGTGGATCGAGCGCGAGGACTTCATGGAAACGCCGGTCAAGGGCTTCCACCGCCTGGTGCCCGGCGGCGAGGTGCGACTGCGCGGTGTCGGCATCGTACGCTGCGAAGAGATCGTCAAGGGCAGCGACGGCGCGATCGCCGAACTGCGCTGCACGCTCGATGCCGACTCCCGACCGGGCCTGCCAGGCGCCGAGCGCAAGGTCAAGGGCACCCTGCACTGGGTCAGCGCGGCGCATGCGGTCGCGGCCGAAGTGCGCCTGTACGACCGCCTGTTCGTGGTGCCTGATCCCGACGACGAGAGCGGCGGCAAGACCTACCGCGATCATCTCAATCCGGACTCGCGACGTGTCGTCACCGGCTACGTCGAACCCGCCGCCGCCCGCGCGGCACCCGAAGACCGCTGCCAGTTCGAGCGGCTAGGCTATTTCGTCGCCGACCGCAGGGAACACACCGCGCAGCACCCGGTGTTCAACCGCACGGTGACCCTGCGCGACTCGTGGGCCAAGGCGTCGACGGGCTGACCATGCTCTACGCCCAGGTCCACCTTACCCTGCCGCCGTGGGTGCATGAACTGGACCTCGAGGGCCGGCTGTACGCCGACGACGATGCGCGCATCGCGCTGGCGATCGAACTGGCGCGGCGCAACGTCGAGCACCGCACCGGGGGCCCCTTCGGCGCCGCGCTGTTCAACGACGACGGGCGTCTGCTCGGCGTCGGCGTCAATCGCGTGATCGAACAGAATTGCTCGGTCGCCCACGCCGAAATGATGGCCATCATGACCGCGCAGGCGCGGCTCGCCCGCTACCGGCTCAATGGCGATGGACTGCGCGTGCTCCTCGCCACCAGCTCGCAGCCATGTTGCCAGTGCTATGGCGCGACGATTTGGGCCGGCGTCGACGCGCTGCTGATCGGCGCGCGCAGCGAGGACGTGATGCGGCTGACCGCGTTCGATGAAGGCCCGTTGCCGACCGACTGGACCGGCGAACTGACGCGCCGCGGCATCGCGGTGCAGCGCGATCTGCAGCGCGAGGCGGCATGCGCGGTGCTGGCCGCATATGCGGCGCGCGGCGGCGCCATCTATTGATCACGCTGCCATGACCGGGCCAGCGTTCACGCCCGCGGCGGGCCGCATCGTGCTGTGCCGCGCCGGTTTCGAGGGCGAGGCCGCAGGCGAGCTGGGCACGCGCGCGGCGGCGGCGCAGATCGCGGGGTTCGCGCGCGCCAGTGCGGGCAGCGGCATCGCCAGTTTCGAGCTGCACGACCCGGCCGAGCGGTCCACCCTGACGCAGGCCACCTGCTGGCGCGATCTGATCTTCGCGCGCACCGCCTGGGATTTGCGCGGCCGCGTGCAGAATCTGCCCGCGCGCGACCGCGTCGCGCCGCTACTGGAGGCGCTGCACATGCTGCAATTGCGCGTCTCCGCGCTGCAACTCGAACATGCCGACAGCGATGCCGGCCGCGAACTGTCCGGCCTGGCGCGCGCGCTGACCGCACCGCTATGCGGCGCCCTGCGGTGCGCCGGCATTTTGCATCCCGAGGCGGCCGGCACCCTGCATGTGCTACTGACTGCCGGTGATACCGCATGGCTGTGCGCCGCCGCGCCCGGTGCGGCGGCGCCGTGGCCGGGCGGCATCCCGCGTCTGCGCTTTCCGTCTGCCGCACCCAGCCGCTCCACGCTAAAGCTCGAGGAAGCGTTTTTGGTGCTGATGAACGAGGATGAGCGCACGCGCTGGCTGCAGCCCGGCATGCGCGCCGTGGACCTGGGCGCGGCGCCGGGCGGCTGGACCTGGCAACTGGTGCGCCGCTCGATCCGCGTCGCCGCCGTGGACAACGGCCCCATGCAGCCGGCGCTGCTGGATTCGGGACTGGTCGAACATGTGCGCGCCGACGGCTTCCGCTATCGGCCCGCCCAGCCGGTGGACTGGCTGGTCTGCGACATGGTCGAGCAGCCGCGACGCATCGCGCAGTTGCTGGCTCAGTGGCTGGCCGAGGGGCGCTGCCGGCGCGCATTGTTCAACCTCAAGCTGCCGATGAAAAAACGCCGCGAGGAAGTGCAACTGTGCCTCGGCCTGCTGCGCGATGCACTGCCCGACATCGAACTGCGCGCGCGCCAGCTCTACCATGACCGCGAAGAAATAACCGTACTGGCGCTGTCACGGCCGTAAGTCCGTTTTTCAATCCGCATCTTTCCGCTAGCAGGATCTGTCGCTTGCGCAATCGCGCAATGGGCGCACCGCCAGCGCCGCTGCTAGCATCAACCGCCCGCCATCAGCCCGGAGCCCCTCATGCATCGATACGCCCACGTTCTGCTGGTCTGCGCCCTGCTGCTGGGCGCCCGCGCAACAGCAGCCACCGTAGAGAAGCCCTACGATCCCGGCGCCAACGCCAAGGCCGAGATCCAGGATGCGCTGCGCGCGGCGCGCTCCGATCACAAGCCGGTGCTGATTTTCTTCGGCGCCAACTGGTGCCCGGACTGCCGCGCGCTGGCCGGTTCGCTGGCCACCGGCAAGAACGCCGCGCTGCTGCGGCAGCACTTCAACATCGTCAAGGTGGACGTGGGCAATTTCGACCGCAACCTGGATGTGGCGCAGCAGTACGGCGATCCGATCAAGAAAGGCATCCCGGCCGCGGTGATCGTCGCCCCGGACGGCAAGATCCTGTACGCCACGCAGGCGGGAGAGCTGGCCAACGCGCGCACCATGAGCGACGCAGGCGTGTACGCTTTCTTCGAGCGGCGTCTGGCCGGCCTGAAAGCCGGCGGTTGAGCGCGCCGCCGCGCCGCTACAATGCGGGGTCCGCCGCGCCGGATCCCGCATGCGTCATTTCCATCTCCAGCGTTACCTGATCACCGGCCTGCTGACGATCATCCCGTTGTGGGTGACGGTGGCAGTGTTCGGCTTTGTGCTGCGGCTGCTGGCCGGGATCGGTGCGCCGTTGGTGGAAGGCGCGTTGCGCGCGCTGCATGGCGTCGCGCCCGACGCCGTGGCGTCGCTGGAACGGGGCTGGGTCAACAACGCGCTGGCGCTGGTCGCCACGCTGCTGCTGCTGTACGTGGTCGGCTGGCTGGCCAACCGCGTCCTGGGACGCCGCCTGCTGGCCGGATTCGACGCGGTGATGGACCGCATCCCGATGGTGCGCACCATCTACGACGGCACCAAGAAGCTCACCGCGATGATGCAGAAAAAACCCAGCGGCACGCAGCGCGTCGTGCTGGTGGAGTTTCCGCACCCGGGCATGCGCACCATCGGCTTCGTCACCAGCACGCTGCGCGAACAGCGGACCGGCCGCGAGATGGTGGCGGTGTTCGTGCCCACCACGCCCAACCCCACCGGCGGCTATCTCGAGATCGTGCCGCTGGACCACGTCACCCCCACCGACTGGACGGTGGACCAGGCCATGGCCTTCATCATCTCCGGTGGCGCCGCCGCGCCGGACAACCTGCCGCCCTCGGTGCCCTGCACGACGCGCATGGCCGGCACGGCGGCGGCGCCTGATCGATGATGTCGGTCAGGCGCGACAGTCGCCCTTGCTGGGCTAGGCTATGCGAGCGTTCCAGACCATTGCCGTGATGTTGGCCGCCTTCGATCCGCTGTCGCTGAAGTTTCTGGTCGTCTATGCCTATGTCGGCGCGGTGCTGGCCGTGCATCTGCGCGGGCGCGTGCGCCTGCGCTTCGATCGCCAGCTGGTCGACCACTCGGCACTGTTCGCGCCCTACAACCTGCTGATGTACGCCTTCAGCAAGGTGCCCTCCAGACCGGTGGTCGGCCGCAGCGGCTTCGGCGAGCTGGATGCGCTGCGCAACCATTGGCAAATCATCCGCGCCGAGGCGCTGGCGTTGGCCGAAGGCGGCCACATCCGCAAGGCCGAGGGCCGCAACGACGCCAGTTTCGATTCATTCTTCCGCCAGGGCTGGAAGCGCTATTACCTGAAGTGGTACGGCAACGCCCTGCCCTCGGCGCAAGCGCAGTGTCCGCGGACCGTGGCGCTGGTCAACGCCATTCCCACGGTCAAGGCGGCGATGTTCGCGCTGCTGCCGCCGGGCAGCAGACTCAACCCGCACCGCGATCCGTTCGCCGGTTCATTGCGCTACCACCTGGGGCTGGTCACGCCCAATTCGCCGGACTGCCGCATCCTGGTGGATGGCGAGGAACTGGTGTGGCGCGACGGCGAGGATTTCATGTTCGACGAAACCTTCGTGCACTGGGCGGAAAACCGTACCGAGCACACGCGCGTGATTCTGTTCTGCGATATCGAGCGGCCGCTGCGCACGCCGCTGGTGCGTGCCATCAACCGCGCCGTCAGCCGTTTCATGGGCCAGGCCACCGCCACCGAGAATGTGCCTGGCGAACCGGTGGGCGCCATCAACCGGCTGTATGCCCGGCTGAACCGTTTCAACGGCGCGTTGGGACGCTGGAAGCGAGCTCGTCCGCGCATCTTCCGTACCGTGAAATACGTGCTGATCGTTGCCGTGCTGGCACTGATTTTCTTGCGTTAGCACCACGCCGCGTCGATTTAGCCGGCACAGGCTGGCGCAGGGCCACTGGCCATCTCGGCAAGCAGTGTGTTGATGTCTCGCGGCAGACCCTCCAGTTGCTGCACGCTGCCGTCCTTGCTGCAGAACAACAGCATCGGTGTGCCACTGCCACCGGCCTTGCTCATCAAGGCATTGTTGGCATTGATGCGCTCCGTGATGGCCTTCGAGGGCGTAGCGTCCGGCTTGATGCCGCCCTCCTCGGTCTTCGGATCAAAATCGGTCTGATCCTGCTGCAGAGCAGCGGCTGTGTCCTTGGCGCTAAGGATCGCTGCAGCCTTTTCGAAACTGGAACGCTTGACCACGGCAACCAGCACATAGCGTACGCGCAGCGCGCCTTTGGCCACGAACGGCTCGATCTGCTGGTACAGCAAATGGCAAAAGATGCAATTAGGGTCAATGAACACGGTCAGCACCGGACCCTTGCTACCGACATTGATCGCACCGGTCGAGGGCTGGGCAGCAGCAGCCAGCGCTTTGTCGGGCGTGAATAGCAGGCCTACCTTCTGCGCAGCCTGCTTGTCCAGATCCTCGCCCTTGGGTCCGATCAGCTTGCCCACTAGTAGTGCCGATGCATCATCATTGACCCAGATCACGCTAGGCGGGGTGTTCGGCGCATCCTTGTAAGTGACCACGGCGCCAGTGAGGCCGCCGGGGCCGGCGAAAATCGATTGGGCAACGGCACGGCCGCGGCTGGCGCTGCTGATCAACGCCTGCACCTTGGCCAGCGTGGGTGCCGGCGCCGCCGCTGCCGCAGCGGGCACGGCCTGCGCGGTCAGCATGAAGCTGCCCGCAGCGCACACCAGCAAGGGAAGCAGGGCGCGCCGGGCGCGCTCGTACATGGCAGTCATGGCAATCTCGTCAGTCGATGGAACCAGAGATGCGATTCGACGCATCCAATCGGCACTCAGTGTATGTCATGCCGCACGCGGCCGGGTCGATGCGGTACCCGCCCTGCACTGCGTCGCAGCGCAAAAAACGCGACGCGAAGGCGAGCCTTCGCGTCGCGTCGCAGTTGCTTCCGCCAGCGGCCCGTGAACAGGCGCCAACCGGGTGACTACTGGCAGGTGCCGTGGGTCACCGGACAGGGTGGATAGTCCGGCTGCACGGGGAAGGCCGGCATCCACGACGGCGGCGGCGATACTTCGGTCGGATGCTGCTTGATTTCCTGCAGCAGCACGTCCACGGCTTTCTCGATTTGCGTGTCGCGATTGTCGCGTGCGAGCAGGCCGGGATTGACATGCACCTCGATCGAAGGCACCACGCCGATGTTCTCCACCACCCACTTCGAGTCGGTGCCGTACATGGCGATCTCGGACACCACCTGCGCACCGCCATCGAGCAACGGGAAAGTGTTGTCATAACCGCGCACGCCGCCCCAGGTGCGCGAACCGATGGTCGGCCCGAGGTGATACTGCTGGAAGCGATAGGCGAAGATGTCGCCATCCGAAGCCGAACCGTGGTTGATCAGCGCCGCCATGTGCCCGACGTAGGCATCCTCCGGACTCTGGTAGTAGGCACCGTGGCGGTTGGTCCAGGCCGCGACCGGTTTCTGATCGAGTTGGTTGAACAGGATCGTGTCGATGAAACCGCCCAGGTTCCAGCGGTCGTCGATGATCATGCCCGGCTTGTCGATCTGGCTGTAGTACTGGCGCACGAACTCGTGCAGGCCGGTGGCCTCCATGTCATCGAGGTACACGTAGCCGATCTTGCCGCCTGACAGCTTGTCCACCTCGCGGCGATTGTTGTTGATCCAGTGCAGCAGGTGCAGTTTGCCGCTGTTGACCACCGGCTTGACCAGGATGGTCCATGGCTTGCCGGTCGGCGTGCTGGCGATGCGCAGCGCAATGGTCTGGCCCAGCGTGCCCTGCAATAGCGCGTAGGGGTTGGTCGGCGCGACCAGCGGCTTGCCATCGATGGCCAGCACGTAGTCACCCTGCTTGACGTTCAGTCCCGGCTGCGCCAGCGGCGCGTAGTAGCCCGGCACGGTGTTGTCACCGTGAAAGATGCGCTTGAGGTAGTAGCGCCCGGCGGCCGTGTTCAGCGCGAACTCGACACCCAGCCCGGCGGTCGGCTGCGGCGGACTGCGCCAGCCCATGTCGCCGCCGAAGATGTACATGTGGCTCTCGCCCAGCGAGCCGATCATGTTGGCCATGATGTAGTTGAGATCCTCACGGTCCTGCACCAGCGGCAGCAACGCGCGGTAGTGGTCGCCGATAGCCGCCCACTTGGCCTTGATCAGCTCGGGATTGACGAAATAATCGCGCACATTGCGCCAGGCTTGGTTGTAGATTTCGGCCCATTCCGCACGCGGCACCACCCGCATTTGCATGTGCGAGGTATCCAGCGGCTTGGCCTTGGCCGCCGCCGAGAACGCTGCCGGACGCAGCACCCACTTGCCGTGCAGGTTGTACAGCAGGGTCGAGCCATCGGCCGACAGTGCGAAACCGCTACCGATGCCCTGCGCCAAGGTCAGCGCCTTGCGCTTGGCGAGGCTGTACGCGCGCAACTCCGGCGCCTGGCCCGGAATGGCGCCACCGAGAACCGGCACCGGCATCGTCGCGTAGTAGACGACACCCTTGGCCTCGACGACCTCGCCGATGTTGGCGGCCGGCACCGGCACCTGCACGGCGCGCTGAATCAAGCCGGCGAAGTCGATCCTGACCTCGGGTTTCTTCGGTTTGCCCTTGCCGTGTGCAGATGTCTTGGACTTGGCCGCCGTGGGGACTTGCGTGCGCGGCGCGAACGGCGACGGCGTGTCGGACTGCAGCGTAGTCACATACAGGCCGTCGGGGACCACGCCCGAAGCATCGAAGTTGTAGCTGGACAGCACCGGGTTCACCAGCCGCGCGGATACGAAGTACAGATACTTGCCGTCCTGCGAGAACGCCGGATTGGAGTCGTTGAACTCGCCGCGGCTGATCTGGTGCAGCGCGCCGTCGGCAATGCCGTAGATGAAGATCGCGCGCAGGTGGTTGGGCAGATGCTTGGAGAACGCCAGCCAGCGGCTGTCCGGCGAGAACGCGACGTCCTGGAACGCGCCGATGATCTTCTGGCGATCGCTGGCCACTTCCTTATGCACGCCGGTGTTCACGTCCACCAGCCACAGACGCTGGCGTGAATCGGTGTAGGCCAGCCAGTCGCCGTCGGGGCTCCACACCAACGGCCCGGCATAAGTGAGAGCGCCCTCTCGGGTGAGCGCGCGCGGCGCACCCTTGCCATCGGCGGCGCGCAGCATCACCTGGCTGTCGATGCCGTCGTCGCGCACGTAGGCGATCCACTTGCCGTTGGGCGACCAGGACGGATCGTTGTCGTTGCTGGCCACGCGCCGGCTGATCTGGGTGGTATGGCCATACTCGGCGGGCACCGTGAATAACGCGCCGCGCGCGCTGAACACCGCCAGTTTGCCATCCGGTGCGACATCGGCGCCGCGGATCATCTTGGCCGCGGCGAACTCGTACGGCAGCGTGCGCGTGCCGCCCAGCGGCACCGTCACCGGCACCTGCACCAGCTTGCCGCTGGCGAAACGGTAGACGTACAGCTTGCCGCCATCGGACAGGGCAATGCCGGTATTGCCGATACTGGGCCAGTCGATGTCATAGGTGGGAAAATCGGTGACCTGCTGCGTAGTCCCGGTCTTGAGATTTTTCTGCCACAGGTTCAGCACACCGTTGGCGCCGCGGTCGGAAGCGAAGTACAGCGTGTCGCCGTACCACATCGGCCAGGCATCCTCGCCCTTCCAGTGCGTCAGCTGCGTGCTGGCGCCGCTGGCCAGGTCGTAGGTGTAGATATTGTCTGCCTGCCCGCCGTAGTAGTGCTTGCGGTGGAACGCGCGCAGCACGCGCGCCAGCTTGTTGTAGGCCACCTCGGTGCCGCCGGCGTTGAACGAAAGCGGACCCGTCCAGGGCATGGGCAGCGCGGCGGGCAGGCCCCCGCCAATCGGTACCTCGAAGGCGCGCTCGATCTGCGGGTTGAAGCTCTCGCGCCGCGACAAGAACACCACGTCCTTGCTGTCGGGTGTCCAGCCCACCACCACATTGTCCGGCGCGGTCATGATCTTGCCTTTGAACGGCGCGTTGATCGAGCGCCAGGTCAATTGCTCGACCGGTCCGCCGTCGATCGACACCACGTACACGTCGGTGTTGCCGCGATACCAGCCGGTGAAGGCCACCCACTTGCCGTCTGGCGAGACCAGCGGATGCGAGTCGTAGCCGGAATCGGAGGTCAGGCGCGTCGCTTCGCCGCCCTGCACGCCGACTTTCCACACCGCGCCGCCGGCCTCGAACACGACGGTGTTGCCGTGGATGCTGGGGTAGCGGATCAACGCCTGCACCGGACCGGGGGCCGTTTGCGCGAGGACTTGCGCCGCAACGAGGGGGAGTGCCAGCGCCGCAATCAGCGCGCCGACCAGAGACTTGGGCTTCATTGATCCATCCTTAGGGCAGGGGAGCGGGGCAAGTCTCGCCGCCATCAAGCGGCAGGGCGACGACACGCGCCGGCTGGCGCGGACCTGCGTGCGTGCTGCAGAGACCGCCCAGCACAGACTGACGGCGGCATGAACGAGTTCCTGCGGCAAGCTGCCAAGTGTCCTGCGCTGCGCTTACGAATGCGCAATGTTGCGGCTGCCACGATCCGCTGCGCCGCGGCACCGGCTATCCGGGCCGCGCTGCGGCGCAGTCCGGTCTTCAGGCCGCGGTGCCGCCCACGGTCATGGCATCGATGCGCAGGGTAGGCTGGCCGACGCCGACGGGTACGCTCTGGCCGTCCTTGCCGCACACGCCCACGCCTTCGTCGAGGGCCAGGTCGTTGCCGATCATGCCGATGCGGGTCATCGCCTCGGGGCCATTGCCGATCAGGGTGGCGCCCTTGACCGGCGTGGTGATGCGGCCATCCTCGATCAGATAGGCCTCGCTGGCGGAAAACACGAACTTGCCGCTGGTGATGTCCACCTGGCCGCCGCCGAAGTTGGCCGCGTACAGGCCCTTCTTCACCGAGCGGATGATCTCCTCGCTGCTGTATGTGCCGGCGCGCATGTAGGTGTTGGTCATGCGCGGCATCGGCAGGTGTGCGAAGGATTCGCGGCGGCCGTTGCCGGTGGGCGCCATGCCCATCAGCTTGGCATTGAGCCGGTCCTGCATGTAGCCGACCAGCACGCCGTCCTCGATCAGCGTGGTGCAGTGCGTGGGCGTGCCTTCGTCGTCGACGCTCAGCGAGCCGCGGCGCCCCGGCAGCGTGCCGTCATCGACCACGGTGACGCCCCTGGCCGCCACGCGCTGGCCCAGGCGGCCGCTGAAGGCCGAGGTGCCCTTGCGATTGAAATCGCCCTCCAGGCCGTGGCCCACGGCCTCGTGCAGCATCACCCCCGGCCAGCCCGGACCCAGCACCACGGTCATGCTGCCGGCCGGCGCCGGCACCGCCTCCAGGTTGACCAGCGCGCTGCGCACGGCCTCGTCGGCCAGGTGTCGCGGACGCTCGCCGGCCAGCAGTTCCTCGAGCGAATAACGGCCGCCGCCGCCGGCGTAGCCTTGCTCGCGGCGGCCGTCGGCCTCGGCGATCACCTGCACGTTGAGGCGCACCAGCGGGCGCACGTCGGCGGCCAGCGTGCCATCGCTGGCGGCCACCAGCACCGTGTCCAGTCCGGCCGCCACGCTCACGATCACCTGCTTGATGCGCGGATCGCGCGCACGGCAATAGGCGTCCAGTTCGCGCAGCACGACCAGCTTGCGCTCGGTGTCGATGCTCTCGATCGGATCGATGGCCGGATACAGCCGGCGTGGCTCACGCAGCGCCAGCGGCGTGCCCGCGCCCTGGCCGCTGCGCGCGATGGCCCGCGCCGCCTCGGCCGCGGTCAACAGTTGCGGCAGCACGATGTCGTCGGAGTAGGCGAAGCCGGTCTTCTCACCGCTGATGGCGCGCACGCCCACGCCCTGCTCGATGCTGTGCTGGCCGTCCTTGACGATGCCGTCCTCCAGCATCCAGCTCTCCGCGCGGGAATGCTGGAAGTACAGGTCGGCGGCGTCCACCTGCGGACCCATCAGCTGCGCGAACACGCGTTCCAGCGCGGCCGGGTCGAGCGCGCCGGGCGCCAACAGGCGCTGTTCGGCCAAAGCGAAGATCGGGTCCATGGGGATGCGCGCGCGGCGCCGGTGACGGGGGAACCAGCAACGTAGAGACAGCCGCCGTCGCGCGCAAGCCCCGTGCGCGGCGACCCGCGGACGCTCAGCGCTGCGTCGATCCGGCGCGCGCGGGCTGCGCTTGGGTCGGATTGATTTTGACGATCACCGGCTTGTCCCAGCTGCCGGTGACCTTGTAGGTCGTGCCGCTGGCCTGTGACAAGCCCGAGCCCAGCAGGCCCTGCAGGGCCAGACCCGCCACTGCGCCGACCGGACCGCCGGTGACTGCGCCGATCACCGGCAGCGTGCTGCCGACCTTGGGGTACACGCTGACGGTCTGGTCGTAATCGTGGGCGCGCAGTCCGGTGCGGCCGTTTACCTTGATATCGGCGGCGGGTCCACGGATTTCCAGGTCGTGGGTCACCGCGTTGCCGTTGTCCATCGTGAACTGCCCTTTGATCGAGTCGAACGCGAAACCCTTGCGGAACACATCGCCGAAGTCGAAGGCCAGCCGGCGCGGCAGTTCAGTGATGGAGAACAGTCCCAGCAGCCGCCCGGCCCCAGGCTTGACCTCGAGGATGCGGCCCTCGGTGACATCGATCTTCAGCGTGCCGTCCAACGCGTCCAGTGCGAACGCCGAGGGCGCGCCCGGCCAACTGGCGTCCAGATGCGCCACGGTGCGTCCGCCGCCGACCAGGTTCTGGTAGCCCAGCGCCCCCAGCATGCGGCCCAGATCCGCGGCGGTGAACTCGATCACCATCTGCGTGCGGTTGAGTTGCGCATCTCCCGTCCAGGTGCCGTGCGCGACCATGGCCACGTTGGGCGACTTGGAGACCAACTGCTCGATGCGCATGCCGCCGGCAATCGGCGTGCTCTCGAAATGCGCCGCGCCGAACCGGGCGTCGCCGAGATGGAAGTCGGCTACGCTGAGATGCAGCGGCGGTAGCGCAGCCGGATCGACCACGGCCGTCGGCGCCGGCAGCACCGGCGTGCCTGCTTCGGTGCTGCCGCCTTCGGCCGGCCAGTACAGGCGCTTCAGATCGGCGCTGATGCCCGCGCGCGCCAGATCATCGGGCAGGCTGAGGCTGCCGATCAGCGCCGGGCCGGCCGCCTCCACTTGCAAGCCCTGCGCGTCGCTGGTCAGTTTGAGATGCAGGTTCTTGAACGCGCGCCCGAACAGCAGAGCGTCCGCCGCGTCCACACTGCCCGACAGCGGCCAGCGTGGACCGCTGCCGCGCCCGGCGCCCACCGTGGCCCAGCCGGAGACATCCAGCAGCGGCGTACTGCCGGCCAGCGCCAGTCCACCGGCCGCGCCGGTCGGCAGCGGCGGCGGCGGCGCGGCGCCCAGACCCAGACTCAGTGCAAGCCCGTCGCCGGCGGCGGCCGGCAAACGCGCGACCGCGCTGAGCAGGGGCGTACCGCCCGCCGCTGCTCCTAGCGTGCCGTCGAGACTTGCGCCCGCGAACGGAAAGCCGATGCGCAGGTGCAGCGGCAGGCTGGCGCTGCCCGGTTTGTCCAGCGGCGCCGGCAAATCCACGCGCATGCCCTGCAGGTCCGAGTTCACGCTCAGCGTACGCGTGGCCGGCTGACCAGTGCCAGCCTTGTCCACCTGCACACCCAGCGTCACCGGCGCGCTGCCGATCAGCCGCGGCACATACGGCTGCAGTGCACCGATGCCCTGCAGCAAGGTGGCGGCGTCGAAGCGGCCGGAGAAGCTGGCCTGGAACAGGTGCTGCGGCGATCCGGTATCCGTGCCCGCCGCCAGCGCCAGCGTGCCCGGCACCGCGCGGAAGCGGGCCCTGAGCCCACTGGCGCTGATGCCGCCGCGATCGAACTGCAGCGGACCGTCGATGTGGTCGACGGCCAATTGCCACTGCGGCGCGTGCAGCGCCACCTGCGCAAGCTGCGCCTGTCCCTCGAGCACCAGCTCGTGCACGTCGCGGAGCGGCAGCACCAAGGTGAAGCTCCAGCCGGCGCCGCCGCTGAAGCGCAACGGCCGGATGGCATCGCGGAAATGCGTGCTGATCGGGCTGCGTTGCACGAAATCGAACAACTGCTCGGCCTGGCTCTGGCCCTGCGCGCTCAGCGCGAGGGTGATGTTGCCCAGATCGCTGATGCGGGCCACGGCCTGGCGTAGCGGATTGCCCAGCACACTGCCACGATCGACGCGCGCGGTCAGCGCGTTATTTTCGAACAATGCACTGCCGGCGAGGTCGTCCGCCACCGGCCACTTCGGATCGTAATCGAAGTCGACCTCGCGGAACTTCACGGCAGCCTGGAACTGGCCCTGGCCATCGCGGAACGGCCAGTCGCGGGTATCGCCGCGGAACACTGCGCGCGCCGACGTCACCGTACCATCCGCCAGAGCGCGATCCAGCCACTGCATCGCCCTGGGCGAAAGGATGTTCACCGGCCAGAACAGCTTGGCCGCGGCCACGTCGGCGCGCGTCAGGGCCAGGTCGAGATCGAGCACCGGGCGCGGCTGCCCTGGCCGCAGCAGGATGCGTCCACTGGCGTTGCCGGCGAACTGCGCGGCCTCGAAATCGAGCGCACCGATGCCGATGCGCCAACCCGCGGGCACACGCCATGCGGCAAGCACGGCGCTGAGCGCAGTGAACGCCAGCGGACTGCGGAACACGTGCGGATAGCGGAACGTGAGCCTCTGGCGCGGCAATTCCAGCGCGATGGCCTGGTTGTCGCCGCGCAGCACCGCGTTCACCGGATCGATGCCGGGCAGGCGCGCGGTAGGCGCCCAGCCCAGCCCGCGCAGATTGCCGACAAAACTGTAGGCGTGCGGCCCGTACCAGCGCACGTCGCAACTCTGCACGCGGCCCTGCACCGCGGCCACGCCCAACCACTGCGACAGCGCGGGTGGCGCCTGCGGCAGCAGGCCGGCCAGCGGCGCCAGCGGGGCGATATCCAGGTCCAATGCCTGCACGCGCAGCCACGGTGTATCGCCATGGCGCGCGTACACCGCCTGCAGCATGCCGGACGTGCCTGCGCGCCGGGTCGACGGTGCATAGTGCATGCGCCAGTCCGCGCCGTCGCGCCACAGATTCAGCGTACCGGCCAGACGCGGCACCTGCGCGACGCGATCGTCCGGACCGCTCAGCGCCAGGTCGGCTACCTGCAGTCGCGCCTGCGCCTGCCGCAGTCTGCCGTCGCGCCAGCGCAGCCATGCCTGTACATCGCCGCTGCCGCGCGACAGCGCATAGCCGGCCACCAGCACATCACGCGCCAGCCGGCCGAGATCGGCGGCACTGGCGTCCACGTACAATTCGCCGGCATGGCCGTCGGCGCTGAAGCGGCCGGCCACGTGCACGTCGCGCGTCATGCCGGCACGGCGCAGGTTGGCGCCGAAGCGCAGTGCGTCGTCGCGATCGGAGATCAGCACCGCATCGGCATCCAGTTGGTAGCGCGGCTGCGCCGGCCCCGGCTGCACCTCGATTTTCAGGTCGGTGAGCTTGAGGTCCACCGGCAGCGAATACAGCCCCTGCCCCGCGCCGGAGGCGCCCGGCGCGGCGCCGAACCCGGCGATGTGCCAGCGTCCGGACGCGTCACGCGCCAGCTGCAGATCAAGACCGCTGGCGCTCAGTTCGATCCAGTGCCGGTCCGGCCAGAACAGCCGCCCGAAGCTGAAACGCAGCCGCGCCTCTTGCAGCCGCAACGCGGTGGCGCCCGTGCCCAGGGTCAGATCGCGCAATGTCAGCTCCGGCCCGCCCGGCCGCCAGACGCCCTGCATGCGCGCAAAGCGCACCGGGCGGCCCAGCTCGCGCGACAGCAACGCCTCCACGCGCAGCGGGTAACGCGCCGCCAGCGGCAGCAGGATCTGTCCCAGCGCCATCGCCGTGGCCAGAGTGATGACCACGCCAGCCGCCAATGCGCTCAGCCAGAAGCGCAACTGCCGCAGCCGGTGCCGGTAGTTCAGCGCCACCGCCAGCCCTCACAGCAGCACGACATCGAACTGCTCCTGCGTGTAATGGTCCTCGGGCTGGAAGCGGATGCTTTTGCGCGTGAACTGCTCCAACTCGGCCACCGCGACGGACTCCTCGTCGAGAATGCGTTGCACCACGCGCGGCGCGGCCAGCACCAGCAACTGCTGCGCCTCGAACTGGCGCACGGCACGGGTGATCTCGCGGAAAATCTCGTAGGTGACCGTCTCCGGCGTCTTCAGCATGCCGCGCCCGGCGCAGGCCGGACAGGGCTCGCACAGCTGGCGCGCCAGCGATTCGGTGGTGCGTTTGCGGGTCATCTCGACCAGGCCCAGCGGGCTCATCTCGTACACGGTGGTCTTGGCGTAATCGCCGGCCAGCGATTTTTCAAGCTGGCGCAGCACCTGGCGGCGATGCTCGGCGTCCAGCATGTCGATGAAGTCGATGATCACGATGCCGCCCAGGTTGCGCAGACGCAACTGCCGCGCCGCCGCCTGCGCCGCCTCGAGGTTGGTGCGGAAGGCGGTGTCCTCGAGGTTGCGCGCACCCAGATAGCCGCCGGTGTTGACATCGATGGTGGTCATCGCCTCGGTCTGGTCGATCACCAGGTAACCACCGGATTTCAGCGGCACGTTTTTCTCCAGCGCGCGCTGAATCTCGTCCTCGACGCCGAACAGGTCGAAGATCGGCCGCTCGCCGGTGTACAGCTCGACGCGCCCGGCCAGTTCGGGCATGAACTTGGTGACAAACCGGACCAGCCTCTCGAAAGTCTCGCGCGAATCCACGCGCACCTTCTCGATGTCCTCATGCATCAGGTCGCGCAGCGCGCGCAGCGGCAGCGACAGTTCTTCGTAGACGCGCTCGCCGGTCCTGGCGCGGGCGATGTTTTCCTGCACCACGCGCCAGACCTTGCCCAGGTAGGCTAGGTCGAAGGCCAGCGCGTCCTCGCCCGCGCCCTCGGCGTTGGTGCGCACGATGTAGCCCAGCGGCTGCTCGCCGGTGCGCTGCGCGATGATCTCGCGCAGACGGGTGCGCTCGGCCTCGTCCTCGATACGCGCCGAAATGCCCAGCGTACGCGGCGCCTGCGGCAGCAGGACCAGATAGCGCGAGGGAATCGACAGGTGCGCCGAGACGCGCGCGCCCTTGCTGCCGATCGCGTCCTTGACCACCTGTACCACGATCTCCTGGCCCTCGCGCAGCAGTTCGCCGATGGCCGGCGCGGCGTGGCCGTGCCCGTTGCCGTTGCCGTTGCCGCCGGCCATCTCGGCGTTCTCGGCCAGTGGCGCGCGAACGATGTCCGATGCATGCAGGAACGCCGTGCGGTCCAGCCCGATCTCCACGAACGCGGCCTGCATGCCAGGCATTACCCGCGATACGCGCCCCTTGTAGATGTGGCCCACGTTGCCGCGGCGCGAGGCGCGTTCCAGATGCACCTCTTGCAGCATGCCGTTCTCGACCACGCCGACGCGCGTCTCGCGCGGGGTGACATTGACCAGGATTTCCTCGCTCACCCCGACCTCACGTGCTGCCTGTGGTGCCGCCGGCGCAGCGGCCTGGAGCTTTATAGCCGGCGGCCGCGCCGGCTGTCATGCGCGGCGCAGCAGATTGCGCATGCCGCCACACGATGCGGTTCATGATGATGACTTTGGCAGCAACCCGGCCGCACGCAGCAACGCGGCGGTCTGCGCCAGCGGCAGGCCGATCACCCCCGAATAGCTGCCGCACAGGCGCGTCACGAAACATTCGGCATGGCCCTGTATGGCGTAGGCGCCGGCCTTGCCGAAGGGCTCGCCGCCGGCCACGTAGTCGCGCAGCGTGGCGTCGTCCAGACTTGCGAAGCGCACGCTGGATTCGACCAGGACGCCGTGCGCGCCGGTCGCGCCGCGCAGGCACAGCGCGGACAGCACGGTGTGCTCGCGTCCGGACAAGCGGCGCAGCATGGCCAGTGCCTGCCCGGCATCGGCAGGCTTGCCGAACACCACGTCATCCAGCACCACCTCGGTATCCGCGCCCAGCACCCAGGCCCCCGCGGCGGACGCGCCCAGGCTGTTCCACCCGGCCTCGGCCTTGGCCGCGGCCACGCGCTGCACGTAATCGGCGGGAGACTCGCCGGGCGCGCGCCGCTCGGGCACATCGGGATCCAGCACCTCGAAGAGGCAGCCGAGCCGCGCCAGCAGTTCGCGGCGGCGCGGCGAACGCGAGGCCAGATACAAACGAGAGCCGACGGTCATGCGGTGATGATCGCATGCGCGCGTGCCGACGCCGCGGTCCGGCGCTGCGGCGGGCGCGGAACCGAGCGACGCAAGGTTCAGATCAGCGGCTGCGCATCGGCGTCGTAGCCGCCGGCCACGCCCTTGCAGGCCACCGCCACCGCGTCGTGCGGATGCAGGCTTTCGAAATGCGCCACGCGCAGCCAGAAATCGGCCACATCGGTGCGCGCCGCCAGTGCCTGCTGCAGGCGCCGCGCGGCGTCCTCGCAGAACATCAGGTGGCTGCCGTTGAGGCGCGCGAAGGCCTGTTCGTCTTCGCGCTTGACAGCCGTCTGCACCGGCGTGCCCAGTGCCGCCTCGACGCGGTCGAGCAGGGCTTCGATCGGCCAGTGGTCTTGGCCATCGGCCAAGCGCAGGCGCAGGTCGGCGCGACTGCGCTGGCTGTGCGGGACGGCCATGATGCCGTGCTCGCTGCCCAGCCAAGCGCGCACGGTGCCATGGTCGAGCGGCGCAGCGGCAGCGAAATCACGCGTGAAACGCTCCTGGATCAGTTGTCGCGCCAATGCCGCCGAGCACGGGCAGGTCGAGGAATAGGTCACCGCCAGACCCAGTTCCAGACGTAGCGCGCCGCCGCGGTCCAGGTTGCCGGCGATGGCCAGCGGGTAATGCCGGATGCCGCTGTTGGCACTGACCAGAGCGCGGCGGCGCAGCGGCAGCTGCATTTGCGCGCGCACGAACGCGCGCTGCGAGAGCCCTTCGTGCGAGACCAGGAATCCGTCCAGCAGTTGCCCCATCGCGGTGGGCGTCAGCGGCGTGCCGCCGAGCATGGCGTCCACCTGGCGGTACAGGCGCGACATGTGGATGCCGCGTGCTTCGCTGGCGGTCAGGTCCACGAAAGCATCGACCAGCGCGGGCACCTCGCAGGTGCCGCCATCGGCCATCGGCAGGCGCAGCAGCGCTTCGATGCGTTGCATGCCGACGCGCTGCAGTCGACCGGCCACGGCGGGGGTCAGCTCGCGGGCGACATCGGGCATCGCGCGTCCAACGGGTGGATCGAAAGCCATGGCGGTTTCCTCGGGCAGGCGGGACATGGACGATATTAGGTGGGGTGCGGTCGAAGCCACGTCAAGGCTGCGTGGGCGTCGCGGCGCGCAGAGCACGCCAGCTGCGCCAAGCGTCCAGCGGCACCAGCCCTACGCGCCGTGCGTGCAGCTCGGACAGCGGCTCGCGCGCGCGCGCGGCGCGGCGCAAGGCGCGGCGGTCGTGCACGGCCTCGGCCGCGCGCAGTCCCAGCAGCGGCCCGGGCAGCCGCATGGCCGGCTCGAACGCGGCCGCCAGCATCGTGCACTGCTCGGCCAGGGCCGCGCGGCGCAGCGGTCCCGCCTCGGCCAGCGCGGCGCGTGTGAGCTGGTGCCGCG
>JAJYQO010000084.1 GCA_021794575.1 Pseudomonadota bacterium | reverse complement strand
TTCGGAAGCCACTACTCTATCCGGCTGAGCTACGGGCGCGTGGCCGCATATTCTTGCACGGATCAGCACCGCGCCGGCGTGCGGGGCGTCCGGTTGAGAGCCCGGCGCGCTTGGCTATACTTCGTCGCATGACCGCCTGCGGGCGGACGTTCCCGCATCCTGTCGAGGTGTCTTCGTGAGCGGACCGATCAGCCCTTCCGACCAGCGCTTCCTGCGTCAGTTCTCGACCGTGATCGTGATCCTCGTACTAGTTGCCTTCGGGCTGATCGCCATCGCAGCGATGGTCTACGACCACATGCCGCAGCCGGCCGATCCGGCGCTGCAGCGGAGCACCGATGCCCGCATCGCGCCGGTGGGCGCGGTATATGCCGGCGCCGCCGGCATCGCCGCGATGCAGGCCGCGCAGGCCGCCGCCGCCAAGGCGGCCGCATCCGAGGTGGCCTACGGCGGCACACTCGACGGCCACGACATCTACAACCATCTGTGCCACACCTGTCATGCCAAGGGCATCGCCGGCGCGCCGGTGGTCGGCAACAAGACCATGTGGGATCCGCGCATCGCGCAGGGCATCGCGGTGTTGGTGCAGCACGCGATCCACGGTTATCACGGCCCGGATGGCAATTACATGCCGCCCAAGGGCGGCAACCCGGCCTTGACCGACGCCCAGATCGAAGCCACTGTGAAGTGGATGGTCGCACAGGCCAAGTAGCCGCCGCCGCGGCCGCATGCCATCGTGAGCCGGCGCGACACGCGCCCGGCGCGCGTCAATCCCTGTCCGCCACGAGCACGCATCATGAGCGCAACGCCACTTGCCGCGCTGCCGGCGCAATTTCCCGCGCAGGGCGGACGCTACGCGCTGGCCGGCCCGGCCGGATGCCTGGAAGTCGCCGTCGGGCCGGCTGCGCCGGAACTCGCGCGCGCCGGCACCGCGATCATCTGCCATCCGCACCCGCAGCAGGGCGGCAGCTTGAGCAACAAGGTCGTCACCATGCTGGCGCGCACGTTGGGCGAGTCGGGCCTGAACGTCGTGCGCTTCAATTTCCGCGGCGTGGGTGAATCCGATGGCGGTTACGACGAGGGCCACGGCGAAGGCGCCGACCTGGTGGCAGTGGCCGACTGGGTGCGCGCTGCGCTGCCCGGCGACGCGTTGTGGCTGGCCGGATTTTCCTTCGGCAGTTACGTGAGCATCGCGCACGCGCGGCAGCTGGCCGCCGCCGCGCTGATCAGCGTGGCGCCCCCGGTGGGGCGCTGGCCTTTCGATGCGTTGGCGCTGCCCGACTGCCCCTGGCTGATCGTGCAGGGCGAAGACGACGAGGTCGTGCAGCCGCAGGCGGTGTACGACTACGTGGCGCAGTTGGAAGCCAAGCCGGTGCTGATCCGCATGCCCGAGACCGGACACTTCTTTCACCGCAAGCTGATGGACCTGCGCGGCGCAGTGCGTCACGCCGTTCGCGGCTGGCTGCCGCCTCCGCGCGACGCGGCATGAGCGCAGCGGATGGCGCGTTGCCGAGCGCGCGCTACGCGGCGGGCGTGTCCGCCGGGCACTGGCAGGACGATCCGGCGCAACGCGCGCTGCTGCCGCAACTGGATCGCCTGCATGCCGGCCTGTGCCGGGCCATCGCGCGGCCACCGGGCCTGCTGCGGCGACTGACTACGCATCTGCGCGGACGGCATGCCCCCGCGCCGACCGGCCTGTACCTGTGGGGCCGCGTCGGGCGCGGCAAGACCTTCCTGATGGACCTGCTGCACGACGGCCTGCCGGAAGGGGCGGCCGAGCGCTGGCACTTCCACCGCTTCATGAGCATGGTGCATGCGCAACTGCGCACGCTGCAAAGCCAGAGCGATCCGCTGCGCAGCGTCGCCCAGCGCATCGGTGCGCGCACCCGCGCGCTGTGCCTGGACGAGTTCCAGGTCAACGACATCGGCGATGCCATGATTCTTTCCGAGCTGCTGCAGGGCCTGGCAGCAGATGGCGTGACCTTGGTGACTACCGCCAACACGCCACCGGACGCGCTGTATCGCGATGGCCTGCAGCGCGCGCGTTTTCTGCCCGCCGTCGCCTGGATCGGGCGGCATTGCGCGGTGGTCGAAATGGACAGTCCGCGCGACTGGCGCCTGCGCGCGCTCGAGCAGGCGCCCACCTGGCTGACACCGCTGGATGCCGCCAGCGAACAGAGGCTGGCGCGGGTTTTCCAGCGCTTGGCCCAGGGCGCGCAGGTGCGGACTGGCGGTAGCATCGAGGTGCTGGAGCGCGCCATCGCGGTCAAGCGCATGGCCGGCGCGGTGATCTGGTTCGATTTCGATGCGCTATGCGGTGCGGCGCGCGCGGTGGCCGACTATATCGAAATCGGCCGCAGCCACGCGCACGTGCTGGTGTCGGCGGTGCCGCAGTTCAATGCCGACCGCGAAGATCCGGCGCTGCGTTTCGTGCAGATGGTGGACGAGTTCTACGACCGCCAGGTCAAGCTGATCTGCTCGGCGGCGGTGCCGATCGTCGAACTGTACGAGGGTCGCCGCCTGCGCGCCGAGTTCGCGCGCACCGAAAGCCGCCTGATCGAGATGCAGAGCAAAGACTATCTGGCGCGCGCGCACCAGGCCTGAGGGCGCGCCGCGGGCATGTGCCGCGACGGCCCGTGCCGGCGTCGTGCGCGCGGCGTAGGCTTGGTGGCATGGATGGGTCTTCGCCGCTGTCGCCGACCGCGCCGGACGCCGCCTTGGCGGCGGCGGTGCTGGCGCTGCACCTGGCCATCATTGCCTTCAACGTCGGTGGGCTGGCGCTGATCCCGGTGGGCGCATGGCGCGGCTGGCGTTGGGTGCGCGAACCGGTCTGGCGCAGCCTGCACCTGTTGGCGCTGGCCGTGGTGGCGGCGCAGGCGCTGGCCGGGCGCGCCTGTTTCCTCACGCTCTGGCAGGACCGTCTGCAGGGCACGGCGACACCCGCGCCGCTGATCCAGCACTGGATCGATCGCCTGCTCTACTGGCCGCTGCCGATGGCGTTTTTCACCACCTTGTACGTGCTGGTGTTCGGGTATGTGGCATGGCTGTGGTGGCGTTGGCCGCCACGCCGCAACTGGCGGGCTTGAACACAATATCTTGTGTTGACCACCTGCTGCGCACCCACTATCTTGCGGTGGTCGGTGTCCGCGCCTGGACCAGGGCGCGGCTGAAAAGGGAATCCGGTGCGACTCCGGAGCTGCCCCGCAGCGGTCAGCGGAAACGAACCTCGCCACACGGCACTGGGGCCGGCGCCCCGGGAAGCGGCGGGAAGTAGGCGACGGCGCCGCCGTCACGTCCGCGAGCCCGAAGACCTGCCGACACATCGGGCTGCGCGCCCGGCGTCCGTCGCAGCCTGCGCGACGGGCAACGCCGATGCTCGTGGCGCCGATGCGGGTGGCCGCTTCCGCGGGGAAGCCGGTCGCGTCACGGGCGCCGCGCGGCGTCCGTCGCGATCGTTCTCCGCGCACCACCCACGGTCCTGCGCGTGGGCGCAGGTCATCCATCCTGCCGTCGGGGAACGCCATGCAACTGCAAGACACGCAAGCCGCCGCTGCCGCCAGCGCAGCCGGCGCACCTGCTTTTTCACTGACTCCACCGCATGCACCGGCCGGCATGCGCGTGACCAAGCGCAACGGCACGCGCGAGGCAGTGGACCTCAACAAGATCGTGCGCGCGGTGACGCGTGCCGCCGAGGGCCTGCACGCGGTCGAGCCGCTGCCGGTGGCGCTGAAGACCATCGGCGGCCTGTACGACGGAGCGAGCACGCGCGAGCTGGACGAGCTGTCCATCCGCACCGCCGCCGCGCTGACCGCCGAGGAGCCCGAGTACGGCCTGCTGGCCGCGCGTCTGCTGGCGCAGGTGATCGCCAAGGAAGTGCGCGGGCAGGATATCCAGGCGTTTTCGCAGGCCATCGCGCGCGGCGCGCAGGTGGGGCTGATCAACGCGCGCGTGCATGACTTCGTAGTCGCGCACGCGCGCAAGCTGGACGATGCCATCGACGATGCCGCCACCCAGCGCTTCGAGTATTTCGGCCTGCGCACGCTGTACGACCGCTACCTGCTGCGCCATCCGCAGACGCGCGCGGTACTGGAAACACCGCAGTACTTCTTCATGCGCATCGCCTGCGCGCTGGGCGGCGACGAAATCGGCGAGACTCTGCGATTGTATTGCGCGCTGGCCGCGCTGGATTACCTGCCCAGCAGCCCGACGCTGTTCAACGCCGGCACCTGTCACGAGCAGATGTCCTCGTGCTATCTGCTGGATTCGCCCAGCGACTCGCTGGAGGCGATCTATGCGCGTTACGGCGATGTGGCCAAGCTCAGCAAGTTCGCCGGCGGCATCGGCCTGTCGTACACGCGCATCCGCGCGCAGGGCTCGCTGATCCGCGGCACCAACGGCAAATCCAACGGCGTCGTGCCGTGGCTGAAAACGCTCGACGCCTCGGTGGCCGCGGTCAACCAGGGCGGCAAGCGCAAGGGTGCCTGCTGTGTGTATCTCGAACCCTGGCATGCCGACATCGAGGATTTCCTGGAGCTGCGCGACAACACCGGCGACGCGGCGCGGCGCACCTACAACCTCAATCTCGCCAACTGGATCCCCGATCTGTTCATGCGCCGCGTCGAACAGGATGCGGCGTGGACGCTGTTCGACCCCAAGGATGTGCCCGAGCTGCCGGATTTGTGGGGCGAGGACTTCGAACGCGCCTACGCCGCCGCCGAGGCGCGTGGCCTCGGCAAGCGCCAGCTGCCGGCGCGCGCGCTATACACGCGCATGCTCAAGACCCTGGCCGAAACCGGCAACGGCTGGTTCACCTTCAAGGACCGCAGCAACGCCACCTGCAATCAGGCCGCCCGGTCCGACAACGTGGTGCACCTGTCCAACTTGTGCACCGAAATCCTCGAGGTCGGCGACGAGGATGAGACTGCTGTGTGCAACCTGGCCTCGATCAACCTGGCACGGCACGTGGACGGCGGCAGCATCGATTTCGAGAAGTTGGCCGCTACCGTGCGGCTGGCGGTGCGCCAGCTCGATCGCGTGATCGACCGCAACTACTACCCGATCGAGGGCGCGCGCCGCAGCAACGAGCGCTGGCGGCCGGTGGGCCTGGGTGTGATGGGGTTGCAGGATGTGTTCTTCCGCCTGCGCCTTCCGTTCGACGGACCCGAGGCGCTGGCGCTGTCCACGCGCGTAGCTGAGGAAATTTACTTCCACGCGCTGGACACCTCCTGCGCGCTGGCCGAACAGCTGGGTGCGCACGCGTCGTTCGCGGAAACGCGCGCGGCCGGCGGCACGCTGCAGTTCGACCACTGGCCGGAGGCCGGACCCCACGACGCTGAACGCTGGGAGGCGCTGCGCGCGCGCATCCGCCGGCACGGTCTGCGCAACAGCCTGCTGATCGCCATCGCGCCCACCGCCACCATTGCCTCGATCGCCGGCTGCTACGAGTGCATCGAGCCGCAGGTCAGTAACCTGTTCAAGCGCGAGACGCTTTCCGGCGACTTCCTGGTGGTCAACCGTTATCTGGTCGAGGAGTTGAAGCAACTGGGCCTGTGGACGGCCGAGCTGCGCGAGGCGATCAAGCGCGCCGAAGGTTCCATCCAGGGCATCGAGGCGATCCCCGAGCCGTTGCGCCGTATCTACCGCACGGTCTGGGAGCTGCCGCAGAAGGCGCTGATCGACCTCGCCGCCGCGCGCGGCGCCTACATCGACCAGAGCCAGTCGCTGAACCTGTTCATGGCCACACCCAACCTGGGGGCGCTGTCCTCGATGTACATGTACGCCTGGAAGCAGGGCCTGAAGACCACCTACTACCTGCGTTCGCGTCCGGCCACGCGCATCGCGCAGGCCACCGTCGCCGCGCCACAGGCGCTGGCCTGCTCGCTGGAAAATCCCGAGCACTGCGAGGCCTGCCAATGAGCGCCGTCGTGGCCTCCGCCTGCCCGCCGGACAGCGCCGCCGCGCGCCTGCTCGATCCCGGCTACGCGCTGACGCTCAGGCCCATGCGCTACCCGCAGTTCTACGACATGTACCGCGCCGCCATCCGCAACACCTGGACGGTGGAAGAAGTGGATTTCGCGAGCGACGTGACCGATCTGCGCCAGAAGATGAGCCCGGCCGAGCGCCATCTGATCGAGCGCCTGGTGGCGTTTTTCGCTACCGGCGACTCGATCGTCTCCAACAACCTGGTGCTGAACCTGTACAAACACCTCAACGCGCCCGAGGCGCGCATGTACCTGTCGCGCCAGCTCTACGAAGAGGCGCTGCACGTGCAGTTCTATCTGACGCTGCTGGATACCTACCTGCCGGACCCCACGGCGCGCCAGGCAGCGTTCGCAGCGGTGGACAACATTCCCTCGATCGCGCACAAGGCCGCGTTCTGCGGCCGCTGGATCGATTCGATCCGCCAGATCGATGCGCTGGACACCGCGGACAAGCAACGTCAGTTCCTGCTCAACCAGATCTGTTTCGCCGCCTGCATCGAGGGGCTGTTTTTCTTCGCCGCCTTCGCTTACGTGTATTTCCTGCGCGCGCGCGGCCTGCTGCACGGCCTGGCCGGCGGCACCAACTGGGTGTTCCGCGACGAGTCCTGCCACATGGCGTTTGCCTTCGCCGCTATCGAGGTGGTGCGCAGTGAACAGCCTGAACTGTTCGACGCCGAGCTCGAAACGCAGGTGCGCGCCATGCTGCACGATGCCATCGAATGCGAGGCGCAATTCGCGGCGGACGTGCTGGCCGGCGGCGTGGCCGGGCTGAGCCTGGCGCAGATGCGCGAATACCTCGAGTACGTGGCCGACCAGCGACTGCGCCAACTGGGTTACGCCCCGCAGTATGGAGCCGCCAATCCGTTCGCCTTCATGGATTTGCAGGACGTGCAGGAGCTGACCAATTTCTTCGAGCGCCGCGTGTCGGCGTACCAGGTCGGCGTGGCCGGTGAGCTGAGCTTCGACGCGGCGTTCTGAGGATCAGCGCAGCACGCGCGTCGTTGCGCGTGTGCGTGCCCTGCACCCATGCGCTAGTGCGTGCAGACGACGGAGTGCATTTCTCCACGATTTGAGTATAAATTGGCCGCTCACGTCGCTGCCGCGTTCCGGCACAGGGGGTGGCATGTTCGATGGCAGCACGTCCGGAGTGCGCCCGCCGCGCGACGCGTGCCTGCCGATGGCAGCCGCGGCGGCGACGTTGCTGCCCGCCACCGCCTGCGCGACGCCTCCTGCGCGCCTAGCGCAGCATGCCGGCTCCGGGTTGCTGTTCGCGCTGCTGGCGGCCGCGATTGCGCTGCTCGCGTGGTTGCTGCTGCTGCGCGCCGGTGCCCGCCTGCGCGCCGGAATGCGCGAAAACGCGCGCCTGACCGATACGCTGAAACTGGCCGGCATCGGCTACTGGGAATACGACCTGGAGCAGGGCTGGCTAGCCTGGTCGGATGCCACGCTGGCGCTGTTCGGCATCAGTCGCACCGCTTTCGGCGGCACCTACGCGGATTTCATCGCGCGTGTCCATGCCGAGGACCGTCCGCGCCTGGAGGCACTGCGCGGCGAAACGCTGACTGCCGGCGTGCCGCTGGAAGTGCGCTATCGCGTGTTGCGCCCCGACGGTAGCGAGCGCACCCTCGACGAGCAGGGTCATCTGCATGTGCACGCCGGAGGGCGTCGCGTGTTGTTGGGAACCGTGCGCGACGTGACAGCGCTGGTCGAGGCCGGACGCCGCGAACAGCGCCAGGCCGAGCAGTACCGCTACCTGTTCGAGCGCAATCCGGTGCCGCTGGCAGTGTACGACCGGCGCACGCTCGCCGTGCTTGCCGTCAACGCCGCCGCGCTGGAGAGGGTCGGCTACACGCGTGAGCGGTTGTTGGCGATGCGCGCGCCCGAACTGCTGCTGCCAGCGGAGCGGACGCGCTTCGCGCGGCATTTGGCCGGTGCCGGCGCCGAGCAGGTCGATGCCGGCGTCTACGGCCTGGCGCATCGCGACGGCCGCGCGTTGCGCTGCCAGATCTACGGCCAAGACATCGTGTTCGACGGTCACGACGCGCGCCTGGTGATGCTGCATGACGTCACCGCAGCCGAGCTGGCGCATGCCGCGCTGGAAGCCAGCGAGGCGCGTCTGCGTTTGGCCGCGCGCGCTTCGAACGATGCCATCTGGGATTACGACATCGTCGCCGGCACGCTGTGGCGCAACGAGGGCTATACCACGCTGTTCGGCTACGCGGCCGGCGACGCAACGTCCAGCTTCGGCGCATGGACCGCGCGCATCCACCCGGACGATCGCGCGCGCGTCGAGGCCAGCTTCACCCATGCGCTGGCCCACGCTGTCGAGTCCTGGCAGGAGGACTACCGCTACCGCCACGTCGATGGCCACTACCTCGACGTGCACGATCGCGGCTACGTGCTGCGCGATGCCGAAGGCCGCGCGATGCGCATGGTCGGCGGCATGCACGACCGTAGCAACGAGGTCAACGCGCGGCGCGATCTGGAACAGCGCGAACGCAACTACCGCCTGCTGGTCGAACAGATGCCGGTGCCGCTGCTGGTGCTGCATGAGGGGCACGTACGCATGGCCAACGCCGCGGCTGCCGCGCTGTTGCGTGCAGGCGCGCCGGAACACTTGTGCGGTTGCGCCGTCGAGTCGCTGTTCGATGCTGCGGCCGTGGCCGCCTGCCGCGCGTCGGTCAGCGCGCCAACGCAGGCCGTCGAGACCGCGCTGCGCTGCCTGGATGGCAGTGTGCTCGACGGCCATCTGACCATCGCCGATTTCAGCGGCAGCGAGGTGGGCGGCGTGCAGGTGCTGCTGCGCGACCTCGGCGCCGAGCGTCGCCGCATCGCCGCCGACGAGGAGCGCGTAGCCTTCTTCCGGCTCTCCGCGGACGGTTTCGGCATTCTCGACGCTGCGATGCGCATCACCGAGGCCAACGCTGCGTTGCGCAATCTGTTCGTGCTGGCCAACCATGCCGTGCCCATCACGCTGGCCGACGTGCTCGACCAGCAGCACTGCGCGCGCGTGCGCGATGCCTGGCAGCAACTGCGCCCGGGCGAGGCCAGCGAGCCCGTCGAGTGCCTGGTGCAGGGCCGTGGTGCCGATGCCTGGGTCGAGCTTGGCTTCGTACGCGCACGCAGCGACACCTGGTACATGGTGGCGCGCGACATCAGCCGGCAGATGCGCGCCGAAGCCGAGGCGCGGCTGCTGCAACGCGCCGTCGAGGCCGTCGAGAACGGCGTGGTGATCACCGACGCGCGCGCACCGGAAATGCCGCTGGTGTATGTCAATCCCGCATTCACGCGCATCACCGGTTTTGCCGCTAGCGAAAGCCTCGGCCGCAACGTACGGTTCCTGTATCGCGACGATGTCGAGCAGGCCGGCCTGCTCGAACTGGAACGTGCGCAGCGCGCCGAGCAACCGGCCAGCGTGGTGCTGCGCAATTACCGTCGCGACGGCAGCCTGTTCTGGAGCCGGCTGCGCATGGCGCCGGTGCACGACGCGCTGGGGCTCAGCCACTGGGTCGGCATCCAGCAGGACATCAGCGAGGAGCGCCGCGCCGAGGAGCGCCTGCGCCAGCAAGCGCTCACCGACGATCTCACCGGCCTGCCCAATCGACGCGCCCTGCTGGCCGGCATCGGCGCGCTGCTGCCGCGTGAGCCGCTGGCCCTGGTGCACGTGGGCCTGGATCAGTTCAAGCTGATCAACGACGCGCTGGGCCACGCCAGCGGCGATGACCTGCTGCGCGCGCTGGCCGCGCGGCTGCGCGCGGCGCTGCCCGAAGCGGTGCAACTGGCGCGCATCGGCGGCGACGAGTTCGTGGCGCTGGTGCCGCGCGTCGCCGCGCAGATGGAACGCATTCTGGAGCGCATCGGCGGCAACGTACGGCAGCCGGTCGAGCTGCAGGGGGCGGTGCAGCAGGTCAATTGCAGCATCGGCATTGCCCTGGCGCCGGAGCATGGTGACAGCGCCGAGGCCGTGCTGCGCGCCGCCGATGCCGCGCTGCACGAGGCCAAGCGCCAGGGTCGCAACCGCAGCATCACCTTCAGCGCGCATCTGCACGAGCAGGCCAGCCAGCGCCTGGCGGTGATCTCGCGGCTGCGCGACCAGGCGCTGGATACCGAGCTGGCGCTGCACTACCAGAGCATCCACGACGGCAGCAGCGGGGCGATCACCGGTGTCGAGCTGCTGCTGCGCTGGCCGGGCGGACCGGAGAGCCTGCGCAGTCCCGCCGTGCTGGTGCCGCTGCTGGAGGAATCCGGCCTGATCCTGCCGGTGGGGCGCTGGGTGCTGGGCGAAGCCTGCCGGCGCCAGCGCAGTCTGCAGGGCCTCGCCGCCGGCGGCTGCAAGGTGGCGCTGAACGTCTCCGCGCAGCAATTGATGCTGGGCGATTTCGTGCGCGAGGTGCGAGAGGCGCTGGACGCCAGCGCCGCCGACCCGCGCCTGCTGGAACTGGAGATCACCGAGAGCGCGCTGATGGCCGATCCGGCCAAGGCAGAGGAGATCCTGCAGCAGCTCAAGCGCATGGGCGTAAGCATCGCCATCGACGACTTCGGCACCGGCTATTCCAGCCTCGGTTATCTGCACCGGCTGTCCGCGGACAAACTGAAGATCGACCGCTCGTTCGTGCGCGATGTGCTCAGCGATGCCGACGATGCGCTGATCTGCACTTCGATCATCCAGCTCGCCCACAACCTGGGCCTGCGCGTGGTGGCCGAGGGCGTGGAAACCGAGGCGCAGCGGCGCTGGCTGGCCGAACGCGGCTGCGAGCAGATGCAGGGCTACCTGTTTGCGCGGCCGCAGCCGTTCGTCGACGCGCAGCATTGAGCCGCCCGCGGACACCGCGCCCGCGGCCCGCTCCGATGCCGCGCGCCACGGCCGGCGCGGGCGGCAAACTTCCGCGGCGTCCCTGGTTCGGCAGCGCCTACAATCGTCGGCGCGCGGCAGGCGCGCGGTGACACCCGGGTCATGGATCCCTACCAGCACACACCTCTCGGCCGCCCGGCCGCTTACCCGCAGCGCGTCGAGCCCGGCGTGCTGGTGCCGATCGCGCGCCGCGCTGCGCGCGCCGATCTGGGTCTGGACGCGGATGCGCCGCTGCCCTTCCATGGCGAGGACTTGTGGGGTTGCTACGAGCTGTCCTGGCTGGACGCGTACGGCAAGCCGGTGCGTGCGGTGGCCGAACTGCGCGTGCCCGCGCGGTCGCCGTGCCTGGTCGAGTCGAAATCACTGAAGCTCTATCTCAACGGTTACGCATACGAGCGCTTCGACGGTGCTGCGGCGGTGCGCGCCCGCGTCGAGAGCGATCTGGCGCGCGTGGCCGGTGCACCGGTCGCGCTGGCGTTGCTGCCCGCCACGGCCTGGTCGGCACTGCGGCTGCGGCCGGCGCCGGGCAGCAGCCTGGACACGTTGGAGATCGCCATCAGCCACTACGCTGCGCCGGACGCCGGGCTGCTGCGCGCGCGTGGCGCGACGCCGCTGCGCGAAACGCTGCACAGTGCGCTGTTCCGTTCCAACTGCCCGGTCACCGGGCAGCCGGACTGGGCCACGGTGGTGGTCGACTATGCCGGACCCGGCATCGATCACGCGGGGTTGCTGGCCTACCTGATCGGGTTCCGCGCGCATGCCGCCTTCCACGAGCAGTGCGTCGAGCGCATCTGGCTGGACCTGATGCGGCAGTGTCGCTGCGCCGAGCTGACGGTGTACGCGTGCTTCACCCGTCGCGGCGGGCTGGACATCACGCCGCTGCGCAGCACCGCGCCGACCGCGTGCTTGCCGGCCTGGCAGCGCGATCCGGCGCAGTGATCGCGCGGCGCGCGCGGCTTACCGAACGGTAAGGCGCGGGCGGCGCAGCGGTGAGGCCGCTGCCGCGTGCGGACTGCTAGCCTTCGCGTCTTTGTCGCGGAGACCCGGCGTGGCCTCGACCCAACCCTCGCGCGCGCGCTACACGCGCGGCCAGCGTGGTCTGCATTGGCTGATCTTCGCTGCCGTGCTGCTGGCCTATGCGGCCATCAACATCAAGGGCTGGCTGCCGCGTGGCGACGCCCTGCGCGTGTCCATGATCGAGGCCCATTTCGCCGCGGGCCTGGCCGTGCTGCTGCTGATCGGTCCGCGCCTGCTGCTGCGCCTGCGCCGCGGCGCGCCGCCGGTGACTCCGCCGGTACGGCGCGAGCTGCACGTGGTCGGGCACATCACGCACGGGCTGCTGTATCTGTTCCTGATCGTGCAGCCGCTGCTGGGCCTGGCTGCAGTGCAGCTGGCCGGGCACGCGGTGTGGTTGCCGTTCGGGCTGAGCATCCCGGCAGTCCTCGGCCACGGCGATCCCGCGCTGGCGCACGGCATCAAGACGATCCACGAAGATCTCGGCGACATCTTCTACTGGGTGATCGGTCTGCACATCGCGGCGGCCCTGTGGCACCACAGCTTCCGCGGCGACGACACGCTCAGGCGCATGCTCTGAGCGTGCCGGGCGCGCTCACATATAGTGCAGGTTGTGGCTGGAGATCGCCGCCATGATCATGCCGAAGAACACCACGAACATCAGCGTGATCAGCGCCAAACTGATGATGAACAGCACGCCCTGGACCACGAAGTAGACGCGCAGTTTGTCCAGCGCCATGCGCAGCGCGGATTCGTCGCCCGCCATCTGCGCGCGCTCCACCGCGCCGCCGGCCTGCAGCAGCAGCACGCCCTGCCAGATCGGAATCCACGCCCACAGGATGCCGATGATGCTCAGCGCCTGCAGCGCGCCGAGAATGATGTTGAAGATACCGACGAACTTGACCCAGCCCTTGCCGCTGGCCAGCGGCAGGCTGAGATCGCGGATCATTGCGCTGCGCTCTTCCATCGTGTCTCCCCCGGGTCCGGGCGCGAAGTCGCCCGAATCGGGAGGCTACCAGTTTGCCGGGATCGCGCCGGCAGGCAGCGTCGCGCAAGCCGGGCCGTGGTCTGCGGGGTGTTCACGGCCCGCGCGCAAGGCCCGGCATGGCCTCAAGCTTGCATGTAGGCCTACCGATGCCCCCCGGGATCGCCGCAAACGCCATGCTGGAACCGACCTACAATCTGCTGCTGGTGGCCGCCTCGGTATTGCTGGCGGTGCTGTGCGGCTACGTGGCGTTCGGCATCACCCGGCGCATGGCCGCCAGCCGCGGCGGCCTGCGTGCCGGCTGGCTGGTGACCGGCGCGCTGGTGCTGGGTTGGGGCGTCTGGGCCATGCATTTCGTCGGCATGCTGGCCTGGCACGTCGACATGGCCATTGGCTATGCGCCCGGACTGACCGCGTTGTCGCTGGTGCCGGCGGTGTTGGGCGCGGGGCTGGCGCTGGTGCTGGCCGCGGGCGGTCCGCTACGCGGTCTGCGCCTGTGGCTGGCGGGTTGCAGCCTGGGCGTCGGCGTCGGCGCCATGCATTACACCGGCATGGCGGCCATGCGCATGGACCCGGTGCTGGTCTGGAACCGTCCGCTGGTGGCCCTGTCGATTGCCTATGCCGTGCTGGGCGCAACTCTGACGCTGTGGGTCAGCATGCGCCTGTGGCGGCAGCGCGGGCGCAGGCACCAGCGCACGCAATGGCTGGCCGCGGGGCTGCTCGGCGGCACCGTTGCCGGCATGCACTACCTGGCCATGGCCGCCGCACAGGTGCGCGTGGGCAGCGTCTGCACCAGCGCCGGTAGTCCGCTGCACGGCATGCCGCTGGCGGTGGTGATCCTGATCATCAGTGCAGTGCTGCTGGGCGGCACCCTGCTGGCGTCGTCGCTGCACGCGCGGCTGGCCCGGCAACGCCGGCAGGCGGAGCGGGCGTTGTGCGTGGCGCGGCAGCAGTTGGCTCTGCGCCAGTACCAGGACGAGCTCACCGGCCTGCCCAATCGCGTCATGCTGATGCGGCACCTGCAGACCCAATTGCAGCGCACGCGCGCCAGCGACCAGCACTTTGCGCTGATCCTGCTGCGTATCGACGGCATCGAACGCCTGCAGCAGGCGCTGGGCGCCGCCGCCGGCGATGCCGCGCTGCGCGCGCTGGTGGTGCAGTTGCAGCGCTGCCTCGATCAGCGCGGCATGCTGGCGCGCATCTCCGAGTCCAGCTTCGCGGTCTGCAGCGACGCGGTACGTAATGCCGACAGCGTGGCGCGACTGACGCACGAACTGCTGCGGCGCGTGCGGGAACCCACCGAGGTGCTGGGTCTGCGCGCCAGCCTGGGTGCCCGCGCCGGCGCCGTGCTTGCGCCCGCGGATGGCAACGAACCCGAACTGCTGTTGCAGCACGCGCTGGCGGCGCTGCGCAGCGCCGCCGAAAGCGCCGCCGATTTCGTGTTCTACCAGCGCGAGCACCAGCGCGGCGTGCACCAGCGCATCGCCCTGGCCGCCGAGCTGCGCGAGGCCATCGCCTGCGGCCAGGTCCAGGCGCACTATCAGATGATCTGGGATGTCCAGGCGCGCTGCCCGCGCGGCGCCGAGGCGCTGGCACGCTGGCAGCACCCGCTGCGCGGCTGGGTGGCGCCCGCCGAATTCGTGTCGCTGGCCGAGGCCGAGGGTCTGGCCGTGGAGCTCGACTGGGCGATGTTGGTTACGGTGCTGCGCCAGCTGCGCGCATGGGATGCGGAAAACGTGACCGCCGGCGCCATCGCCGTCAATCTCAGCGCGCCGACTCTGGTGCGCGCCGATTTCATCCCGCGCCTCGAGGCGCTGTGCGCGGAATACGGGCTGGTTCCGGGGCGTCTGCGCTTCGAGCTGACCGAGTCCTCGGCCATGGGCGCAGCGCCGCAGGTGCGCGAGCATATGGCGCAGTTGCGCGCGCGCGGCTGCAGCGTGCTGCTGGACGACTTCGGCACCGGCTACTCCAGCCTGGCGCAACTGCGCCACCTGCCGCTGACCGCGCTGAAGATCGACCAGAGCTTCGTGCGTGGCGCCGAGCACAACCGCGCCGACCGCGAGATCGTCGAGGCCATCGTGACGCTGGCGCGCAGCCTGCGCCTGGGTGCCGTCGTCGAGGGCGTGGAAACCGCCTGGCAGGTGGATTGGCTGACCGGTCTCGGCGTCGAGGCCCTGCAGGGCTATTTCTACGCGCATCCCGAGCCGGCTGCGCGCTATGCCGCCCTGCTGGCCGAACACAGCGCCGCGCGTGTGCGCGCGGCGCCGCTGGTGCGTGCCGTATCCTGAAACGCCGCGGCGGATTTTCAGCGCGGCCGGCTGCGCCGCAGTGCATCCAGCGAAAACGTGGCCTCCTGGCCGCCCGGCGTGCGTCGCGGCTCGCCCTCGCGTGGCGCGTGGCCGTGCAGGTACACGACCTCCCAGGTCGAGGCGATGCGCCCGTCCGGTTGGCGCGGGTAGGCCGCGCGCATGCGCGCGATGCGCGCCCGTCCGGTGAGTCCGCGCGCGCGCGCGGCGTCGGCGTTAGTGGCGCCCAGGCCCTTCAGTTCGCACAGCAGCGCATCGACATCGGGGTAGGTGAGCGTCATGCGCTCGCTGCCCAGCACCGGATCGCGCAGGCCGGCCGCCAGCGCGGCATCGCCCAGATCGTGCATGTCCAGAAAGCGCGACACGTGCGGATGTTCGCCGTCGGCCGTGGCCCAGGCCGCGCGCAGTTCGCGCAACGTGTCCGGCCCGAAGCTGGACAGCAGCATCGAGCCGCCCGGACGCAGCACGCGCAGCAGTTCCACGAACAGCGGCAGCGGATCGCTGACCCACTGGATGCACAGGTTCGAATGCAGCAGGTCGAAGGCGCCGTCGGCAAACGGCAGGCGCAGCGCGTCGCCGGCCACGCGCGCGAACGCGTGGCCGAGCAGGCCGGCATGGCGGCGCGCCGCGCGCAGCATGGGCACGGCCAGGTCCAGCGCCACCACCCGTGCCGCGGGATAGCGCCGGGCAAGCGCGGCACTGCCGAGGCCGGTACCAGCGCCGAGATCCAGCACGCGTGCCGGCGGCGCAGGCACGAACGCCAGTTGCTCGCGCAGGCGCGCGCCGATCTCGCGCTGTAGGGCAGCGTGGCGCTCGTAGCCGCGCGCGGCACGGGCGAACGCCCGGCGCACCTGCGCTGCGTCGAGATCGAAACGCTCGCTCATGCCGCGCGCTCGGCGAGCTGGCGCAGCGCGGCGGCCACCTCGTGCGCGTGACCGATGAAACCGGCATGTGCGGCGTGCTCCAGTTCCACGTACTGCCCCTGCGGCATGGCCTGCGCGGCGCGGCGCTGCGCCGCGGGCGGCACCAGCCGGTCGCGGCGGCCGGCCAGCCACAGCGCCGGCTGCGCGATCCCGCGCAGCGCGTCGCGCAGGTCGCTGTGCTGCAACAGCTCGAGGCCTTCGCGCAGTCGTGCCGGGTCCGGTTCGCCGCGCGCGAACACATCGCGCCTGAGCGCGCGCAGGTCCGTCTGCGCGCCCGCATCGCCCAGCACTTCCAGCGCCAGAAAACGGTTGACGGTGGCGCGGTAATCGGCGGCCAGCGCCTGCGCGAAGGCCGCGAACTGCTGGCGCGGCATGGCTTGCGGCCAGTCGGGCGCCTGCACGAAGCGCGGCGTGACCGACAGCAGGGCCAGCGCGCGCGGCGCGAGTGTTTCGTCGCGCGCGGCGGCCAGCGCGAACAGGCCGCCCATCGACCAGCCCAGCCACAGCGCGCCAGCCGGCACGCGGCCGCGCAGCGCGCTGCGCACCGCGTCGGGGTCCAGCGCCAGCGTGCTTTCGCGCGAGTAGCCGTGACCGGGTAGGTCCACGGCGTACAGCGTGAAATCGGTGGCCAGTTCGGCCATCAGCGGCGCGAAGATGCCGCCATGCATGGCCCAGCCGTGAATCAGCACCAGCGCCCATGCGCCGCGTCCGTGGGTTTCGATGGACAGTTCGTTCATGGCGTGGCGATGGCCGGGGCGGCCGCCGCATCCGCGCGTGCGCGCAGCGCGGCCAGCGCATCGAGCAGACGCGCGACGTGTTCTGCGCCGTGCGCGGCGGAAAGCACGATGCGCAGCCGCGCCTGCCCGGCCGGCACCGTGGGCGGACGAATGGCTGGTACGTACAGACCGGCTTGCTCCAGCGCGTGCGACCAGGCCAGCGCGGTGCGCGCATCACCCAGCAGCAACGGCTGGATCGGCGTTTGCGAAGGCAGCAGGTGCAGGCCCAGCGCGGCTGCGCCCGCGCGCAGTTGCGCGATGCGCGCGGCCAGCCGCGCGCGCAGATCCTCGCCTTGCCGTGCCAGGCGCAGCGCAGCCAGCGTGGCGGCGGCCACGGCCGGCGGCGGCGCGGTGGAGTACACGTGGGCGCGGGCGAACTGCGCCAGCGCTTCGATCAGCGCGCGCGATCCGGCCACGAATGCGCCCTGCGTGCCCAGCGCCTTGCCCAGCGTGCCGATCAGCACCGGCACGTCGCGTGCATCCAGCCCGGCAGCGGCCACGCTGCCGGCGCCGCGCGGCCCCGACACGCCCAGGCCGTGCGCGTCGTCGATCAGAAGTGTCGCCTGCGCCGCGCGCGCCTGTGCGGCCAGCGCGCGCAGTGGCGCCACATCGCCGTCCATACTGAACACGCCGTCGCTGGCCAGCAGCGCGGCGGCTCCGGGACGCAGCGTCAACTGCCGCGCCGCGGCGTCGGCGTCGGCGTGCGGGTAGCGGCGCAGCACGGCGCCGCACAGGCGCGCACCGTCCAGCAGGCTGGCGTGGTTGAGCCGGTCTTGCACGCAGATATCGCCGCGCGACAGCAGCGCGTCGAGCACGCCGATGTTGGCCATGTAGCCGGTGGCGAACAGCAGCGCGGCTTCACGGCCGGTCCAGTCGGCCAGCGCCGCTTCCAGTTCGGCATGCGGGGCGCGATGCCCGCCCAGCAGATGCGCGGCGGTGGCGCCCACCCCCCAGCGCCGCGCGGCATCGAGCAGCGCCTCGCGCAGTGCGGGGTGCGCGGCCAGGCCCAGGTAGTCGTTGCCGGCGAAGCCCAGCAGTCTGCGTCCGTCGATCACCAGCCAGGGTGAATCGGCGTCCTCCACCGTGCGCAGCCGGCGCAGCAGCCCGGCTTCGGCCTGCGCCTGCTGGCGCGCGGCCAGGCGCGCGAGCAGATCCGGCCGCATCGCTCAGGCGGCGGCGCAGTCGCCGGCGCAGCGGTCCGGCACGGCGTCCGGCTCGACCGACGCATGCCCGTCTCCGGTATCGCCCGCAAGCGCGTGCAGGCCCAGGCGCGCGAACAGCGCCTGGTCGTGGGCGATGTCGGGATTGCCGGTGGTCAGCAGCTTCTCGCCGTAGAAGATCGAGTTGGCGCCGGCGAAGAAGCACAGCGCCTGCAGCTCGTCGCTCATCCCGTCGCGTCCGGCCGACAGCCGCACCATCGAAGCCGGCATCAGCAGGCGCGCCACCGCGATGGTGCGCACGAACTCGAAGGGATCGAGTTCGGCGGTACCGGCCAGCGGCGTGCCGGCGACCTGTACCAAGCGGTTGATCGGCACCGACTGCGGATGCTCGGGCAGGGTTGCCAGCGTCTGCAGCAGGCCGGCGCGCTGCTCGCGCGTTTCGCCCATGCCGACGATGCCGCCGCAGCAGGTCTTCAGGCCGGCATCGCGCACGTGCTCCAAGGTGTCGAGCCGATCCTGGTACTGGCGTGTGTGGATGATCTCGCCGTAGAACTCCGGCGCGCTGTCGAGATTGTGGTTGTAGTAGTCGAGGCCGGCAGCCTTCAGCGTGTCGGCTTGCGGCGCGCTCAGCATGCCGAGCGTGGCGCAGGTCTCCAGGCCCAGCGCCTTCACGGCCGACACGATCTCGGCCACCTGCGCCACCTCGCGGTCTTTTGGGCCGCGCCACGCCGCGCCCATGCAGAAGCGGCTGGCGCCAGCGGCCTTGGCCGCGCGCGCGCGCTCCAGCACTGCCTCGACGCTCATCAGCTTGTGCGCCGCGACGCCGGTGTCGTAACGCGCCGCCTGCGGACAGTAGGCGCAGTCCTCGGGGCAGCCGCCGGTCTTGATCGACAACAGGGTCGAGACCTGCACCGCGTTGGGGTCGTGGTGCGCGCGATGCACGGCATGCGCGCGCGCCAGCAGGTCGTTGAACGGCAGCTCGAACAGCGCGCGCACCTCGGCGCGCGTCCAGTCGTGGCGTGGGGCGGTCATCGCCGGCTCCGCGATAAAGTGGCGCGAGTCTGGGAGGGGAGCCCATGGCTGTCAACCGAATAACCGCACTTGCGGTTGACGGGATGCGCCGGCTGGAACGCCTGCTGCTGCCGCCGCGCTGCCTGCTGTGCGGCGCGGCCGCTGGCGATGACGCACTGTGCACCGCTTGCCGCAACGAGCTGCCGCGCAATGCCTTGTGCTGCGCGCGCTGTGCCGAACCGCTGGCGCAGCCGGCGCCGCTGTGTGGTCAATGCTTGCGGCGGGCGCCGCCGTGGGACGCCGCCTGGGCGCCGTTCCGCTATGCCTGGCCTCTGGATGCGCTGGACGCGCGCTTCAAGTTCGGCGCCGATCTCGCTGCCGGACGCGCGCTGGCCGCACAATGGCGCGCGCAGCCGCCGCCCGGGCCGCTGCCCGCCGCGCTGATTCCGGTGCCGCTGCACGTGTCGCGCCTGCGCCGGCGCGGCTACAACCAGGCGCTGGAACTGGCGCGTCCGCTGGGTCGCGCGCTGGGTGTGCCGGTGCTGCCCGCCGCGCTGCTGCGCACCCGCGCCACCGCGGCGCAGACTGAGCTCGACCGCGCCGCACGCCGCCGCAACGTGCGCGGCGCTTTTGCCGTGGCGCGCGCCGCGTCGCTTCCCGCACATGTGGTCGTGCTCGACGACGTGATGACCACCGGCGCCACCGTGGCCGAATGCGTGCGCGTGCTCAAGCGCGCCGGCGTGGTGCGGGTGGACGTGTGGGCACTGGCGCGCGCACCGGCACGGCGCTAGAGTTGCCACGAAAGTTATAACACTGTACGGCGGGGCTGCCCGCCACCGGTGTCCGTCACCGAGGCCCATACCATGAGCGAACTCAAGATCCGCAAGATCGGCAACTCCTACGGCGTGATCCTGCCGCGCGAGGAACTCGAACACCTGCAGGTGCGCGAGGGTGAGACCGTGTACGTGACGCGCATCCCCGGCGGCGTGCAGTTGAACGCGCACGACCCGGCATTCGCCGAAGGCATGCGGGCGTTCGAGGAGGGCCGCCGCAAGTTCCGTAACGCGTTGCGTGAACTGGCCAAATGAGGACGCCGGTTTGGCTCGGCGCCGGCCTGGTACGGGCGCTGCACGCCGAACTGCTGGCCGAATATGGTGGCCTCGACGCGCGCTGCAACGAGGCGCTGCTCGAGTCCGCATTGGCGCGGCTGCAGCAGCGCCACATCTACGGTGATCCGCCGCCGACACTAATGGAGCTTGCCGCCGCCTATGGCTTCGGACTGGCGCGCAACCATAGCTTTTCCGACGGCAACAAGCGCGTCACACTGATGGCGATGTATGTTTTTCTGCGTCTGAACGATCAGGTTCTAGACGCCCCCGAAGTCGAGGCCGTCGCGGTGATCCAGGATCTCGCCGCCGGGCGCTTCGACGAGGCTGCGCTGGCGGCCTGGCTCAAGGCGCGCTGCAAGAAGGTGCGCAAGCGCTAAGCGCGCCTCAGATCTCCATCAGCGGCATTCCGGCAATGCGCTCGAACTGCAGCGGCCAGGGCTGCCGGAACTTGTGCAGCTGGAAGCGGTTTTCGGCGAAGTCGAGGCCACGGACGCCGTCGAGAAACGCCGGTGCGAAGCAGGTCGGATCGGCGAAGAATGCGTTGACGCCGTTGCGCTCCACGGTCACGAAGCGGTAGCCATGGCGGGCGAAGAACGCGCGCCAGCCGGCGATCGATACGCCGTAGTAGAGTTGGCTGGGATGCGCGGCGGTGAAGTCGAAGGCGTCGCTGTATTCGATGGTGGCGCGGCGCTCGGGACCGAACGCCGCGTTGTATTCGACCACCCAGATTTTCGGGCGCAGGCCGGCTTGCAGCAGCGCATCAGCGATGTGGTAGTCGTTGCCATCGATGTCCAGCGAGCACACGTCCGGGGCGTTGTACAGCGCGCGCCGCACCAGCGCGGGCACGCTGGCGCGGGTGACGAACAGCGTCGCGCACTCCACGCCGACGCCGCACAGCGGCAGCAGGCGCCGCGCACGCGCCGATTTGCGCGCATCGCCCTCCACCATCAATCCGCAGTATTTCTCCGCGATCGCCAGCCAGGCACTGTTGTTGTCGATGCCGTCGGCGGCGCCGATCTCGATGAAGCTGCGGTTGGCGTCAATCAGCTGGCTGCGCAACACGTCGAGCACGCCGTCCTCGCCGTTCTGGCTGAAGGCGGAGTGCTCCCAACTGGCGGGATCGCGCAGATCGATGCGCCGCGCCGCCATGCGCGCGCCCCTGGCCAGCGCGATGGCGATGCGCTGGCGGTCCTCGAGATCCTGGAAGTAGCGCCGCATGCGCCCGATCACGGCTGGCTCCGCGGGTGGGGTCGCAGCAGCATCATCGCAGCAGCAGCGCCAGCACCAGCGCGGCCCACAGCGTCAGGCCGAGCCAGTTGTTCTGGCGGAACGCGCGCAGGCACTGCGCCGGAACGCGCGCGCGCATCATCCACAATTGCCAAGCGAATTGCGCCAGCGCCAGGCCGATGCCGGCATACCACGGCCACGCCAGTTGCGCACGTGGGCCGATCAGCAGCAGCGTCAGCGCGAAGGCGGCGATCAGAACCCCGAGGATGGCCAGGTCGGCATCGCCGAACAGGATGGCGGTGGACCTGGCGCCGGCCTTGATGTCGTCCGCGCGGTCGACCATCGCGTATTCGGTGTCGTAGATGGTGCTCCACAGCACGTTGGCCAGGAACAGCAGCCAGCCCAGCGCCGGCACCGTGCCCTGTACCGCCGCGAAGGCCATCGGGATCGACCAGCCGAAGGCCGCGCCCAGCATCACTTGCGGCAGATTGGTGTAGCGCTTGCTGAAGGGATACAGCGCCGCCAGCGCGGCGCCGGCGAAGCTGAGTTCGACGGTGAGCCGGTTGGTCAGCAGCACCAGCAGGAAGGCCAGTGCCAGCAGCGCCACGAACAGCTTCAGCGCTGCGCGCGGCGCGACGCGTCCGCAGGCGATGGGCCGTCCGGCGGTGCGCGCCACCTGCGGGTCGAGCCGGCGGTCGGCGTAATCGTTGATGACGCAGCCGGCCGAACGCATCAGGAACACACCGGCGGTGAAGATCAGCCAGAGCGACAGCGGCGGCATGCCGCCAGCCGCCAGCCACAGCGCCCACCAGGTGGGCCACAGCAGCAATAGCGCGCCGATCGGGCGATCCATGCGCATCAGTACCAGGTAGTCGCGCGCGGGACCGCGCGCGCGCTCGGGTAGAGCGCGCAGCAGCGTATCGAGCATGCGCGCGGAGCGCGCCGAGGCGTCGGCGGGTCGTGGCGGCGCGCCATTGCGTGTCGCGCGCTGCGCGACGTGCGCGATCACCGGCTGGCGGCGCGGGGCTCTGCGAGAGGCCATGCGCCAAGTGTAAGGGGGCGCCGCGCCGCCGTGCAGCCGCGCGGCTGCCGGTGGTCACGCAGCTGCGCTAACGTGTGCGACCGCGATCCGAGAGCGGTCTTCAAAACCGCTCCGGCACATGGATGTGCCGTCGCGACAAGCACGCAAATGCTTGTCGCGACCAAGGTGGCGCGACTTTGCCGCGCCCGTTTACCCGCATGTAGTCGCTTTGAATCAGGTGGCAGGATGCCCAGTTTTGCAAACCGATCCCAAGACGAGCGCGTTGGCATGTCCGCGATTCGATTCCCGTGCGCCGCTCTGGCGCTGTTATTGCCGCTGGCCCTGCTGCTGGTCGCGCTGCCGGCGCGTGCCGGCGCCGGCTTCGACCCGGCGCCCAGCGGCAAGCCCGGCATGCGTTTTGCCGAATACACCTACGCGCTGATCTGGGAACCGGGTGCCTGCCTGGCGCGCGACGCGCTGGCCGGACCCGACTGCGCCACGCGCACGCCGCGGGATGCGCGCAGCCGCCAGTTCAGCCTGCACGGCCTGTGGGCCAGCACACCCGCGGAGCTGCAGGCGCAGCACATGCCCGACCCCGTCTGGTGGCGCTATGGCTGCTATTGGTATCGCCCCGGCCACGCCATTCCAGCAGGCTTCTGCAGCAATGCGGCAGTGGATCTGCCTGCGACCCTGCATGCGCGGCTGTGGCGGGCCATGCCGGCGGCGCAGCGCTGCCTGGACCGCCACGAATACTTCAAGCATGCACAGTGCTTCGGCTTTCGGCCGGCGCCGTTCTTCGGCCGCGCGCTGGACATGCTGGATGCCGTCAACGCCAGCGCCTTCACTGCCTGGATACGCGCGCATGCCGGGCAGACGGTGAGCCGGGGCGCGGTGCGGGCGGCTTTCCGGCGCGGCTTCGGACCCGATTCGCGGCATGCGCTGGAGCTGCGTTGCGGACGCCGGCCCGGCGCGGCGCAGGCAGACGTGCTGGTGCAGGCGTGGATGACCGTGCGCGCCGGGCGGCTGGCGCGGTTTCCTGCGCCGGACAGCTTCGGGCACGGCCGCCGCGGCAACTGCCCGGCGCGCATTTTCATCGCGCGCTGAAGATCGCTGGCCCTCCCCAGCGGGAGCGACGCCGGTCCCGCGCATCTCCAGCGATGGCCCGCGCGGCTGGCGCGGGCGAGCACGCCGCAGCCTCGCGGCGCTGCGATGCCGCTTCTGTCACATGCATTGCGCAAGCCCGGCGGCATAATTTTACGATCCGTAAGATTGGAGCCGTTGCGATGCCGCTGAACACCCGCCCGTGCCTGCCGGCCGTCCTGGGCTTGATTCTGCTGACCGCCGGCAGCGCGCTGCCGGTGGCCGTTGCCTGCGCGGCGCACACCGCAGCCGTGCCGGATGCCGCGCCGGAAACGCCGCAGCGCTGGTTCGCCGAGGGTGCCGCCGCCGCGCGCCAGGCCATCGTCGAGGCCGGCGGGCCGCAGCGCGCGCGCAACGTCATCGTGTTCCTGGGCGATGGCATGGGCTTTACCACCGTGGCCGCCAGCCATATCTACGCGGGCCAGAAGCAGGGCAAGGATGGCGAGAGCTTCCGTCTCAGTTTCGAGCGGTTTCCCTACACGGCGCTCAGTCGCACCTACGAAACCGATCAGCAGACGCCCGATTCGGCCGGCACCATGACCGCGATCATGACCGGGGTGAAGACCAGGGCCGGCTTCATCGGCGTCGACCAGCGCGCCCGCCGCGGCGATTGTCGCAGCGCGCGAGGCGCCACGTTGCTCACCGCGCTGCAACTGGCCGGCAGCGCCGGCATGGCCACCGGCGCGGTCACCACCACGCGCATCACCCACGCGACGCCGGCGGCAACCTATGGCCACAACCCCGAGCGCAACTGGGAGGTGGACGCCGACCTGCCTTCCGCAGCCAGGGACGCCGGCTGCGCCGATTTCGCCGCGCAACTGGTCGACAGCGCCCGCGCCGGTCTGCTCGACGTGGCGCTGGGCGGCGGACGCATCGCGTTCATGCCCGCCGGCCAGCCGGATCCGCAGCACCAGGGCTACTTCGGCCAGCGCCTGGACGGACGCGACCTGGTCGCCGAATGGCTGCGCCTGCCGCGCAGCGCCTACGTGTGGAATGCGACCCGGTTGGCTGCCGTCGATGCGGCGCGCACGCGGCGCTTGCTGGGCCTGTTCAACCCTTCGCACCTCGAATACGACATCGACCGCCGGCGGATGCAGCGGGACGAGCCGACGTTGGCGCAGATGACCGCCAAGGCCATCGATATCCTGCAGCGTGATCGCCAGGGTTATTTCCTGATGGTCGAGGGCGGTCGCATCGACCACGCCCTGCACGCCGGCAACGCGTTCCGTGCGCTGGACGAAACCCGCGCGTTCGCCGCGGCCGTGGCCGAAGCAGTCAGACGCACCGCCGGCACCGACACGCTGATCGTGGTCACCGCCGATCACAGCCACACGCTGACCTTCGCCGGCTACCCGAAGCGCGGCAACGACATCCTCGGCCTGGTCGAAGGCCCGCACGACAGCTACTACATGCCGGTCGCCCCCGGGCTGGCGCGCGATGCGCTGGGCCGGCCCTACACCACGCTCGGTTTCGCCAACGGCCCGGGCTACAGCGGCGCCAGCGACCGCCAGCCCGAGGGACCCAAGCATTTTCCGCATTACTTCAGCGCCTATTCTGGCATTCGCGACGGCCGCGGCGATCTCGCCGCGGCGCCTACCGGCGCCCTCGACTACCTGCAGGAATCCGTGCTGCCGCTGAAGGACGAAACCCACGGCGGCGAGGATGTCGGCATCTGGGCCAGCGGCCCCGGTGCTCGCGCCTTCCACGGCGAGTTCGAGCAGAACGCCATCTTCCACCTGATCGTGCAGCAGACGCCGCGCATGCGCGCCGCGCTCTGCGAACTCGGCACCTGCGATACGCGCGGCGTGCCGGTGAAGCTGCCGCGCCCGGACCTGTGAACGTGCCGGCATGTCTGCCACGGCCGCACTCGGCGGCACGGTGCGATGCGTCCTGAGCCGCCATGGGTGTACTGCGGCCGCGGCCTGAATATTGCGGATTAACAACAGCCCTCATACCGTTTCGATACAGCGGCTGTCGCCGTTGTCCGCCGCCGTGAAACGCGCGTTAGCCTTGGGTGAGAGCGGGGTGAGATGCAGGGCAGCGCTCAGTGCAGAATCAGGACCGACCCCCGACTACAGGCGCCATCCCGGCGCGCGCATTTGTCCAACGCACAATCACGGGGTTATCGATGAAATCCTTGCTCACACGCAATCGCCTTTCGCTGTTCATCGGCATGGCGCTGGCGGTTTCCGCAGGCGCGGTTTACGCGCAGAACACCACGGGCAACGCCGCCGACAACGGCGCGCAGGCGCCCAAGAAAGTCCAGCGCTTGAAGACCATCATGGTCACCGGCTCGCTGATTCCGCAGATCGACGTGGAAACGCCGGCGCCGGTGCAGGTGATCAGCGCCGAGCAGATCAAGCGCAGCGGCTTCACCTCGGTCTCGCAGGTGATCCGCGCCATCAGCGCCAACAACAGCGGCACCATCCCCAACGCGTTCTCGCTGGGCTTCGCGGCGGGCGCCTCGGGCGTCGCCCTGCGCGGCCTCAACGTGGGTTCCACGCTGGTGCTGATCGATGGCCAGCGCGCCGCGCCCTACGCGCTGGACGACGACGGCCAGCGCTCGTTCACCGATCTCAACTCGATTCCGCTGAACGCGGTCTCGCGCATCGAGGTGCTGAAGGCCAGCGCCTCGTCGATCTACGGTTCCGCGGCCATCGGCGGCGTGGTCAACGTCATCATGCGCCGCACCTATCACGGCGTGGAGGCCAGCGGCGAGATGGGCACCTCGCAGCACGGCGGCGGCACCATGACCACGGCCAACTTCATGGCTGGCACCGGCAGCCTGGAGCGCGACGGCCATAACGAGTACATCGATGTCGAGTACTCGAAGACCGATCCGATCTACAACCGCCAGCGCGGCTTCCCGTTCAACACCACAAACCTGTCCTCGATCGGCGGCTTCAACAGCATCGGCGGCCAGCCGTTCCTGAACTCGGGTTCGATCTACGGCTCGGTGGCCCCGGCCACGCTGGGCACCCCCGGCAATCTGCTGACCGGTCAGCAGATTCCGGGCACCCTGGTGCAGCCGCTACAGCCCTGCGGCCCAGGCAGCACATCGACCACGACCGCCGGCGTGGGCACCTACTGCACGCAGAACTTCACTTCCCAGTACGGTGAGATCGCGCCGCAGCAGCAGCGCTACGCCATCGACGGCCGGGTGACCTTCAAGCTCAACAGCGACACCACCGGCTATGTCAACGCCAGCTACGTGCAGGTACAGACCGTCTCGACCACGGCGCCGTCGCAGATTCAGCTCAGCACGCCGGTCAACTTCGGTGCGGTCGCGCTGCCGCCGACGCTGCTCAATGGCCAGCTCAACCCCAACGATCCCTTCGCGGCGCAGGGCCAATACGCGCTGCTGAACTACGCCTTCGGCGACCTGCCGGGCTTCGGCAGCTTCAGTTACACCAACCACAACATGCGCCTGGTGGCCGATCTGCACGGCTACTTCGACAGTTGGCGTTACAACGCGGCGGCGGTGATCAACCACACCTACCTGACCGAGAACTTCTACGGCTTCCTCAACATCCCGACGTTGATGAACGATATCCAGACCGGCGCCTACAGCTTCGTCAATCCGGCCTCCAACAGCCCTGCGGTGCTGGCCGCGTTGGCGCCGCCGATCAGCAACACGGCCACCACGGATCTGCAGGAAGCTTCGCTGACCGTGTCCCATCATCTGTGGCACATGGGCGGCGGGCGCAGTGCACTGGCCCTGGGCGCCAGCGTGCGCCACGAGTCGCAGTTCGAGCCGGAGATGAACCCGGGCAACCAGTCGCTGGGCCTGGGCAACACGCAGATCATCGGTTCGCACAAGGTCGGCTCGCTGTACGGCGAGTTCCAGGCGCCGCTGCTGAAGTCGCTGGAAGCCGACATCTCCGGCCGCTTCAGCGACTACTCGGACTTCGGCAGCAACTTCTCGCCGGCGGCCGGCTTCAAGTGGCAGCCGTTCCAGATGCTGGCCATCCGCGGCACTTTCTCCAAGGGTTTCCGCGCGCCCAGCTTCGCCGAGAACGGTTCCAGCCAGACCACCGGCTTCATCACCGAGCAACTGCCGCCGAACTTTGTCGCCGCGCATAACGGCGATGCATACACCCAGCCCTATGCGATGGCGGTACAGAGCACGGCCAACCCGAATATCAAGCCGGAGACCTCGACCAGCTACACCCTGGGCGCCGTGCTGCAGCCGCTGCCCAACCTCAGCGCCACCATCGACTACTACCACATCAAGGTCAACAACATCATCACCGGCGGCAACATTGCGGTGCCCTTGAACGCCTATTTCGCTGGTCAGCCGATCCCGCCCGGCTACACGATGCAGTTCGACAACCCCGATCCGAACGCACCCGGCGCGCCGCTGCGTCCAATCCTGGTCGGCGCGCCCTACATCAACGCCAATTCGCTGCTGACCAAGGGCGTCGATCTGGATCTGCGCGGTAATTTCCACGTCATGTACGGTTTGCACTGGATCAGCGAGTTCACCGCCACCGACATCCTGACCTGGAAGAAGGACTTCGGCCAGGGCTACCTGCAGATGGCCGGTACCCAGGGGCCGTACATCCTGTCCTCCGGCGCCGGCACGCCGAAGTGGCGCGCGTCGTGGTCCAACACGCTGACCAACGGCAAGTGGTCGGCGACGGCGTCGATCTACTACGTCAGCCACCTGTACATGAGCGTGCCGGACGTGACCGGCAACTACTCGTGTTTCTCCGTCGGCGCAAATGGCGGCAATTTCCCGGCCAACTGCACGGTGCCCTCGTTCACCTATGTCGATCTCAACGGCAGCTACCACCTGACGCACAACATCGACATCTTCGGCGGCATCGAGAACCTGTTCGACCGCAGTCCCGGCTTCGACCCGATCGACTATGCCGGCGTGAACTACAACCCCACCTACCAGCAGCAGGGCATCATCGGGCGCTACTTCCAGCTCGGTGTGCGGGTGCGCATGTAAACCGTCCCGTCACAGCACTGTCCAACGTGGTGATTTCAGCGCCGGCCCCGTGCCGGCGCTTTTTTTGGTTCTTCACCCGGGTCCGGGCATTGCATGTCGCTGGAGCCCGGCGACACGACCGCGACAGCTTCTCGCGCCGCGCCTGCAACTCAGCCCGATCAGGTTGCGTGCCCGCGCTGCGCGCGCCAAGCTCGGCATTTCTGATCCGACCCGTGGGGCCGCCATGCGTATTTGCGTGTACTGCGCCTCCAGCAATGCGGCGCATTCCGGGTTCCGCGTGGCCGCGCGGCGGCTGGGCGAGTTGCTGGCCGAGGGCGGCTGTACCGTGGTCTACGGCGGCGGCTCGACCGGTTCGATGGGCGCGCTGGCGGAGGGCGCGCTCAGCCGCGGCGGCGAGGTGATCGGTGTGTTGCCACGCTTCATGGCGGACCTCGAGTGGGGCCATCCCGGGCTGACCCGGCTCGAACTCGTCGAGGACATGCGCGAGCGCAAGCATCGCTTGCTGACCGGCTCGGACGCGGTGGTCGCCATGCCCGGCGGCTGCGGCACGCTGGAAGAGCTGTTCGAAGCGATCACGCTCAAGCGCCTGGGTCTGTACTTCAAGCCGATTATCCTGCTCGATACGCACGGACTGTTCGCGCCGCTGACGCAGTATCTCGGGCAGCTGGTCGACGCGCACTTCATGAACCCCGAACACGGTGCCATGTGGCAGCGCGTGGCCACGCCCGAGGACGTACTGCCGGCCATCCGCGCCACGCCCGACTGGCGTAGCGACGCGCGTGCCTACGCCATCGCGCGCTGAATGCTTGCAAAATCGCTGCGCCGCCCCATATCGCCGCTCGGATTCGCGCTGAAGTTCTGTTTTTGCGCCTCTTTCCCACCGGGAGATGGGTTGGGGGTGAGGGTTGAAGGGGCGTGGCTTGCCGCAACTCCTGAGCAACCAGACCCATCATCCGGCGCTGCGCGCCACCTTCTCCCTGGGGGAAGGTAAGACCACGCGGATCGCGACATCGATCCGTCTTTTCATGCCCGACCTTCCGAGGCCGCACCATGTCCATTCCCAGCGCTGCGCCCGACACCGTGATCGCCGATGAGCGCGTGCTGGTCGAGCATCTGGCGTCCGGTGAGAAGCCGCGCGCCGACTGGCGCATCGGTACCGAGCACGAGAAGTTCGGCTTCTATCTGGATGATCTGCGCGCGCCGCCGTACGACGGCACGCGCGGCATCCGCACGCTGCTGGAAGGCATCGCCGCGCGCCACGGCTGGCAGATCGCGCGCGAGGGCGAGTTGCCGGTGGCCCTGCTGCGCGAGGGGGCTTCGATCACGCTGGAGCCGGCGGGGCAGCTCGAGCTGTCCGGCGCGCCGCTGGAGGACATCCACCAGACCTGCTGCGAGGTCAACCAGCACCTGGAAGAGGTGCGCGGCGTCGCCGATCCGCTGGGCCTGGGCTTTCTCGGCATGGGTTTCCAGCCCAAGTGGCGGCGCGGCGAAATGCCTTGGATGCCCAAGGGCCGCTACGCGATCATGCGGCGCTACATGCCGCTGCGCGGCAAGCTGGGGCTGGACATGATGACCCGCACCTGCACGGTGCAGGTCAACCTCGACTACGCCTCCGAAGCGGACATGGTGAAAAAGTTCCGCGTCGGACTGGCATTGCAACCGATCGCCACCGCGCTGTTCGCCGATTCGCCGTTCACCGAGGGCAAGCCCAACGGGTTTCTGTCCTATCGCTCGCACGTCTGGACCGA
>JAJYQO010000027.1 GCA_021794575.1 Pseudomonadota bacterium | reverse complement strand
TTGAACGCGACCCGTGCGCGACAGCCCCGGTTCAAGCACAATTCAGCCCGTTCAGCTAGCGTGAGTGGCGCGCGCAGACCGCGCGCGAGGAGGAGTTATGAACACCTTGATGCGTTCCATGCTGTTGGGTCTGACGCTCGCCGCGATCGCCGCGCCCGCGTTCGCGGATCCGCCGGATTGGGCTCCGGCGCACGGCTGGCGCGATCATCACGAGGACAACGGTGGCCCGCGCTATGTCTGGGCGCGCGTCGAGCGCGTCACGCCGATCTACGCACGCTCCGGCTATCCGGTGCGGCGCGAGGTGTGCCAGCAGCAGCCCGGCTATGTCGTCTCGCAGGAGCGCTACCACTCCGGTTCGGGCAGCACGGCCGGAACGTTGCTGGGCGCGGTGATCGGCGGCGCGCTGGGCAACCAGGTGGGTCACGGCGACGGCCGCGCGGCGGCCACCATCGCCGGCGCGGTGGTCGGCGGCGCCATCGGCAACAACGCCACGCGCGGTCCCGGCTATTACAGCCAGGAGCAGAGCTACCAGCCCGGCTACCAGAACTGCCAGGTGCAACAGGGCTGGCGGCGGGACGAGCGGGTGATCGGCTACGACGTCACTTACCGCTGGCGCGGCAATTATTTCCAGACCCGCACCGACTATCCGCCGCGCGACCGCATCCGCGTGCGCGTCGATCAGATCGTGACGCCGGTGGACGGCGGCTACGGCGACGATTGACGGCCGCAGCGATGCCAGCCATGACGGGGCGCGCAAGCGCCCCGTTTTCGTTCCGGCCGGCGATCCCGCGTGCCGGCAGAGCGGGCGACGATCCGATTCGTGAGCAGCGCGAACGGCCGTGCCGGTAGGCAAAAGCACCGCCGCGACATGCACGCATGAGCGCGTGACGGCCGCTGGCGCCTCTGCGTTACGGCGGCCTGCCGCAGGCCGCGGCGTGAGACCGGCTCCTGCGTCGATCGTGTTGCGAAGTGTCGCGACAACATCCGTTTAGCCTGCGGCGCGCAGGGCCACGCTAAGCTCGCCGCGCGCCGCGCCATTCCCCGAGCCGCATGCACGCAGACCCGCTACGCACCGACGCTGTGTATGCCTACCGTCCCGCGCGCGGGCGCGGCGCGGCGGAGCCGCAACGGCCCTTCGATGCCGAGGGCCACGCGCTGCTGCGTGCGCTGTACGCGCGGCAGCGCGACGATCCGCGCCCGCGCTGGGTCGCATGGCTGCTGGTGCTGCTGCTGCACGTGCTGCTGGCGTGGTGGCTGTTCGTGGCCTCGCGACCTTATTCCATCCAGGTGCCGCGGCCCCGCGCGCAGGCGTTGATCGTGCGCCTGATCCAAAGCCCGAAGCCGATTGCCCCGCCGCCCGCCATCGTATTGCCGCCGCCGCTGACGGCTCCGCCGCCGGCACCGCATGCGCCACCGCGGCCGGCGCCGCCACCGGCGCGTGCGGCGCCACCCGCCGCGCCCACGCCGTCCAGCACGCCCGCCGGCACGCTGCGCCTGTATTCGCCGGGCGGCACCTTGATCCTGCCCAGCAACACCGCGCCGCCGCCGGTGGCCGCGTTCGCGCCGCAGTTGCCCACGGCCAACATGGACATCAACCCGCGTCAGCTGGTGGCGCCGACCCGGCACACGGCGTTCTCGCAGTACTGGGCGCCCAAGAACGAGAACCTGCTCGACAAATACGTACGCAAGACCATGCAGACCATCACCGTGCCGGTGCGTCTGCCAGGTAACACCCACGTCAAGTGCGTGGTCCTGCCGTTTCCGCCGGGCGGTGCCTGCGGCATCGGTGGCCCCAATCAGCTCTCCGGTTTCACGCCGCCCAAGAACGCCACCGCCATCCAGTTCTTGCCCGAGCAGCCGCTGGTCCCGGCCACGGATGCCGCCCGCGCCGGCAGCAACGCGCCCGCGCCCGCGGCCAGCGTGCCGCCGCCGCACTGAGCCGGTGTCCGTTCGCGCAGCGCGACATGCCCGCCGCGCGCAGCGCCCCGCACTCGGTACTCCAACGGCGCGACGGGGTTCCCGCGCACACGGCGAAGACCGCGGGAGGGCGCCCGGACGTGTCCGTGCGGGCGCCTCAGCCCATGCGCGCCAGTTCGTGCATGAACGGCATGCGGCGCAGCCGCTTGCCGCTGGCGGCGAAGATCGCGTTGGCCAGCGCCGGCGCGGCGCCGGGCACGGCCAGATCCTCGGCGCCGACCGGCGTGGCGCTGGAGGCGACCGGCAGCACCTCGACCGCGCGCGGCAGCTCGTCGCGGCGCGCGATCGGGTAGTCGGGGAAGTTCTGCTGGCGCACCGTGCCATGCTCGACGGTGATTTCCAGCTTGAGTGCGGTGGACAGCGCATCCAGCGTGCCGCCGGCGATCTGCGCCTCGAGGCCCAGCGGATTGATGACGCGGCCCACGTCCACCACCGCCAGCGCGCGGTGGAACTGCACGCCGCCGCCGCGCAGCGAAACCTCGAAAGCATGCGCGCAATAGCCGCCCGCGCTGAACGCGCAGGCCAGGCCGCGGCCGTGTCCGGCCGGCGCGCGCGTGCCCCAGCCGATGGCCTTGGCGGCTTGTTGCAGCACATTGGCCAGGCGCGCGGTGTCGAGCGCCCCGTGCGCGGTGGGGATCTGCCGCGCCGGTTCCAGCAAGGCCAGGCGCAGCTTCAGCGGATCCTGGCGCGTGGCATGGGCGATCTCGTCGAGAAAGCTCTCGATGGCGAACACGTTGGACACGTGCGAGGGCGCGCGCCAGGCGCCGCGCCACAGCGGAAAGTCCAGCGCGTACCAGGCCAGATCCACCGTGGGCAGCACGTTGGCCGGCCAGGCGTCGGGCTGCATCTCGGATTGCCAGAGCTGCTCGACCGGCGTGTCGCGGTGCCACAGCCGCGAGGTGCTGGCCAGATGGTGCTGCCAGGCGGTGATGCGATGCTTGCGGTCGACGCCGGCGACGAGCCGGTGCAGGCCGAACGGGCGATAGACGTCGTGCGTCATGTCGTCCTCGCGCATCCACATCAGCTTGATCGGCTTGCCGGCGGCTTGCGCCAGCAGCACCGCCTCGGCCACGTAGTCGTTGTCCAGGCGCCGGCCGTAGCCGCCGCCGATGCGCGGCAGCTCGATCAGGATGTTGCCGGGATCGAGCTTGGTGAGTTTGCGCACCACCTCCAGCGCGGCGCGCGGCTCCTGCGTCGGCGCGATCAGGTGCGCGTGTTCGTTGCTGACGTGCGCCAGGCAGTGCATCGGCTCCATGCAGGCGTGCGCCACGAACGGCACGTGATACTCGGCCTCGATGCGGCGCGCGGCGCTGTGCAGGGCCTTGGCGATGTCGCCGCGCGTCAGCACGCGCGTACTGGGCGCACCTTTCAGCAGCGTGACGGCCTGCTGCGCCAGCGCGCCGGTGGAGGCACTGCCGCCGTGGCGCGCGCGCCAGCGCAGCGCGAGCTGCGCGCGGCCCTTCAACGCCGCCCAGGTGTCGTGCGCCAGCACCGCCACGCCGGGTGCCAGCGGCACGTTGCCGATTGCGCCCAGCGTGGTGCGCGCGCCGATCGTCACCACTTTCTCGACGCCCTCGACGGCGCGCGCGGCGCTGTCGTCCAGATGCTCCAGTTCGCCATCGGCGTAGGGGCAGCGCGCGATCACTGCCACGTAGCCATCGCCCCAGTACTGGTCGCTGGCGTACAGCTGGCGGCCGCTGACGATGGCGCGCGCGTCCACGTCGCCGGCGGGCTGGCCGATCAGGGTGTACTCGGCGGCGGTTTTCGGCGGCACGCCGCCGTCGGGCAGTTGCAGTTGCGCGGCGGCGCCGGCCAATTCGCCGTAGTCCAGACGCCGGCCATCCGGCGCGATCACCCAGCCGGCGCGTGTGGTCAGGTGCGCGGCGGGCAGGTTCCAGCGCTGCGCGGCGGCATGACGCAGCAGCCAGCGCGCGGCCGCGCCGATCCCACGCAGATCGCGCCACGCCGCGGCGATGTTGCGGCTGCCGCCGGCGTGCTGGGCGCCGTAGGTCCAGCGTGGCTCGCCGTTGTCGCGATCCTCCACGCCCAGCGGCAGCGCCAGCACCTCGACGCGCGTCCAGTCGGCATCCAGTTCGTCGGCGATGATGCGCGGCAGCGCGGTGCGCACGCCCTGGCCGATCTCCGGCGCCGGCGCGCCGATCAGGGTACGGCCGTTGGGCTCGATGCTGACGAAGGCGTTGAGGCGCGTCCAGGTGTCGCCCAGCAGCGCCAGCGGCAGCGGCGGCGGCGCGGCCCACGCGGCGCGCGCCGGGATGCCCACGATCAGCGCACCGCCCGCGCCCAGCAGCACCTTCAGGAAGCGGCGCCGGTCCATGCTACTCACGGCTTGCCGTCCTTGCGCGCGGCGGCGGCGTGCTGGATGGCGCGGCGCATGCGCGGGTAGGCGCCGCAACGGCACAGGTTGGGCAGCGCGTCCAGCTCGGCGTCGCCGGGCTGCGGATGCTTGCGCAGCAGCGCGTGCGCGGCGATCAACTGCCCGGCCTGGCAGTAGCCGCACTGGATGGCATCCTCGCTAACCCAGGCGTCCTGCAGAGCGCTGAACGTGCCGTCGCTTGCGGCCAGTCCTTCCACCGTGGTCACCGCGCGGCCGGCCAGCGCCTGCATGGGCAGCAGGCAGGCGTGCTCGGGCTTGCCGTCCACCAGCACCATGCAGGCGCCGCAGGCGCCGATGCCGCAGGCGTATTTGGTGCCGGTGAGCTGCAGGTAATCGCGCAACCACCACAGCAGCGGCATCTCGGGGTCGCCGGCGTGCAGATACGGCTTGCCGTTGACCGCGAGGTGGATGCCCGTGCGCTTGGGCTGCGGCGTGATGGTCGAGGGCGGAACTTGCGGAGGCGGCTGGGCCATGGCGGGGGCTCGGTGCGAGCGCGCATTCTCGCATCGGCGCGTGCCGCGTGGCCGCACGGGCGCGGCCGCATATTCAGCGCGGGGTGCGCGCGTCGGGATAGCGGATGGCGAGTACCGTCAGCGGCTGCGCGCCGGCCGGTCGCGGCCACAGCACCTCGTCGCCGACCCGCGCGCCGGCGAGCGCGCGCGCCAGCGGCGAGATCCAGCTGACACTGCCGCTGCCGGCATCGGCCTCGTCCTCGCCGACGATCCGCCAGTGCCGCACGGCGCCGGAGGCATCCTCCACCTCGACTTCCGCGCCGAAGGCCACGCGATCGCGCGGCTGCGTGGTGCCGTCGATGACGATGGCGTCGGCGACGCGGGCGTCCAGCCAGCGCAGGTCGCGCGCCAGTGCCTGCACGGCCGCGGCATCGGCGCGTGCCTGCGCGGCGGCCAGCTCCTGCCGCAGTGCCGCGCTACGCGCGCGCAACTGCGCCAGGCCCGCGGGCGTCACGTAGTTGGGATGCGCGCCCGGCGCACGCTCGGGCAGCGCCTCGGGGGTATCGGATTCCTTGGTGAACGCGCGGCTCATGGCCGATACATGGCGATCGTACGCATCGCCTTCAAGCGGTTTTGCGCCCGCGCCAGTACGCATATGCCGGCAGGCCCAGCAGCATCACCAGCAGGCCCATCCCGGCATCGCCAGGGCTGGCGGCGACGGTGACCGCCACCACCACCAGCACCACGGCGATGAACAGCAGCGGCTCGAGCGGATACAGCGGCGTGCGGAAGCCGGCGTAGTCGCGTTGCCGGCGCCGGTAGGCGAACAGCGCGGCGATGGCGGCCGCGTAGCCCAGCCAGTCCACCACGGTGGTGTAGTTGAGCAGCCAGTCGAAGCTGCCGGTCAGCGCCAGCACGATCGACCACGCGGCCAGCACGCCCAGCGCGCGCTGCGGCGTGCGCCGCTCGGGGTGCAGCACGCCCAGGCTGCGGAAAAACAGCCCCTGCGCGGCGATCGTCTGCAGCACGCGCGCCGCGCCGCCCAGCGCCACCGCGCAGTAGCCGATGGTGGACAGCGCGATGCCGGCGGCGATGACGCGCTCGCCGGCGGACCCGAATGCCTGCCGCATCACCGCTGCGGCCGGTGCCTGGTTGTGCGCCAGGCCGTCGTGTCCCAGCGCCGCCAGGTAGCCCACGTTGACCGCGACATAAGCCAGCATCACCAGCAGCAGACCCAGCACCAGCGCCAGCGGCAACGTGCGCCTGGGATTGCGCACTTCGCCGGCCAGCGCGTTCAGATACGCAAAGCCGCCATAGGCAAACAACACCGGCAGCAGCGCCAGTGCGAAATTGGGGCGCGCGATGTTCGGGTCGCTGGCCAGCGCCAGCGGCAGGTGCGGCGCGGCCAGCCACAGGCCGGCGCCGGCCAGCGCCGCCACCGCGCTCAGCTTCAGCACGCTCAGCGCGTTCTGCAGCATGGCGCCGCTACCGATGCCGCGTGCATGCACCAGCGCCACCAGCAGCAGCGCGCTGCTGCCCAGCACCGGCGCGATCGTCACCGGCGCGCCCACCGCGACTGCCGCGTAACGCCCGAAGATCAGCGCCACCGCCGCCAGCGAGCCGGGCAGGTCGGCCACCAGCATGGTCCAGCCGAACAGGAACGCCAGCAGCGGCCCGAATGCCTCGAAGATGTACAGATAGCTGCCGCCCGCCTCGGGCCGGCGCGCGCCCAGTTCGGCGAAACACAGCGCGCCGACCAGCGTCAGCACGCCGCCCAGCAGCCAGGCCAGCAGCAGCTGCGCGCCCGAGTGCGTGTGCGCGGCCACCGCCGCCGGGTTGAGAAAAATGCCGGCGCCGATCACCCCGCCGACCACCAGCATGCTCGACGAGAACAAACCCATGCGGCGCAGATAGCCGCCGCTGCTGATGGCCTCGCTCATGGGCCGTCCCCCTTGGATGCGTGTTGCGATTGTGCCCGCTGTCGCCGGGCGCGGCATTGTCGTCGCGTTGCCCGCATCCGGCGCGGACAGGCGTCCAGGCCCCGGTCATCGGTCGCGTTCACAGCGCCAGCGTGCCCTCGGCGCACAGCACGCAGGCGCCGCCGATCCACACCGCGCCGTCGCGCTGCACCAGCACCTCGACGCGGCCGTCGCGGCCCACCTCGCGGCCCTGGCTGGCCGCATAGTGCGTGGCCGGCAGTTGTCCGCGCGCGTGCAGCAGCGCGCCGATGGCGGCATTGGCGCTGCCGGTGACCGGGTCTTCGGCGATGCCGTCGCCGGGACAGAACGCGCGCACGGCGAGCGCCGCCGCGCCTTCGGACTCGCGCCCGAATACGCCGATGCCGACGCAGCCCAGCGCCTGCGTCAGCCGCGCCACGGCGGACAGGTCGGGCGCCAGGCCGCGCACCGCGGCGGCCGTGTCCAGATCGGCCAGCAGCCACACCGCGCCCACGTCCACCACCTGCGCCGGGCCGCGCGGCGCGACGCCCAGCGCCTGCCGCACGCGTCCGGTGGTGGCGGCATCCAGCGCGTCGCGCAAGCCCGCGCGCGGCGCCTGCACGTGGATGCGCCGCGCCGCGCCGCGTCCCTCGATGCGCAGCGGCAGCAGG
>JAJYQO010000079.1 GCA_021794575.1 Pseudomonadota bacterium | reverse complement strand
TGCCACGCAGCGCAGCGCCGCCGCAGGCGGTCCAGCTGCGCGCGCTGCTCAGCGATGGCAGCTTGCTGACGCTGCTGGCCTGGCGTGATGTCCGTGGACGGCCGCTGGGCAATCTCGACATCCAGGCGCCGGCCGGCGGCCTGCCCGCGGATGCGGCGGCCGGCTTGGCGCGCACCGCTGCGCGCGTGCAGGCGCACACCTGGCAACTGGCACCGGGCACTTGGTCGCTGCTGCAGGATGCGCTGTATCCGGCGGCTGCGCCGGCGCGTGCCACGACGGTCGCGGCGCCGCCCGACATGCCTTCGGCAACCGCCGCGCGCCCGGCGCTGCGAGGCGCACGATGACATCCGGCGCTCCCGACGATGCTGCAGCCAGCCGCGGCGATGCCTGGTTGATCGCCGCATTCGGCGCCAGCGCCGTGGCCCTGGGCGCCGCCGGCGCGCATTTGCTGCAAGGCAAATTGAGCACGGCCATGCTGGCGGTATGGCATACCGCCGTGCAATACCAGTTCTGGCACACGCTGGCGCTGACGCTGGTGGTCGTGGCACTGCCTCGCAGCCGCGCGCGGCGGGCGGCGCGCGCCGGTTTTGCCCTCGGCATGTCGCTGTTCTGCGGCAGCCTGTACGCGCTGGCGCTGGGCGCGCCGCGCTGGATCGGCCTGATCACTCCATTCGGCGGCCTGGCGCTGATCGCCGGCTGGATCGCCTTGGGTGCAGCCATCGCGCGCCGGCGCGGTTGAGCCGGTACGCGGGTCGCGGCGACAATGCCACCGCAGCGCGTCTGGCGCGGGCGGGGAGCGGAACATGGGCATGCGTATCGCGCGCGGATTCGATCTGGCCGAGGCGCATGCGCATCTGCGCCGCGGCGACGCGCGCCTGGCGCGCTGGATGCGGCGCATCGGACCGCTGCAACTGGACTTCAGCGCGCGCTTCCAGACCGTCGATGCGTTGGCGCGATCAATCCTGCACCAGCAGCTCTCCGGCAAGGCCGCCGCCACCATCACCGCGCGCGTGGCCGCGCTGATGCCGCGCGCGCGCATCACCGAAGCCGGCTTGGCGGCGCTGCCCGACGCCGCGTTGCGTGCCGCCGGGGTGTCGGCCAACAAGCTGGCCGCGTTGCGCGACCTGGCGCTGCGCGCGCAGCGCGGCGAACTGCCGTCGGTGCGCCAGCTCGAGTACATGGACGACGCTGCCATCGTTGCCGCGCTGACGCCGGTGCGCGGCATCGGCCGCTGGACGGTGGAGATGCTGCTGATGTTCCGGCTGGGTCGCCCGGACGTGCTGCCGCTGGATGATCTTGGCGTGCGCATGGGCGCCGGTCTGGTCGACGCGCTCGCGACGCCGCCGCCGCCGCGAGCGCTGGCCGAGCGCGGCGCGTGCTGGGCGCCCTACCGCAGCCTGGCCGGCTTCTATCTGTGGCGCGTCGTCGAACACGCGCGCAGCGTGTCGGCATGATTGATCACGCCGCGTTGCTGGCGCGCTTCCGTGCCGGCGTCCAGCAGCAGGGCATCGGCGCAGCCTACGGCGCCTTGCTACGGGCGCTGCGCGCCGCGCTGCCGCAGACCGGCGACTGGCTGGCGCTGGTGCAGGGCTTGCTGCAGCAGGGCGCGCCCGGTGTGGCCGTGGCGCTGGCCGAAGAAGGCCTGGCGCGTCATCCGGACGCGCTGGAATTGCGCTACCAGCTCGGCAACGCATTGCGGCTGATCGGTGAGAATCAAGCCGCCGAGCGCGAGTTGCGCGCGGTGCTGGCGATGCAGCCGCAGCACGCCGGCGCGGTGGCCTCGCTGGCGCATCTGCTGCGTGGCGAGGGACGCCTGCAGGCCGCGGTGCAACTGGCGCTGGAAGCGCTGCCGGCGCTTCCCGAGTGGGCACGCCTGCGCGACACGCTGGCCTTTCTGCGCGAGTGCGATGTCGCGCGTCCGGCGCTGGAGCTGGCGCAGCGCGCGCTGCAGTTGGCGCCCGATGACGGCGAGATGCACGCCGCCGCGGGTGAGCTGGCCATGGAACTCGGGCGCTTCGAGCAGGCGCGCGTGCACCTGCGCCGCGCGCTGGCGGCGCAGCCGGGCTTCGCCCCCGGCTGGCTACGTTTGGCTGCCGCGCACACCTTCGAAGTCCGCGATGAGCCCGATGCGCGACTGATCGAGCAGGCCGTGCGCATGCTGCCGGCGGACAGCGAGGCTGGCATCGCTGCGCGCTTTGCCTGGGCCAAGGTGCTGGCCGATCTCGACGCGCTGCACGAAGCAGCACCGGTGCTGCGTGCGGCCAACGCTGCCATGAGCCTGCAGGCGCAGTGGTCGGCCCGCGGCTTCGAGACGTTCGTGCGACGGCAGATGGAGACCATGCCGCCGGTAGCGGTGGCGCAGCGACTGCCGTTCACACCAGTGCTGATCGTTGGCTTGCCGCGCACCGGCACCACACTGGCCGCGCGCCTGTTGGCGCGCCATCCGCAGGTGCGCAACCGCGGCGAGCTGAACTGGCTGGCGCAGCTGGCGCTGCATGTGGAAACCGGTGCGCGCGCGCCGGCGCGCCTGGCCGAGGCGGCGGCGCTGTATGCCGCACAGTTGCGGCGCGACGATGCGCCAGCGCAGGTGATCCTGGACAAGAATCCGCTGAACTTTCGCCACCTCGGCATGGCCGCGGCGCTGCTGCCGGGACTGCGCGTCATCCATTGCCGGCGCGACGCGCGCGCCAGCGCGCTATCGATCTTCCGGCAGATGTTTGCGCACGAGGACAACGGTTACGCCTACGCCCTGACCGACATCGCGGCCTTCGCGCGCGGTGAGCACAGGCTGATGGCGCACTGGCGCAATGTGTTGCCGGTGCCGGTGTTCGATCTGCATTATGAGCGGCTGGTGAGCGAGACCGGCGCCACGCTGGCGGCACTGCACGCTTTTCTGGATCTTCCTCCCGCGGTGCAGGATGCCCCCGACGAGGACGTGGTCCGCACCGCCAGCGTCTGGCAGGCGCGGCAGAAGGTGCACCGGCATGCGCTGCAGCAGTGGCGCGCATGGCTGCCGCATCTGCCCGAGCTGGAGACCATTCCGGAGGCCTGGGCTTGAGCGATCCCGCGTCTAACGGCTTGCTGCCGCCTGCGGTGTTCCTGATGGGTCCTACCGCCAGCGGCAAGACCGCGCTGGCCTGCGCGCTGGCAGAGACGTTTCCGCTCGCGCTGATCAGCGTCGACTCGGCGCTGGTCTATCGCGGACTGGACATCGGTGCCGCTAAACCGGACGTCACCGTGCGTGCGCGCCATCCGCACGCGTTGCTGGACCTGCGCGATCCGACGCAGAATTACTCCGCCGCCGAGTTCTGCAATGACGCCTTGGCCGCCATGAGCACCGCGCATGCTGCGGGCCGCGTGCCGCTGCTGGTCGGCGGTACCGGCCTGTACTTCCGCGCGCTGGAGCAGGGCCTGTCGCCGCTGCCTGCCGCCGACGCCGCGCTGCGTGCGCGCATTGCCGCCGAGGCCGCCGTGCTGGGCTGGCCGGCGCTGCACCAGCGCCTGGCTGCGCGCGATCCCGCCGCCGCGCTGCGCATCAGACCCGCCGACGCGCAGCGCATTCAGCGCGCGCTGGAGGTAATCGAGCTGACCGGCCAGCCGTTGAGCGCGCAGCAACGCGGCGCATGCCGGGCGCTGCCCTGGCGCGTGTTGAAACTGGCGCTGATTCCGCACGACCGCGAGCGCCTACGCCAGCGCATCGCGCTGCGCTTCGACGCCATGCTCGCGGCCGGTTTCCTGGACGAGGTACGCGGCTTGCGCGCGCGCGGCGACTTACATGCCGGGCTACCGGCGCTGCGCGCCGTGGGTTATCGACAGGCATGGACGCATCTCGATGGCACGACCGATTTCGAGTCCTTCCGCCTGCAGGCCATTCACGCCAGCCGACAGCTCGCCAAGCGCCAACTCACCTGGCTGCGTGCCGAGCGTGGCGCGCACGTGCTCGACCCGTTCGTGCCCGACCTGCAGGCGGGTGCCAGTGCGCTGCTGCGGACGTTTCTGGCCGGCGCCGATCATGGTGCCGCGACAGCCTTGCGCTAGACTCTTGGTGTTGGGTCGGGACCGTCGTCGGTGCGACGTACTCTTTTGGCCGGCCTGCCTGCGAGGGGTGTCAACCATGTCGAAAGGACAATCGCTGCAAGATCCGTTTCTCAACGTGCTGCGTCGCGAGCGCATTCCGGTATCGGTGTATCTCGTCAACGGCATCAAGCTGCAGGGTACGATCGAATCGTTCGATCAGTTCGTGGTGCTGCTGCGCAACCAGGTCAGCCAGATGGTTTACAAGCACGCGATCTCCACAGTCGTGCCGGCGCGCGCCGTGCGCGTGGGTGGTGACGAGGCCGGCGAGGCCGGGATCGACGCACAGGACGAAAACGCCTGAAAACGCTGTTCGATCGCGGTAAAAAAGGTGAACGCGCGTTGCTGGTCTTGCCGCACGCGCGCATGGACGCCGATGCCGAAGCCAGTGCGCGCGAGTTCGAGGAGCTTGCGCGTTCGGCCGGCGCCGAGGTGCTCGAGCGCATCGGTGCCCGCGTCGATCCGCCTAGCCCGCGCTACTACATCGGCAGCGGCAAGGCCGATGAACTCAAGACCCTGGTGCAGGCGCTGGACGCCAACCTGGTGCTGGTCGACCACGCGCTCAGTCCGGTACAGGAGCGCAACCTCGAGCAGCACCTGGGCGTTCGCGTGGTCGACCGCACCGGGCTGATCCTCGACATCTTTGCGCAGCGCGCGCGCTCGCACGAGGGCAAGCTCGAGGTCGAACTGGCGCAGCTCAAGCACCTGGCCACGCGGCTGGTGCGTGGCTGGACGCATCTGGAGCGGCAGCGCGGCGGCATCGGCCTGCGCGGCCCCGGCGAAACGCAGCTGGAAACGGATCGCCGCCTGCTGGCCGAGCGCGTCAGACAACTGCAGAAGCGCCTGGAGAAGGTGCGCACGCAGCGTGGCCAGCAGCGTCGCGCGCGTCTGGATGCCGGCATCCCGCGCGTGGCGCTGGTGGGCTACACCAACGCCGGCAAGTCCACGCTCTTCAATGCGCTGACGCGCTCAGCGGTGCACGTCGCCGACCAGCTGTTCGCCACGCTCGATCCCACCGTGCGCCGCATCGAGGATCTGGCCTGCGGGCCGGTGGTGCTGGCCGACACCGTGGGTTTCGTGCGCAAGCTGCCGCACGATCTGGTGGCCGCGTTCCGCGCCACGCTGGCCGAAGCGCGCGATGCGGACCTGCTGCTGCACGTCACCGACGCCGCCGATCCGGAACGCGAGCGCCATATCGGGGTGGTCGATGCCGTGCTCGAGGAGATCGGCGCCGGGCAGGTGCCGCAGCTGGCTGTGTTCAACAAGATCGACATGCTGGCGCAGCCGCCGGCGCTGGACCGCGACGAGCAGAGCCAGCCGCGACGCGTATGGCTGGCGGCGCGCGCGGGCACCGGCGTGGACATGTTGCGCGACGCGCTGGGCGCGCGGCTCGGCGGCGCGCGCGTGCGCGGCCCGCTGCATCTGGACGCCGGCAGCGGGCGCCTGCACGCACGGCTGAAGGTGCTGGGTGCCATTGCCGACGAGCGCTTCGACGTCGCCGGCTGGCATCTGCTGATCGACGCGCCGCGCGGTCTGCTGGAGCCGCTGCGCAGCGAGGGCGAACGGGCGCTGACGCGGCTGCTGGAGCGCGCGCGGTGAGATCCGGTGTAACGCCGCCCGGGCTCGATCGTGCAGCGCGGCTGCTAAACTGCACGATCGCGGCGCAGCTCTCCGGGTCATGCGCGCGGCGCGCGCGGTGGTCGTGGCGCGCGGCAATAAGCGATACGCCCGGTGCGGCCCTGATTCCATCTGACGAGTGACACGACATGGCCTGGAACGAACCCGGCGGCGGTCAACGCGATCCATGGGGGCGCGGCAGCGGCGGCAAGGGCCCCGACCTGGAGGCCTGGCTGAAGCGCCTGCGCCAACGTCTTGGCGCCCTGCGCAGTGGCGGCGGCGGCGGCGCGGGCGGCATCGGCACCATCGTGATCGCCCTGCTGCTGGCCTGGCTGCTGTTCGACTCGTGGACGGTGATCAACGCCAGCCAGGTGGGCGTGGTGACGCGCTTCGGCGCCTACGACCGTACCCTGGCGCCGGGCTTCCATTTCGTGCTGCCGCGGCCCATCGAGACGGTGCGTAAGGTCGACATGACCTCGGTGCGCTCGGTCTCGGACAAGATGCAGATGCTGACCAAGGACGAGAACATCGTGCAGGTCGACTTCAACATCCAGTACCAGGTCAACAACGCCGAGCAGTATCTGTTTTCGATGCAGGATCCCGACGCGGCCGTGCGTCAGGCCGCCGAGGCCTCGGTGCGCCGCGTGGTCGGCGCCAGCACCATGGATACGATCCTGTCCGGCGAGGGTGCGGCCATGGTGGCGGCCACGCAGCGGGCGTTGCAGCAACTGCTGAACAGCTACAAAGCCGGCATCACCATCACCGAGGTCAACTTCCAGAACATCGCACCACCGTCCGAAGTGAAAGCCGCCTTCGACGACGTCAACAAGGCCCGCGAGGACAAGCAGCGCATCGAGAACGAGGCCAAAGCCTACGCCAGCAAGATTCTTCCCGAAGCGCGTGGTGACGCCGCGCGCATCATCGCCGACGCGCAGGCCTACGAGGCGACGCGCGAGGCGCGCGCCCAGGGCGACGCGCAGCGCTTCCTGCTGATGCTCGATGAGTATCGCGCAGCGCCGGCGGTGACCCGCAAGCGTCTGTGGCTGGAAACCATCGAACAGGTGATGGCCGCCAACACCAAGGTGCTGGACGAGAGCAATGGCCGCAACCTGATCTACCTGCCGCTGCCGCAGGGCGGTACGGCGCCGGCCACACCCAAGGCCGCGCTGTCCGGCGCGGGTACGATGCTGCAGCAGGCACCGGCGTCCACCTCGGGCAGCGTCGCGCCTGCCAGTTCCGTGACCGCGCCCGCCGCCGCCGCAGTCAGTGGAGGCCAGTCATGAAGCCGATCGCGATCGTCCTTGCCGTGTTGCTACTGCTGGCCGGCTACAACAGCGTGTTCACCGTGCGCCAGGACCAGTCCGCGCTGCTGCTGCAATTCGGCCGCATCGCGCGTAGCAACTATGCGCCCGGTCTGCATTTCAAGCTGCCGTTCGTGCAGCAGGATGTGAAATTCGACAACCGCATCCTGACCCTGGACGCGCGCCCCGAGCGCTACTTCACCGCCGAGAAGAAAGTTGTCAACGTCGATTTCTACGTGAAGTGGCGCATCGCCAACCCAGCGCTGTACTACCAGGCCACCGGCGGCGACGAATTGCAGGCCGAGGCGCGCTTGAGCCCCATGGTCAAGGACGCGCTGCGCTTCGAGTTCAGCGCGCGCCCCCTGGACGAATTGGTGTCCGGCGGGCGCAACGACGTCACCGCGCGCGTGCGCCAGCAGGCCAACGCCTCGGCCCTGCGCACGCTGGGCGTGCATATCGTCGATGTGCGGATCAAGCAGATCGACCTGCCCGAATCGGTCAGTGAGTCGGTGTTCCGGCGCATGCGCGCCGAGCGCATGAGCCTAGCCAACGCGCTGCGTTCCAGCGGCGAGGAAGCTGCCGCCAAGATCCGCGCCGATGCCGACAAGCAGGCGCAGGTGCTGGTAGCGCAGGCCGAGAGCCAGGCCTCCGCACTGCGCGGCCAGGGCGATGCGCAGGCGGCCGAAACCTACGCCAAAGCCTACGGCCAAGATCCGAAGTTTTTTGACTTCTATCGTTCGCTGGAAGCCTATCGGCGCAGCTTCGGGCATGGACATGGCGTGCTGCTGCTCAAGCCCGGTTCCGCGTTCATGCAGTACTTCGACGCGCCGGGCAAATAAGCGCAGCGCGAGGCATCCAGCGCCGGTGGACCCCGCGCGATTTGCTTCGCGGGCCGGTGACCGGACGAGTCCGGCCACCGCGGCGCTGCGGCGAACCCAAACAACGAAGTGAGAGCGAGATGGGAAAGTCAGTCGTGATTCTGGGGGCCCAGTGGGGCGACGAAGGCAAAGGCAAGATCGTCGATCTGCTGACCGAGAGCGTCGCCGCGGTAGTGCGCTTCCAGGGCGGCCATAATGCCGGACACACGCTGGTGATCGGCGGCCAGAAGACGGTGTTGCATCTGATCCCTTCCGGCATCCTGCGCGCCGGTGTGTCGTGCCTGATCGGCAATGGCGTGGTGCTCTCGCCGGCGGCGCTGCAGGAGGAAATTGCCGAACTCGAAGGTCGTGGCGTGGACGTGCGCACGCGCCTGCGGATCAGCCCCGCGACGCCGCTGATCATGCCCTACCACGTGGCGTTGGATCAGGCGCGCGAGAAGGCCTCCGGCGCGCAGGCCATCGGCACCACCGGCCGCGGCATCGGCCCGGCCTACGAGGACAAGGTCGCGCGCCGCGGCGTGCGCGTGGCCGACCTGATGTATCCGGGAGAACTGCCCGACAAACTGCGCGCGGTGGTCGACTACCACAACTTCGTGCTGGAGCATTGGTTGAAGGCCAGGCCGGTGGATTACCAGGCGGTGCTGGACATGGCGCTGGCCTTCGGTGAGTACGTGCGTCCGCTGGTCGAGGATGTCGCCGCCACGCTGCACGAGCTGCATCGCGCCGGCAAGCGCGTACTGTTCGAGGGCGCGCAGGGTTCCCTGCTGGACATCGACCACGGCACCTATCCATTCGTCACCTCGTCCAACACCACCGTCGGCGGCGCGCTGGCCGGCACCGGCGTCGGCGTGGGCGAGATCGATTACGTGCTGGGCATCGCCAAAGCGTACGCCACGCGCGTCGGCGGCGGCCCGTTTCCCACCGAGCTGCACGACGACACCGGTGAGGTGCTGCGCGCGCGCGGCAACGAGTTCGGTGCCACCACCGGTCGCCCGCGGCGCTGCGGTTGGATCGACCTGGTGGCACTGAAGCGCGCGGTGCTGATCAACGGCATCTCGGGCCTGGCCATCACCAAGCTGGACGTGCTCGATGGCCTGCCCAGCATCAAGGTTTGCGTGGCTTATGAGTATCGCGGCAAGCGCCGCGAACTGGCGCCGCTGGATGCCGCCGGATGGGACGAGTGCAAGCCGGTGTACCTGGAGTTTCCGGGCTGGCAGGAATCCACCTCGGGGGTGCGCGAGTTCGCCCGGCTGCCGGCGGCGGCGCGGGCCTATTTGCGCGCGGTGGAGGAGCTGGCCGAATGCCCTCTAGCCTTGGTGGCCACCGGTGCCGACCGCGACGACACCATCGTCTTGCGCGATCCATTCGCCTGATCGCCGGAGTCCGGTGGCGCATCGGCTGGCAGCAGGCAGGCACGGTCGCGGCCGCCGCGCTTGGCCTGGTACAGCGCCCGGTCGGCCAGTTCCACCAGTTGGCGCGGACTCTGCCGCGGTTGCGGCACCAGGCTGGCCGCGCCCACGCTCAGTGTGATCCTGCCCAGCGCGTTGCCGGCGTGCTCGATGTTTGCGTCGCGCACCGCCAGACGCAGCCGGTCGGCCACGCGCAGGGCCACCTCGGCATCGGCGCCGGGCAGTGTCACCGTGAACTCCTCGCCGCCATAGCGCGCGAACAGACTGTCGGTGCCGCGCAGGGTGTGCCGCAGCACTTCGACCACGCGCGCTAGGCAGGCGTCTCCGGCGGGATGGCCGTAGCGGTCGTTGTAGGTCTTGAAATGGTCGATGTCGATCAACAGCAGCGCGAGCGGGCGCGCGGTGTCGCGGGTGTGCCGCCAGGCCGCGCGCAGGGCGCGGTTGAAGCCGCGGCGGTTTTCGGCGCCAGTCAGCGCGTCGGTGTGGCTGAGTCGGTCCAGGCTGCGGTTGCTGCGTGCCAGGCGCGCATTGACCCGCGCCAGCTCCCGCGCCAGTGACTGCGCGGTACGGTTGGCCTCGCTCAGTTGTTCCTGCACCAGGCGCATGCGCAGCACGCCGCCGATCTGGTCAGCCAGCACGTCCAGCACTTCGCGCACGGCAGCACCGAAACTGTCGGCACTGGGGCTCTCCAGGTTCAGCAATCCCAGTATCGCGCCGCCGTGCTTGATGGGGATCAGCAGCTCCGCCAGTGTCAGCCCGTTGCCCGGCACATATTCGGGCTCGACGCGCACGTCTGGCACGTACAGCGTGCGTTGCTGGCGCAGCGCCTTGCCGGTCAGACCACGGTCGGCGGGCCAGGGCGTGCCAGGAACCAGCTTGAACAGGTGCGAGTTGCCGGCCGCAGCGCGCAGAGTCCAGTCGTCCTCGTGCTCGCGCAGGATCAGCGTGGCCAGGCATAGCCCAAAGCGCTCGCGCAGGTAAGCCACGATGCCGGTCAGCATCACCTCGAGGTTGTCCTCGTACAGCAGCACGTGCGCGAGATCGACCAGCAGGTCGGCGAGACTGGCCTGCGCGAGTAGGTGCTCCAGCCGCAGGCGCTGCGCCAGACCCGGCAGCAGCGGACGCAGCAGCGCGGCCAGCGCGCGGCGCGCGCGCGCATCGGGGTGCATGATCGCGAGCGCGCCGAGTTCCTCGCCGTGGACATCGCGCACCGGCAGGTACCGCGCCGCGCATGGCGCCGGCGCAGCATGCGGGTCGGTCGGCCGCAACGCAACCTGGATGCGCCGGTCGCGCGCATGCAGCGCGCGCTGCAAGTGGCGCAGCCATTGGCCGGCGTCGATGCTCTCGTAAAGTGCCTGGCGTTCGGCAGCGGTCAGCACACCGGCACAGTCCGGTGACGAGCGTGCGGAGCTGGCGCGGCGCGGGTTCATGACGACAGCATAGTTCGCTGTGGTGATCAGAACGGCGGATTTGTTCATGTTAGCGGCCGTCGTATACCGGACCGTAGCCGACTGTTCGGGATACCAGCGCTGACACGGGTCGCGCCGTGCGCTTGCGACCGCCGGCAGGATTCCGGGCAATAGCGCACCTGCGCCCGATTCGTTGTCCGCGCCTCGCGCCAACGCATCGTCCGTTGCCATCCGGCAATCGGCCGGTGCGCGCCTCGCGATGCCGTGGAACGCGTGCGCGAACGCGATCCATGTGAGCCCGTGAGGCTTTGGCAAGACGGTTGTGTCGTCGCTGCAACAGGCGCTTTCGCGCGCAAAGCCAGCGCCGACAACGAATGTTCCGTATGACTCCCGCGCGGCTGTATCGCAGACGCGACAGCGTGTGGGATGTCGAGTGCGCCAGAAGCCTCGCAACGCATTGAATCCATGGGTATGAATGAGTTGGCACAGGTTGTGCTTCTCTACCTGCTTAAGGAGAGACCCGTGCTCAAGTTTCCGCGTGTATTCATCAGTTCGGTATTGCTGTTGGCGGCACTGCTGGTGCTGGGCCTGTTGGCCGTGCCGGCGGAAGCCGCCGGCGTGCGGCGCGGCGTCCACACCCGTCCCGGGGAGTTCGTGCTGGTACGTGCCGTCCCGGACCGTAGCGCCACTCGCAAACAGCCGCCTGGTCTTGCCACAATCATCGATCCCAGCGTGCGGCCTGAAATGCAGGGCATGCTGGGCGATCTCGAACTCGATGATGCCGCGTTTTCCACGCTCAGTAGCGGCGCACCCGCCGGAATGCTCGCCAGGGACGCGGTCGGTGGCGCGCTGAAAGGTGCCGGATTGCTTGACGGCAGTCTGCATGGCGTTGGCGGCGCGCCGGCCATTTCGACCGGCGGACCCGGCGGCGTGCTCGGTGCGATGGGCGGTGCTACTCGCGGCATCGGCAATCAGGTTACCGGCGCCTTGCAGGGCGCGGGCCTGATCAAGGGCGGCGGCTGATGGCCCGCCTTCTCGCTTTGTGCATCCTGCTGCTGGGCTCGTGCTCGGCACGTGCGCAAGTCACCTACGCCGAGATGCTGGGCTACCTCACCAGCAGCAGTATCGACGGCAACGCGCTGGCGGGTGCCAACGGCGTCATCGCGGTCAATCTGGCCGCCGGCGATTTCAACCTGCAATCGAATGCGCAGGCCATCGCCGTCGGCGCGCAGGCGCAGGTCCAGATTGAGCAGCGGCAGCGCATCCAGGCCCTCACGGCCAGCGTACCCGACGCGATGATCGCCAGCATCGGCGGCAATGCGCTTTCCGGTGCGCGCGGATTGATCTCCGTGAACCAGGCCAGCGGCATCGGCAATCGCGAAGCGAACAGCATCGCGGTGGTGATGGCGCTGGCGCAGCAGGGTATCGAGGAGTCCACCAGCGCGAGACTGGCGGATCTCGGCACGCAAACGAACGGCGCCACGGGGGGCCGCTCGCAAGTCAATCCATCTTCCTCGCCACGCTCGGCGTCCGTTGCGGGTACGGCGTTGCGTGGGGCGGAGGGGGTGGTGCAACTCAATCAGATCGCCGGCATGGGCAACACAGCGGGCAACCGCCTGCTCATTGCCATCGATCTGCCACCCCGTTGAAAGTCCATTCCAACGACAGGAGATGCAGCAATGCGTAACTTGAAACGAAACTTGCTGGCGCTGGCCATTCTGGCCGGCGCGGGTGGTGTTGCTCCGGCAGCGTTCGCACAGGATTGCACGGGTATCAACGTGGGCGCCGGACAGTGCGCGATATGGTTGAACTACGCCTACACCGACAACACCACGCTGAACTACACGCTCGACCAGCAGGACTGGATCCGCAATTACCTGCTGAACTCGGTCAGCTACATCTACAGCGATGTGGTGTACGACGAGAACGTCGACGTCAACAGCGACACCTCGATCCGCCGCGTGCGCATGAACAAGGATCTGAGCCTGCTGACCGACGTCAGCATCACCGGCGATCCCACCGTCAGCGGCAGCATCAACACCGACTCCGCCGCCATCGCCGTGGTCGACAACCGCCAGCACAATGTCGAAAACAGCGGTGAAAACTATCTGCTAGCCAACGATGCGTCGATCGCCGACGACGCGGCCCAGAATGCGCAGGGCAACATCGGTCTGAACGTGGCAGCGGGCGACAACAACCAGCAGCACAACGCGGCGGCCCTGGCTGCGGCGGACGCCTCGTTCGCCTTCACCATGGCCGACTCGGAAGTGTTCGTCGAGCAGCTCAATGCCAACAACACTACCGGCAACTTCGGTCAGACCAACACCGCCAACCTCGGCGGCAACGCACTGCAGAACGCGACGGGCAACATTGGCGTCAATATCGCGGCCGGCAACAACAACCAGCAGCAAAACAACCTGGTGGCCTCGACCGGCACCAACAGCATGGCCACGGCCTCGGTCAACAGCAAGCAGGATTCGGGCGGCAACTACACGCTCAACGAGGGCTACGTGCAGACCTTCGTGGATCTCGTCGGCATCAGCCTGTCCGGCACCATCACCGGCAGTAACGAGGGTGGCTCGATCCATGGCACCTATACCGGCACCTCGGACCAGCGCTACAACATGTACCCCGACAACTGGGGCAAGGCGTCGGGTGAGTCGCCGTCCTCGCCGCATCCGACCAGCGGGCCGTGGCTGGGCCATACCGACTGGGATACGAACACCCAGTTGACCGACATCAACAACAACAACATCAGCCGCACGCCGGGCAGCGATCCGGGGGATCCCAGCAACGATGGCGGCTCGCTGGTCATGAACGACAACGGCGAGATCAGTCTGGAAGAGATGACCGCGCAACTGTCGGGCTACGTCATCGACTACAGCTACGTGGCGGTGATGTCCAGCAATTCCGCGTCGCTGAACGGCTCGGCGCTGCAGAACGCGCAGGGCAACATCGGCGTCAACATCGCTTCGGGCACCGGCAACCAGCAGGCCAACTCGCTGGCGCTGGCGGTGACGCAGCCCAGCACGGGCGGCGGTGGCGGCACGCCTCCCGAGTGATCGCGACACGGACGTGACAGGCGGGGCGGCCTACGCCGCCCCGCACTTTCCGGTATCGAGACCCCATCACGCATCAGCCTTCAATGGATACTCGCCACGCACGCACGATGCTGTTGTGGAGTTGGCTGGTTCTCGCGGTCAGCGGTTCCGCGCGGGCGGCCGACATCCGCTTCGGCGATGTGCTGCCTACAGGCGAGATGTATACCGGTAGGGTCACCAGCCTGCGCGAGGCGCGCTTCCGCAACATCGTGCCGCAGAACACCGATTTCAGCTGCGGCGCGGCGGCGCTGGCCACGCTGTTGAAGTATGCATACGGCATCGGCGTGGACGAGTGGACGGTGATGGCCGGCATGCTGGCCAAGGCCAATCCGGCCATTGTCGAGAAGCAGGGCTTTTCGATGCTGGACATCAAGCGCTATGTCGAGGGACTGGGCATGCGCGGCCGCGGCTACAAGGTGAGCGAACAGCGTCTGCGCAGTCTGCGCGTGCCCGGCATCGTGCTGCTGGACAGCAAGGGCTACAAGCACTTCGTGGTGCTCAAGCGCGTGATGGGCGATCGCGTGTACACCGCTGACCCGGCGCTGGGCAACAAAATCTACACGTTCGACGAATTCATGGCGGCCTGGCCATCCAGGGCGGTGTTCGTGGTGATCGGATCAGGCTTCGACCGCAATACCGTGCTGCTGGACGTGCGCAGCGGACCCAGCGCGCGCGCCCTGCTGGGCAGCCGCCAGGGACCGATCACCGATGCCGAATTGATCGATTTCGGATTCACCCATGCCGACCTGTTCTGAGCGCGCGCGAAATGTGCGACGACAGGCGCATACAGCGAGGTATCACATGAATCAGCCGATCAAAATTCGCCTGCTTGTCCTGCTGCTGGCCTTGTCGCTTGCGCCGTTCGGTGTAGGTGCGGCGGAGGGTACGCTGGACGAGCGCATTCCACAGCCTGCGCGCGATGTTCAGCCCGTGTCCGACAGCACGCTGGACAGCATGCGCGGACGCTTCATCACCGGCACCGGGCAGATTCTGTACTTCGGTGTCGAGATGCTATCCACCTGGCACAGCCCCGATGGGCGAGTGCTTAGCGGCAGTGCGCTGTTGAGTTTTGATTTCAGCAAGGGCATGCCGCAGGTCACCTTCGTACCCACAGTCAGCATCGTGCAGGGCAGCGGCAGCGGCGCGCTGGTGGACACCACCGGGCGCAGCATCGACGCCAGCGGCCTCGCCAATGTCAGCGGCATCGCCCAGGGCATACAGATAGTGGGCGACCACAACAGCGCCGGCAACAGCACCGAACTGCACGTCACCACCACTTTGCCGGCGAGCTCCGATGCGGGCATCGCCGGCAATACCGCCCTGGCCGTGGGCGATGCCAACGCCAGCGTAGCGCTGCAACCGGACAGCATGGCGGTGACGCTGGGCGTGGATGGGCAAGGCAGCCTGCGCCAGATCATCCGCGGCGATGCCTCGGGCGGCGGGTCGGTGCTGCAAACGGTCAGCTTGCTCGGTGATGGGCATGACGTCGGCAACCAGTTGCGCATCACGCTGGTGCAGCCCAGCACGGGCGCGGCATTGCAACTACGGCAGAACGTGGCGTTGTCGCTGGGCTTGCTGCAAGGCCTGCACGGCGGCCGCTGAGCGGCAGCGCGCGGGTGCAAGTGCATCACACACACAGGGGAGGAGGCAGGCATGCACCGTATCAACAGTGGCGCGCTGCTGGCGCTGGTCGTGGTCGCCCTGGCGGTCCAGTCGTCCGCGCAGGCGCAACAGACTGCTGCACAGCGTGCCGGCGGCACCGCTGCTGCGGCGGAGAACGCGCAGGACGTGCAAGCCATGGCCGGCGAACTGCGAGCACTCAAATCGCGTTATGCCGATGAAGTGCGCAAGCTGCGCGAGTTGGAAATCCGCCTGCAGGCGCTGACCGCGCGTGTGCAGGCGCAAGAAGGCGTGGCGCGCGTGCAGGCGCTGCAGCAGCAGGCTGGCGCCGCTGCAGCAACGGCATCGTCGCCTCCGGTCGCCACCACGGCCGCCGCCGCGATTGCTCAGGCGCCCATGGGCGGCTCCGAGGCCCTGATCGGCAGCGAGGGCAGCACGCGCAAGGAGCCCGCTTCGCGCAGCGTCGAAGACGTGCTACAGCAGCAACACGTACTGTTCAACCAGCCGCTGACGCTGGAGGCGGGACTCAACTACGCGCGTTACGACCGCAAACAACTTACGTTGAACGGCTTCCTGGCGCTGGATGCGATCTTCCTGGGCTCGATCGCAGTCGAGCGTGTCGCTTCCGATACCTTCACCTACACCCTGGCCGCGCGCAAAGGCATTACCCGCGACATCTCGGCCAGCATCGAAGTGCCCTTCGTGCAGCGCTGGACCACCTACCAGAAGGGCGGCGCCGGCGGGTCGGCCGCGGCTGTCGCCGAGGCCAACGTGGGCGGTGACGTGGCAGTCGGCGATGTCACCCTGAGCAGCAGCTACCGGCTGTTTCCCGAGACTCCGACGCGGCCGGAAATCGCACTCAACGCCAGCGTGGGCATCCCCACCGGACAAGCGCCCTATGGCATCTCGTGGAACGTGCTCGAGCGCGACAACGACAATTTCATCCGTTTCGCCGTGCCCACCCGGCAGCCCACCGGGCAGGGCGTGTGGGGCGTGAATTTCGGTGCCTCGATGCTGAAAACACTCGATCCGGCCATCCTGTTCGCCAATGTCGGCATAACCCATACATTCGCCAGGCACTTCGCCGACCTGGACACTAGCCCGGACACGGTCAGTCCCGGCAGGGTCGACCTCGGTAACGCCTTCAACTACGGCATTGGCGTGGCCTTTGCGCTCAACGAACGCATGAGTCTCAGCATGAGTCTGGCGCAACGTTTGAATGGCAGCGCCAGGATCCGCCCCGACGCCACTGGTCTATGGGAGAGGATCATCGGTAGCGACGGCAACGCCGCCACGCTAGGCATCGGCATGACCTACGCGCTCAGCGAACGCATGACTTTCGTCGGCAATCTCGGCATCGGCCTGACACCCGACGCGCCGGATTTCAGCATCACCGCCAAGCTACCGTTCGTGTTGTGAAATGTTGCAGCGCGTGTGCTCTGTGATCGGCAAGTTGCGAAAGCCACGCCTGCGGGCGACACGATGTCGTGTCGCTGGCCGACCCAAGGAGCGCGCGATTTACAGCGGCAAGAGCTGTCGGCGCGCACGCAGCGCTCTCTCATTGGCGCATCGGCACCGGCGCTGCGTGCGGAAAACCGGCGCGGCTCTGCGCGGTGGATTCTGCCAACAGTGCGGATCGGCATCTACGCAAACCACTTGATCGACCCGGGTGGAGGGCTCCATGAACACGACACTCTATGAACGTCTGGGCGGCGCACCCGGCATCGCCGCTCTCGTCGATGACGTGATCGCCGCGCATCTGGTCAATCCCGTCGTCAAAACCCGCTTTGAAAACATCAAGGATATGCAGCATGCCAAGCGCATGGCGCGTGAATTCTTTGGCGCCGGCGCGGGTGGGCCTGAGGCCTACACGGGCAAGGACATGCTTGCGGCCCACAAGGGCATGAATATCAGCGAACAGGAATATCTGGCGGTGATGGACGACATCGTCGGGACGATGGAAAAACACGGACTGGATACGGATACCCGCAACGACGTGATCGCCATCCTGTATTCGATCAAGCGCGACATCATCCGTGTGTGACCAGGTCCGCCAAAGCGCAGCGGGTCGTCTTTTTGGCGATCCGCTGCGCGATCCCGGGTTCCATGCAGAGCAGGACGTTCCATTCGGACCGCCCGGCAAGACACGTCATGCGCGGCGCTCCGCGCCGCCGCCGAACCGAAGCGTTTGCCGATATGTGTCGGCGGAATGAGGAACTCGAAATGAAAGCACGATACACATCGTGTGTGGTCGCATCCTTGCTTTTCGCAACGATCGCGGTGGCTGCGTCAAACCTCAACCTCTCCAAGAGCAACATCTATCGACTGACCTATTCCGGCGAACTCGCCAGTCCGGTTCAAGTGCAGGCGATGCTCGCAGAGTTGGACAAACTGGGTCCCGCCGATGCGGCGCAGTTAAAGCAGTGGCTGCCTGCCAATTTCAGGCGCTTTGGCATCGCGGGCGACCAGGTCAAGAAAGTAATCATCCTGCCTCGCGACAGGACCATGAAGGAGACGGGAATTGTCCTTTTGACACGACCCGAGGATGAGGCGGCAGCGATCGCAGTCACGGTCAAAGGCAGCAAGTCCAATACTTCCGAATGAGAGACCTGAGGCAAGCTCGACACCGGCTGTATGACCGTGACGGCCAAAGCATCAGTGGTGCTTGCGCCGCGGGGCGCGCGAGCTGCGCTACGCGGCTGACGGATCGAGCGTGGCGGCGACGATCACGCGCAGCGCCGCCACGCTGTGCTCCAGCGCCAGGCTGGGTGTGCCGTGGCGCTCCAGCACCTGCGCGGGGACGAAGGGAATGTGCACGAACCCAGCATGCAGCGCGCGACGCGCGCGCAGCGCATGCAGCAGCACGTACATCACCTTGTTACACACGTAGGTGCCGGCGCTGTTGGAGATCTCGGCGGGAATCGCTGCGGCGTGCAGCGCGGACAGGCAGGCCTGCAGCGGCAGACGGCTGAAGTAGGCATCCGGGCCGTCCGCGATCACGGGCTGCTCGCGTGGCCAGGCGCCGTCATTGTCGGCGATGCGTGCATCGCACACATTGATGGCCACACGCTCCAGGGAAATTTGCGCACGGCCGCCGGCCTGGCCCACGCAGATTACGGCGGCTGGATCGAGTTCGCGCAGCGCGGCGCACAATACGCGCGGCGCGCGCGCGAACGAAGTCGGCAATTGCCGCGTGATCACGCGATGTCCGGCGATGCGCGCGCCGTGCAGAGCGCTCACGGCTTCCCAAGAGGGATTGATGGACTCGCCACCGAAGGCGTCGAAGCCCGTCAGCAATACGCGGGACAGGGGTTTGGGCATGGTGTCATCGTGCACGGAGAAACTGGGGATGGTAGCGCGGCGAGTGTCGCATGCCGCGCTCAGCGCATCGCCAGCAAGTACAGCGCGAACAGATTGAACAGCAGCAAAGGCAGCGCGGTGGGCCACTGCGCGCGGATCACCGACCACGGGCTTTTCAGCTCCAACAGCGCTACTGGCACGATATTGAAGTTGGCCGCCATCGGTGTCAGCAGGGTTCCGCAATAGCCGCAAAGCATGCCCAGCGACCCGACCACGGCCGGGTCGGCGCCGTGCAGGCGTACCAGCAGCGGCAGGCCGACGCCCGCGGTCAACACTGGAAACGCGGCAAAGGCATTGCCCATGATCAGCGTGAACACCACCATGCCCAGGCCGTAGGCCAGCACGCAGGCAGCGAAGTTGGCGGTAGGAATGACATCGCCCACCAGTGTTGCCAGCACGCGCCCCACGCCGGCCGCCTCGAACACGCTGCCAAGTGCGGCCAGCACCAGCGGCAGCAACGCCGCCCAGCCCAGCGTGTCGATCAGGCGCCGGCTTTCATGCAGCACGGCGCTGGCGGGCGCGCGGGTGAGTCGCCATGCGGCGAGTAGTGCGATCAGCGAGGCCACGCCCAGCCCCATCAAGGTCTGCTGCGAGGCCACGAACAGCGTCGCGCCGTGCCAGCGCAAGTCGGCACCGAACAGCGCGATCAGCAGGGTGACGCCGGGAATCAGCAGCGCCGGCATGAACAGCCAGTGTTTCAGCACGCCGGCGCGCAGTTGGCGCAATCGCGGCGGTGCCTCGGCGGCATCGACACGACGCATTGCCGGAGCTAGCAGCGCCAGTGCCAGCACGCCGATGCCGGCAATCTGCGCGGGTTTTGCATCGCCTGCCTGCTGCGCGCGCAATACCCAATTGCCGCAGGCGAACAAGATCGCGATCACCGCCCAGAACGCGGCCTGCGCCCAGTGGCGCTGACGCAGATTCAGCCACGCGGTGCCCAGCAGCAGCAGCGCCAGCGCCGCGTAAGCCCACTCAAGATGCAGCATGGTCGTCGCCAGCCTGGGCGGTGCGTGCGTCGCGCAGCGCGGTGCGCGTGACGAAATGCACGCGCACGGCGTGGATGACAAAAGCCGCGATCGCTGTCGGCAAGGCCCACAGCGCGATATGTAACGGTTGCAAGTCGATTCCCTGGCCGACGTAAAACCCGTGGATCAGCAGCACCGCGCCAAGCGCGATGAACACGTCTTCGCCGAAGAACAAGCCGATGTTGTCGGTGGCCGCGGCGAGCGCGCGCACCTGCTCGCGGGTTTGCGCAGCGATGGCCGCATCGGCGTCCGCCGTTTCGCGCAGGGCGGCGGCCTCGGCCATCGGCGCCAGCAGCGGGCGCACGGTTTGCGCCTGGCCGGCGACGTTGGTCAGTCCCAGCATCGACATGATCTGGCGCAGCCCGAGATAGCCGATCAGCAACCGCGACAAAGTGAGTCCGTGCAAACGCCCGATCCAGCGCTGCGCATGCTCGCGTAGCCCGGCACGCTCGAGCAGGCCGATCGCCGGCAGCGTCAACACGTATAGCAGCAGCGCGCGGTTGGACACGAAGCTGTCGCCTAGCAGCGCCAGAATCTGCGCGAACGAATAGCCCGCCAGCAATCCACTGAGTACGCCGGCCGCCACCACTACCGGCACCGGGTTCCAGCGTCGCGCAAAACCCAGCACCACCAGCGCCACGCCCAACAGCGGCCAGGCGTTCATGGCGATGCCGAGATGGCAATGTTGGCGCCGACCAACACTGCGTGGATGGCCTGCGCCAGTGTCGCGGCATCGTCGCGATCGCCGTGCATGCACAAGGTGTCGACTGATACCGGCACTGTGGCGCCGTTGAGCGCGATGACCGCGCCCCGGGTGGCCAGCGCCAGCGCCTGCGCGGCCGCCTGCGGCGGGGTCAGTAGCGCGCCGGGCGTGCCGCGCGCCAGCAGGCGGCCATCGGCGCCGTAACCGCGATCGACGAAGGCTTCGCGCAGTACGGACAGCCCGTGCGCGGCCGCGGCGCGCTGCAGCGCGCCGTCCGGCTGGGTCACTACGCGCAGTGCCGGGTCCACGGCGTGCGTGGCGCCGGCAAAGGCCTCGGCCAGGGCGGGGTCCGCGTTGGCCTGGTGGTATAGCGCGCCATGCGCCTTGACGTGCCGCAGACAGATGCCGGCCGCGCGTGCGAATCCGTCCAGCGCGCCGATCTGGTAGATCACCAGCGCGTGCAGGTCCGCCGGCGTGATCGCCATCGCGCGGCGTCCGAAGCCCTGCAGGTCCGGCAGCGACACGTGCGCGCCGATGGCCACGCGATGACGCCGGGCCAGCGCCACGGTGGCCTGCATGGTGGCCGGATCACCGGCATGCATGCCGCAGGCGATGCTGGCCGAGCTGATCCAGGGCATGACTTCGGCGTCCTGGCCCATGTGCCAGACGCCGAAGGATTCACCCATGTCGCAGTTGAAATCGATGCGTTTCATACCTGCTCCAGGCGCGCGCGGATCTGCGCCTCCAGTTGATCGCGCGCCCGGCGGCGCGCGTGCAGTAGTGCGGCGGCGGTCGCTGCGTCGATGGGTGCGAAGCGTAACGCAGTGCCCGGGCGCACCTGCGCCAGGCGCGGAAGGTCCACCGCCGCCACCTGGCCGATGAGCGGATAGCCGCCGCTGACCGGGTGTTCGCCGAGCAGGATGATGGGCTGCCCGCTGGGCGGAAGCTGCACGACGCCCGGCACCAGCGGCTCGGAGACGCATTCGAATGCCTGCTCGAGTCGTAGCGGCGTGCCGTCCAGACGCACGCCGACGCGATTGCTAGTGGCAGTCGCCCGGAACGGCAAGGTATGGAACGCGCTGCGCGAGGCCGCGTCCAGCCGCGCATGATCGCGGCCCGGCAACACGCGCAGTGGCGCGACATCGGCACCGGCGAACCACGGGCGCGGGTCCAGCGACCAGCGCCGACGGTGCGCGCGCGGCGGATCGTGCAGGGCGCCGAGCGGCAGCACATCGCCGGTGCGCAGCACGCGGGGCAGCGGCCCCAACGCAGCATTGAGATCGGTGGCGCAGCTGTCCAGTATGCGCGGCAGCGCGATGCCGCCACCCAGCGCCAGCCAGGCGCGGCAGCCGTTGCGTGCGTGGCCTAGCTCCAGCAGGCTGCCGGCCGGCGCGTCGTGGCTGCGCCAGCTGGCCACGATGGCGCCGTCCAGGCGCGCTTCGAAATCAGCGCCGCACAGCGCGAACGCGACAGGCGCATCGAAGCGCAGGCGCGGCCCGGTCAGGGTGATCTCGATGCCGGCCGCCCCGGGCAGGTTGCCGACCAGCGCATTGGCCAGACGCAGCGCGTCGCCATCCAGTGCCCCGGCCCGGCCCACGCCCAGCGCAGCGTGACCGCAGCGCCCCAAGTCCTGCACGCTGCTGGAGAGGCCCGGCGCGAGTACCGAAACGCTCATGCAGCGCCCCGATCGGTATGCGCCGGCGCCTCCGCCGGTACCGCCACGAAGCGCACGCGATCGCCCGCGCGCAGCAGGCACGGTGGCGTGCGCGTAGGGTCGAACAGGCGCAGCGGCGTGCGTCCGATCAACTGCCAGCCGCCGGGCAGTTCGCTGGGGTAGATGCCGGTTTGCGCGCCGCCGATGGCGACGCTGCCTGCTGGCACGCGCACGCGCGGGCTGGCGCGGCGCGGCGCGTACAACGCGGCATCCAGGCCGAGCAGATACGGAAACCCCGGCGCGAAACCCAGCATGGCCACCCGGTACAGCGGTGCGGTGTGGCGTGACACGAACGTCTGCGCGTCCATCCCGCATGTCCGTGCCAGCGCGTCGAGGTCCGGCCCGCTGTCGCCACCGTAGGCCACGGGAATCCGCAATGTGCGCGCGCTCTGCACATCAGGCGCCGCCGTCGGCAGCAAGGGCTCGATGCACGTGCGCAACGCCGTGTGTGCGTCGCAGGCGCCGTCCCGGCTCCAGTGGCGCGCGTCGAAACGCAGCAGCAGGCTGGCATAGGCCGGCACGATGTCCTCGATCGCCGGCAGAGCCGCGTTGCTGATGGCTGCCGCCGCAGCATGCACGTGCGCGTTGAGTGCGGCGTCGATGCGCTGGCCCCAGCGCAGCAGCAGCGCGCTTTCGCCCAGCGGTTCCCAGTCCGGCATCGACATGTGCGCAGACTGCCGCGCTGACGCCGGCTCAGCAAGCGGCCGTCGCGTGTGTCGATCAGTCCTTGCCGGTGCCGAGCAGGGTCTCGTACTGGGTCTTGTCCAGGCGCTTCATCGAGGCGATGCCGCACATGTCGCCCTGCGCGCTGATGGCGGTCTCACCTGCGTAGCCGCACAGTCGCGCCGGCGCCTGGCTGGACATCTGCCAGGCACTGGGTTTGTTGCGGTCGGCGCTGCAATCGGCGGCGAAGCGCAATTCGAAGTACCGGTCGTTGCGGGCTAGCACCGCGACCGTGTGCGCGTCGAGCCGTTTCCAGCGCAGGATCCGGGTCGGATCCAGGCATTGCGACTCGGGCTGGATGGGTGCCGCAGCCGCGGTGGTCGCGCTGGTCGAGATGGCTGGTCCGGCGCCCTGCGCGACCAAATCTTGTTGTGCGTGCGCCGCACCCAGCGCGAAAACCAGCAGCGTCGCGATGGCGGCGCGCCCTGCACGGCGTGATTGGCCGGACTTCATGATCGATCCCCTTTCTGCATGCGTCCGCGGATCGGACCGCGGAGCGACCTCACGATAGACCTAGCGCGGCAGCGAAGTTGCTGATCCAAGATATTCATATGTAAACAAATGTCACTCGCTATCGGCGGCCAATGCAGGCAGGATAGGGTGCATCGTGCCAGTGTCCACACGGGAAAATTTCCTAATGCCGAGCTTCCCCAGCGCCCCTGTCCGCGACGCCGGTACTGCAGCGCAATGGCGCGCGTTTTTGCGCGCGTGGATCAGCGATCCGCTGCGCACTGCGGCGATGTCGCCCTCGGGGGCGCAACTGGCTACGATGATGATGGCGCAATTGCCGGAGGGCGTGCGTCATGCCGCGTACCCAGTGATCGAACTGGGTGCGGGCACCGGCGTGTTCACCGAGGCGCTACTGGCGGCGGGCGTCGCGCCGGAGCGCCTGCTGGTGGTCGAACTCAACCGCGGGCTGCATGGCATCCTGCGCAGGCGCTTCCCGCACGTGCAGATCGAATGCGCAGATGCCTGCCGTCTGCTCGAGTTGACCGCGCGGCGCGGCATCGCGCCGGGATCGGTCGGTGCCATCGTCAGCGGCCTAGGGCTGCTGTCGATGCCGCGTGCGGTGGTGGCGCGCGTGATCGAATCCAGCGTCCAACTGCTGCGGGCGGACGGACGCCTGATCCAGTTCACCTACGGGCCGTTGAGTCCGGTGCCGCGCGCGCTCGGGGCGCGGCTGGGCCTGGCCTCGCGGCGCTGCGGCATGGCCTGGCGCAACATGCCGCCGGCCACGGTCTACAGCTATGGCCTGACCGCGCCAGGTGCGGCGCGGCGCGCGGGCTGATCCGGTCAGCGCCCGCGTCGCGCCAGCCGCAACCAGGTATCGACCACCGTGTCGGGATTGAGTGACATCGATTCGATGCCCTGATCCATCAGCCAGTCGGCCAGGTCGGGGTGGTCCGATGGACCCTGTCCGCAGATGCCGACGTACTTGCCTTTGGCGCGCGCGGCGGCGATGGCCATGGCCAGCAGTTTCTTGACCGCCGCGTCGCGTTCGTCAAACAGGCCGGCCACGATGGCCGAGTCGCGGTCCAGACCCAGGGTCAACTGGGTGAGATCGTTGGAGCCGATCGAGAAGCCGTCGAAGATCTCCAGGAATTCGTCGGCGAGAAGGGCGTTGGAGGGCACCTCGCACATCATGATGACCTTGAGGCCGTCCTTGCCGCGCACCAGGCCGTTCCCGGCCAGCACTTCGATCACCTTGCGACCCTCGTCCAGCGTGCGCACGAACGGGATCATCACCCAAGCGTTGGCCAGGCCCATCGCCTCGCGCACTTTGCGCATCGCCCGGCACTCCAGCGCGAAGGCGTCGCGGAATGCAGGATCGACATAGCGGCTGGCGCCACGGAAGCCGATCATCGGGTTTTCTTCGCGCGGCTCGTACGCGCTGCCGCCGATCAGGTTGGCATATTCGTTGGATTTGAAATCGCTGAGCCGCACGATCACCGGATTGGGCGCGAACGCGGCGGCGATGGTAGCGATGCCTTCGGCCAGGCGATCGACGTAGAAATCCACCGGGCTGGCGTAGCCGGCCATGCGCGCATCGATACTCGCCTTGGTGTCCGCATCCTGGCGGTCGTACTCCAGCAGAGCCCTGGGATGCACGCCGATGTGGCTGGCGATGATCATCTCCAGCCGCGCCAGGCCGACGCCGGCATTGGGCAGCATGGCGAAGTCGAAGGCGCGTTCGGGGTTGGCCACGTTCATCATGATCTTCAGCGGCGCCGGCGGCATCGTGCCCAGATCCGCCTCGTTGCGTTCGAACGGCAGCAGACCCTCGTAGATGAACCCGGTATCGCCTTCGGCGCAGGAGACAGTGACATCGGCACCGTCGCGTACACGGCGCGTGGCATCGCCGCAGCCGACCACGGCGGGGATGCCCAGTTCGCGCGCGATGATGGCGGCATGGCAGGTGCGTCCGCCGCGGTTGGTGACGATGGCAGCGGCTTTTTTCATGATCGGTTCCCAATCGGGGTCGGTCATGTCCGTCACCAGCACATCGCCCGGCTGCACGCGCCGGATGTCGGCCACCGAGGCCACCACTCGCGCCTGCCCGGCGCCGATCTTCTGGCCGATGGCGCGCCCTTCGGCAAGCACCTCGCCGCGTCGCGCCAGCGTGTACCGCTCGACGATGGTACTGCGCGAGCGCACCGTTTCCGGGCGCGCCTGCAGGATATAGATGCGGCCGGTGTTGCCGTCCTTGCCCCACTCGATGTCCATCGGCCGGTCGTAGTGCGCTTCGATGGCCAGCGCCAGGCGGCCCAGTTCGGTCAGGTCCGCCGCGCTCAAGCAGAACTGCCGGCGCAGCGCCTCGGGCGTGGGCTCGACGCGCACGCGTTCGCCAGGTACGTCGGAGAACACCATGCGCTGCTGCTTGCTGCCCAACTGGCGACGCAGTTGCGCCGGCCGGCCGGCGCGCAGCGTGGGCTTGTGCAGGTAGTACTCATCGGGATTGACCGCGCCTTGCACGACCATCTCGCCCAGGCCGTAGCTGGCGGTGACGAACACCACGTCGCGGAAGCCCGATTCGGTGTCCAGCGTGAACATCACGCCCGAGGTAGCCAGGTCCGAGCGCACCATCAGCTGCACGCCGGCCGACAGATGCACCTTGCCGTGATCGAAGCCGTGATGAGTGCGGTAGGAAATGGCGCGGTCGTTGAACAGCGACGCGAACACTTCATGCACTTTCTCGACCACGGCGTCCGCGCCGATCACGTTGAGGAAGGTTTCCTGCTGACCCGCGAACGAGGCATCGGGGAGATCTTCGGCGGTGGCCGAGGAGCGCACCGCTACCGCGGCAGCCTGCTGGCCGCTGTCCGCACTGAGCGTCCGGTAGTACGCGCGGATCGCCGATTCCAGTTCAGCCGGCAGTGGCGTAGCCATGATCCAGGCGCGGATCTCGGCGCCGGCAGCGGCCAGCGCCGCAGTGTCCTCCACATCCAGTCCGCGCAGCCGCACGCCGATGCGTTGGTGCAAGCCATCCTGTGCCAGGAACTGCTCGAAGGCGTGCGCGGTGGTGGCGTAGCCGTCCGGCACCGAAACCTGCGCGGCGGCAAGCTCGCGGATCATCTCGCCCAGGGAGGAATTCTTGCCGCCGACCTGGTCGTGGTCGGCGAGGCCGATCTCATGCAGCCACAGCACGGGTGAATTCAAGACGGCGCTCCGCAAGGGTTAGTCGGCTATTTTCCGGCCCGCACCGGATTGAAACAACCGTTTGACTGGCGCTGCCCGGTGGCGGATACGCCTGCAAACGATTACCGCCGTGGTGCGGCCGGACAGTGGTCCGAGGCACGGCGCTGGCTACACTGCGCGGACCCACGCGAGAGCAGCCATGCAACGCGCCGTGTTTTTCGTCTCCGATTCCACCGGCATCACCGCCGAGACCATCGGCCACAGCATTCTCACCCAGTTCGACGGGGTCAGCTTCGACACCCACCGCCTGCCGTTCGTGGATGACGCCGAGAAAGCACACATCGCCGCCACGCGCATCAAGTCGGCTTGGGCACGTAGCGGGCTGCGTCCGATCGTGGTCAACACCGTAGTGGATGCCACGCTCAGCGAGATCCTCTCCGACACCGGCGCGCTGCTACTGGACGTGTTCGCGCCCTTCATCGGCCCGCTCGAGGCCGAACTGGGTGTGCACCGGCACAAGCTGGTCAACCGCGCGCATGGTCTGGTGGATTTCGTGAAATACGAGGCGCGCATCAATGCCACCAATTACGCGTTGGCGCACGATGACGGATTGGACCCAGGCTACAAGGATGCCGATCTGGTCCTGGTCGGCGTGTCGCGCTCGGGCAAAACGCCCACCTGCCTGTACATGGCACTGCACTTCGGTTTGCGCGCAGCCAACTATCCGCTGACGCCGGACGATCTCGAACTGGCCGAACTGCCGCAACGCCTGCGCGCGCACAAACAACGCCTGTTCGGGCTCACCATCGCGCCGGATCGGCTGACGCAGATTCGCACCGAACGCCGTCCCGACAGCCGCTACGCCTCGCTCGAACAATGCCGCTGGGAGCTGGCGCAAGCCGACAAGTTGTTCCGGCGCGAGGGCGTTCCGGTGCTCAACACCACGCACACCTCGATCGAGGAAATCGGCAGCAAAATCCTGGCGCAGTTGGGTATCGAGCGGCACCTGCTGTAAGCGCGACGCACCCGGCGCGACGCTGGCATGGCCGCGTTGCACAGGCTGCTAAGCTCGGATCATGCACCTCGAAACCCGCGAGATCATCAAGCTCCTACCGGGCCGTTTCGGTTTGCTGATGGGACTTCAAGCCGAGAGCTACCACCGCCTGGAGCGCCTGTTTGCACCGCAGCGCCGCGCGCCGGGCGTGTATCTGTCCACTGTGGGTGACACGCTCGACGTGCGTCTGGACCTGCGCGAGCATCACGCCTATACGCTGGAACTGGAGTTGTCCTACGCATTTAACGACCCGGATACCGGACGGCGCGCGCCGGAAGCGCAGATTCGCATGTACACCGATGCGCATTTGGCCGAAGCGCTGCACTGCCATCCGGGACGCGGGCGCTGGGATGTTCTGGATCTGCGCGCGCCGCCGCGACTGATCCTGCGTCACCGTCTGCGCATGGCCAGTTTCCTCAGCCGCTGGCTCGAGTATCTGGCGGCGCAGGGACATGCTCCGCACACGCTGCGCGCGCAGCACGATTTCGCGCTGCCGGCCTGAGTGGACGTCACTCGACAGACAGACCCGCGGGTTCGAGGTGGCCGCGCACATCGAGGGTGAGATGGGCGAGGCGCCGCACTCCACAGCGGGGGCATTGCTGGCCGTGGATCGCTATGACAATGCGGGACGCACGAGAACTGCATCATCCTTAAGACCCGCCCTGAAATGACCACTGCAACTGGCATCAGAGTCCGCCATGAACGTCAACGCCGCCGAGTTCAGCCAAATGTCTCAAGCTGCTCGACGAAGTCACCGCCGCCCACCCGCCGCTGGTGATCACCCAGCGCGGCAGGCCGGCGGTCCGCGTCGTGCCGATCGATGACGGCACCGCGCAATGCCTGTTCGGCTACATGAAAGGCCCGGCGAAAGCCTCGGCGACATCGTCGAGATGCCTCAAGAGCCCAGGGCAACCGAGATGGGCGAGGAAGATGCACCGGCGGCCCGCCTGCTGGTCGCCACCGCGCGCTTCGGCGGCTACACCCTGGTCGCCCGCGACCGCAATTCCCGACTACGGCAAAACCGGGCACGTGAACGTGCCGGCTGTCTGAGACGGGGACAGCCCGGAATGGATCACGTTCGGAGCCGAAACATGACAAAGGTTTATGGAATCTGGTCTTGCTGTCGGGCGCTAGCGTCCCATGCAGAAAAAAGCCCGCTTGGACGCGGGCTTGGGTGACTTCATCGAACTTGGAATTAGTCGAAATGGTGGAGGTGGCGGGAGTCGAACCCGCGTCCGAAGGCGCTTGACGCCCGGTACTACATGCTTAGCTCAGCGTTGGATCTCGCCCTCCGGCAGCACGCTCAGCAAAGCGCACCGGAGAGCCAGCCTGCTTGATTTGGCTGCCGGCCGGCAGGCGGCGGTCGGCGGCGATCCCGTGATGATGACCCTACATCCACGAGCACGGGCACAAGTGGGTTCGGGGCTAGGCCTTAAGCGGCCAGAGCGTAGACGTCGTCGTTGGCGTCTGTGGTTTGCCGCTGGATTAACGAGGAAAGCTGCCCCCTCGGCATGCACCAAGCCATCGCACTACCCCCGTCGAAGCCGGAACACCCCCGGAAACGGTTCGTGATGGCAGCGGCAGTATGCGGGCAGGGCGGCGGCAGCTCAAGCGCGCCGTGCGGCGGCGTTCAGGCCGGCGGATTTTTCGCGCGCAACACGCGCTGCTTTTCGCGGTTCCAGTCGCGTTCTTTCTCACTGGCGCGCTTGTCGTGCTGCTGCTTGCCGCGCGCCAGACCGAGCTCGATTTTCACGTGCGGGCCTTTCCAGTACAGCGCCAGCGGGATCAGTGTGTAGCCCTTGCGTTCGACCGCGCCGATCAGTTCGTCGATCTCGCGCCGGTGCAGCAGCAACTTGCGCGTGCGGCGATCGTCGGCCACCACGTGCGTCGAGGCGCTGATCAGCGGCGTGATCGAGGCGCCGAACAGGTACAGCTCACCGCCCCTGATCAGTGCATAGGCGTCGCCGAAGTTGAGGCGGCCGGCGCGTAGCGCCTTTACCTCCCAGCCCTGCAGCGCGATGCCGGCCTCGTGGCGCTCATCGATGTGGTACTCGTGACGCGCGCGCTTATTGAGCGCGATGGTGCCGCCCGTGCTCTTGGCTTTGGGCTTGTTCATGTCCGTACAATCCGGAATTGCCGCAAGGGCAGAGTAGGCAGGCCGTGACCCGTATCCAGCGCAGCGCGATCGTGCCGTTCCAGCCGGCGCAGATGTATGCCTTGGTCAGTGAGGTGGAAGGATACCCGATGCGTTTCCGCTGGTGCGCCGCCGCGCGTGTGCTGGAACGTGGCGAGGGCTTCGAGATCGCGCGCCTGGATCTGCGTTTCGCCGGCATGGTGCAAAGCTTCACCACGCGCAACACGCTGGCGCCGCACGAGCGTCTGGAAATGCGGCTGGTCGAGGGTCCACTGCAGGCGCTGGACGGAGTGTTCACGTTCACGGCGTTGGGTGATGCCGGTTGCCGCATCGGTCTCGATCTCGGTTTCGAATTCGCCGGGCGCCTGTGGGGTGCCGCGCTGCGTCTGGGCTTTCAGGGACTGGCCGACCGGCTGGTCAACGACTTTTGCGCCGAGGCGCGGCGCGTCTATGGTTGACGCAGGCGATCTATGCGTCGAGGTCGTTTATGCGGCGTCGGCCGATACGGTGTTCCGCTGCACGTTGCGCCTGCCGGCAGGCAGTCGCGTCAGCGACGCAGTTCGCGCCAGCGGTCTGGCGGTTCGCTATCCGAACGCCGATTGGCGCGCTGCGGGTAATTTGGGTGTGTTCGGCGTGCCGGTCGCGCCACAGCACCCCCTGCACGAGGGCGACCGCATCGAGGTGTATCGCGCACTCGCGCAACATCCCATGCAGGCACGCCGCGCCCGCGCCGAGCGCGGGCGGCGCTGACCCCGATCAGTTGCCTCCGGCGGCAGGCTGCGCGTCCTTCATGTCGCCGTTTGCGCCGGCGCTCTCGGTGTTGGGCTTGTAGTTGCCCTCGAAGCTCTGGCTCGCCTTGAGCATGTCCTGCGGTGTCTCGGCGAAGTACTCGCCTTCGGTGCGCACCAGTACGTCGTTCTTGAAGATCAGCGTCAGCTTGCGCTGCAATGTCTTGCCACCGCGATGCTGGAAAGTCGAGACGTAGTCCCAGCGGTTGCTGTCGAACGGCGAGATCACTGAAGGTTGGCCCAGCAAAGAAAGCACCTGACGCTTGCTCATGCCAGGCTTGAGTTGATGGACATTGGTGCGCTCGAGCAGGTTGCCCTGCTGGATGTCGGGCTTGTAGATGATGCCGCAGCCGCCGAGTGCGATGCCGGAAGCCAGCGCGATGGCGGCCACGAGTGTCCACGTGCGATTGATCATTTGCATGCGCCCTGCGCCGGCGTTCAAAGGAGCGGATGATACACTGCGAGCCGTTTGGTTCGGGGAGTGCGCTGTGGACCACTCGCAGGAATTGCGCCGCGTCGGATTGAAGGTGACGCATCCCCGCGTGCGCATCCTCACTATCCTGCAGGGTGGCCATCCGCGCCACCTCACCGCCGAGGATGTCTACCGGCATCTGGTCGAGCACAATGAGGACATCGGTCTGGCCACGGTGTACCGCGTGCTAACCCAGTTCGAGGCGGCCGGCATCGTCAACAAGCACCATTTCGAAAGCGGACAGGCGGTTTTCGAGCTCAACCGCGGACGCCACCACGACCACATGATCGATCTGGATAGCGGCAAGGTGATCGAGTTCGTGGACGAGGACATCGAGCGCCTGCAGCGCGCGATCGCGCAGCGGCATGGTTACGAGTTGGAGGAGCACAGCCTGGTGCTTTACGTGCGTCCGCGCCGCGTGCCGCGCGCCGCTGGTACTGAGACGGGCAAGATCGGCGCGCGCGCCGGCACCGGAAAAAAATAACGCCCGCGCGAGGCGGGCGTTTGAGAGTGAAGCGCGGGCGTGCCTCCTTGGCCGCCCGCGGACCCGGCTCCCCAAAGCCAGGCGTATCGCCGGGATCGTCCTGACCTCCGGCGCGCAACGGCGATCCCTGTCCGCGCCGCGGGTTCACCACCCGCTCGACAGATGCCGCCCCAACGGCCTCTGCCAGACCGCCACGCTCCGATGGCGGCACCCCCAAAGATAAAATCCATGTAAACAAGTTGCGAAGTTCGCGGCAATTGGAAAGTTTCCTAGGGAAGTTCCCGAATCGCGTCCGGATCACGCGCGGGTGGTCCGCTGCACTTGGGCGTGGCCGGCCTTCAACCTGGCGGTTGCGGCTGGCGCAGCAGAATACGCAGGCGCAGGCCCTGACCGCTGTGCGTCAGCCGAAAGGTGCCGCCCAGCGCCAACACGCGCTCGCGCATGCCGGTGAGGCCGCGGCCGAGTCCAATAGGCGGACCGCCGGCGCCCTGCAAACCCACGCCGTCGTCGCGCACATCCAGCAGGATGAGCAGCTGCTCGTGGCGCTTGCCGATGCGCAGGCGCGTGTCGAAGCGTCGCGCGCGCGCATGGCGCGCGCAGTTGGTGGCTGCTTCCTGGACAATGCGGTAGAGCGTGTTGCGCATAGCCTCGTCCAACGGGCGCAGATCGCCATGCACTTCGACGTGGTACGCCATGCCAGCGCTTTGGATCAGCTCGCGCAGCGGGCCTTCGGTGAGCGCACGCGCCAGGCCGAATTCGCCCAGTGCTGCCGGCCGCAGCGATTCCAGCAACTCGCGCAGGCTGCGCCGCATGGTGGCGACGATGTCGTTGATCGAAGCGGCGACGTCGCCGAGACCAGCGCTCTCCAGGCGATTCTGCGCGATTTTGACGCGGATCTGGATGGCGGTGAGGTTCTGGCCCAATTCATCGTGCAACTCGGCGGCGATGCGCTTGCGCTCGCCTTCTTCCTCACGCAGATTGCGCCGCGCAGCCGATTCCAGCTGCCGAGCCAGTTGGTCGAGACGCTGGTTGGCGTTGGCCAGTCGCGCGTTCTGCAGGGCTTGGCGCATGCCGCTCAGGCGCAGGGCGTCGGTGGCAGTGCCCAGCAGCAACGCGCCAGTGCCGGCCACGGCCAGAAACAATTGGGCTTCGGCGGGCGCTTCCGGACTCATCTGCAGGCTGCTGCTGGCGGTCACCGCCGCACTGCTGGCCAGCATCGACAGGCTGGCACCGCGCCAGCCGTGCCGGAACGCGAAAAACAGCACCGGTACCAGGGTCAGCACCCGCGCGTAACGCGCCAGTATCGGCCCTGCGTCCATCATCAGCAGCAGGACCAGAATGGTCGGCAGCAGGATCAGGGCTAGGTCGGTCAGCAGGTAGCGCGCCCGCGCGGCGTCCGGTGGTGCGCGCAGTAGCATCACCAGCAGCGGCGTGAGCAGCAGGATGCCCAGATAGTCGCCCAAAGCGAAGTTGGCCAGCACGCTGCTGGTGTGCGCCAGCGGCGCGCCGACCAGCTGCGGCAGGATGGGCGCGTTGATGGCGGTACACACCATGGCCGCCAGCAGGGCGCCTACCAGCAGACGCGCGGTGCGCTCGGGACGTTCGATCAGCACCGGCAGCCCGCGTCGCCGTAGCAGCGCCACCAGCAGCGCGATCGCCAGCGGTTGCGGCACAACCATCCATGCCAGCAGCAGTGGGTCGTGTACCGCGTGCGCGCCGAACCCGTGCAGCGCCAGGCTCGTCAACCACTCGGCGCCGATCAGCCATGGCCATAGCCGGCGCGGCGCCAGCAACAGCGCGCCAAAGCGCAGGCCGGCGGGCAGAAACCAGTACAACTGCGAGACCTGGAAGAGACCGAACCAGGCTGCGCCGTACCCCAGCGCGGCCAGCGGCCCCTGCCAGAGCTGCGCGGACCGGGTAAGGGGGTTGCGCCACATGTCGGCATGGTACAGGCGGCGCAATCGCGCGGGCCTGCTATCGTTGCGCCATGACGCGCATCGTGCTGGTCGATGACCACGCCATCGTGCGCGAGGGTTTCAAGCGCCTGATCGAAGCCGAGCCCGGACTCGAGGTCATCGCCGAATGCGGTGACGCCGAGGAAGCGCTGGAAACCATCCTCGCGCAGGCGGCCGACCTGGTCGTGCTGGATTTGTCGCTGCCCAATGGCGGCGGACTGCCGCTGCTCGAGCACCTGCTCAGCGTGCGCCCGCGTCTGCGTGTAGTGGTGTTGAGCATGCACGACAGCGAGCCCTACATTTCCGAGGCCCTGCGCCGCGGCGCGTGGGGCTACGTCAGCAAGTGCGCGGCGGCAGAGGAACTGATCGCCGGTCTGCACGAGGTGCTGGCCGGCCGCCAGTTCCTCAGCAGCGACATCGCGCGCAGGCGCGCCAGCGGCGAGGTCGACCCGCTGGCGCGCCTGACCGGACGCGAGCACGAGGTGTTCCTGCTGCTGGCGCGCGGGCTGACGCCCAAACAGGCGGCGGCGGAGCTGGGCATCGGCCAGAAGACCGTCTACATCCACCGCGCCAGCCTGATGGGCAAGCTCGGTGCCGGCTCCGAGCTGGATCTTTACCGGCTCGCGCGCGAGCGCGGCCTGATCACCCATTGAGCGGGTGTTTAGGCTCCGGCTTGCGCCCGTTCCAGCATGGCGCGCGCGTGCGCGCGCGTCTCGCGGGTGATCGACACACCACCCAGCATGCGCGCCAGCTCGTCATGGCGACCCCCGACGTCCAGCACCGCGATGCGCGTGTGCGTCTGCCCGTCGGCACTGTGCTTGCTGACCTGCAGGTGCGCGTGGCCTTGCGCGGCCACCTGTGCCAGGTGCGTCACGCAGAGCACCTGGCGCACCCGTCCCAGCGCGCGCAGCTTCTGGCCGACGATCTCGGCGACGGCACCGCCGATACCCGTGTCGACCTCGTCGAACACCATGCAACCGACATCGTCGAGCCCCAGCATGGCCACTTCCAGCGCCAGGCTGATGCGCGCCAGTTCGCCGCCCGATGCGATGCGGCGCAGCGGCCGCGGCGGCATGCCGGGATTGGTGCTGATCAGGAATTCGCAGCGCTCGCGGCCCTGCACGTCGAAAGCATCCGCTGCACCGGTCTGCAGCGCGACCTCCAGCCGGCCGTCGGGCATGCCCAATTGCGCCATTAGCATGCCGACCTCGCTGCTTAGGCGCTGCGCGGCCTGCACCCGTGCAGCCGAAAGCCGGGCGGCGGCGGTTTCGTAGTCGCGCATCCGCGATTTGCGCTCGCGCGTCAGCGCGTCGATGCGCGCGCCGGCGCCCAGCAGTTGCGTGTGCTCGTCGCGCAGTTGGGCGAGAACGTCCTCGAGCGCGTCCGGCGCGGTGCGGTGCTTGCGCGCGAGGTCATGCAGGTGCTGCAGGTGCGTTTCGACTTCGGCCAGCCGCCGCGGATCGAGATCGCGCGCCTCGGTGTAGTGGCCGAGCGTGCTGCCGGCCTCCTCGATCTGGATACGTGCCGTATCGATCAGTTCGCAGCAGGCGCGCAGCTGCGGATCGAGTTCCGCCAGCCGGGCCAGTTCGGTGCCGGCACGCACCAGGCGCACGCGCAGTCCGTCGTCGCCATCGAGCATCTCGGACAGCGCGCCGGCGCCGGACAGCAGGCGCTCGGCGTTGCCCAGGCGGCGCTGTTCGGCCTCCAGCGCGGCGCACCGCTCTGGTGACAGCGCCCAACGCTCCAGTTCCGCGCATTGATGCGCGAGCAAGGTCAGCCGCGCCTCTCGCGCCTCGCCGTCGCCCAGTTGCGTGGCTTCGCGCGCCACGTCGCGCAGGCGCTGCGCGAGTTCGCGCACGCGCGACAGCAGTTCGGTGTGCCCGCCGAAGGCATCGAGCAGGGCGAGCTGCTGTTCGCGTTGCAGCAGCGCTTGGTGTTCGTGCTGGCCATGGATTTCCAGCAGATGCCCGCTCAGCGCCTGCAGCTGCACCAGCGTCACCGGGCGTCCGTTGATCCACGCGCGTGAGCCGCCCTCGGCCTGGATCACCCGGCGCAGACGACAGGCTCCGCCATCGTCCAGTGCCTCTGCGAGCAGCCAGTTGCGTGCGGCCTCGCTGTCGCCCAGGTCGAACTCGGCGCTGACTTCGGCACGGACTGCATCCGCGCGCACCCGCGTGGCGTCGGCGCGTGCGCCGGCCAGCAGCAGCAGGGCATCGACCAGCAGCGACTTGCCGGCGCCGGTCTCGCCGGTGACCACGGTCAGACCGGGGCCAAACGCGATCTCGGCTTCGGCGACCACGGCGAGGTCGCGCACGTAAAGCGTGGTCAGCATGCGGATCGGGCGGCCATGACGTTCAGGCGATTCTAGGCGTGCCGTCGCGCACCGCAAAGTTCGACGGCGGGACTTGCAAGGCCGGCGCGCAGGCCTTATGCATGCTGCAGTTCGGCCCGGTGCAGTCCATGGCAGCCCATTTTCCCGGTCTCGATGCGCGCGCGCGGCAACTGCTGCGCAGCCTAATCGAGCAATATCTCAGCGGCGGCGAGCCGGTGGGCTCGCGCACGCTGTCGCGCTCGGCTGGGCTGGAAGTCAGTCCGGCCACCATCCGCAACATCATGTCCGACCTCGAGGACGCCGGTCTGCTAGCCTCGCCGCATACCTCGGCTGGGCGCGTGCCGACGCCGCAGGGCCTGCGCCTGTTCGTCGACAGCCTGCTCGAGATCAAGCCGTTGCCGCCCGCCGATCGCGAGCGTCTGGCGCGCGGCCTGCAGCAGGTGCCCGGCGACTCGCGCGAGTTGGCGGCTGGCGCTTCGGCGCTGCTCTCGGCGATGACCCAATTCGTCGGCGTGGTGACGGTGCCGCGCGAAGATGACCTGCCGCTGCGCCAGATCGAGTTCGTCGCGCTGCCCGGCGAGCGCGTGCTGGCGGTGCTGGTGTTCGCCAACCAGCACATCCAGAACCGCATCCTGCAGTTGACCCGCCGGCCCGAGCCGGGGGAACTTGAGCGCGCCGCGGCGCTGCTCAACAACGGTTTCGCCGGCTTGCGTCTGGGTGAGATCCGCGTGCAACTGGCACGCGAGCTGCGCGCCGCCGATGGTGCCCTGCGCGCGGCGCTGGGCGGCGCGATCGAGCTGGCCGCGCATGCCGTGCAGCCCGGTCCGGAGAGCGTGCCGGACATGGTCGTCAGCGGCCAGGCTAACCTGATGGGCGTGCAGGATCTATCGGATCTGACGCGGCTACGCGAGTTGTTCGAAGCCTTCCAGCAGAAGCGCGAACTGCTGGCCCTGTTCGAGAACTGCGCCGATGCGCCGGGCGTGCGCGTGTTTATCGGCGAGGAGAGCGGCTTCGCGCCGCTGGCCGGCTGCACCATGGTCACAGCCACCTATGGTGCGCAGGGCCGCGTGCTGGGCAGCATCGGCGTGATCGGTCCGACGCGCATGGCTTACGACCGCGTGATCCAGGTGGTGCAGACCAGCGCCGACCTGCTCGGCGGCATCTTGAATCGCATCATCACGCCCGCATAACACCCGCGTCCTTTCCCGAGCCCGTACGCGGCCCGCGCCGTGCGCGGCGTCCGCTTTAGCATTGCCGAGCCCAGCCGATGACCACGCCCGAGACCCCACCTGAGAACACGTCCGAGAACACGTCCGAAGCCCTCGACGCCGACCTGGCCGCGCTCAGCGAGCGCCTGGCCCAGGCCGAGGCCGCCGCCGCCAGCGCGCGCGAGATGATGTTGCGCGAGCGCGCCGAGATCGAGAATCAGCGCAAGCGCCTGCAGCGCGATCTGGAACAGGCGCGCAAGTTCGCCAATGAACGCGTGCTGGGCGACCTGCTGGCGGTGGCCGACGCGCTCGGGCGCGGCCTGGCGGTGGAGAACGCCGATGCCGCCAGCCTGCGCGCCGGCATGGAGTTGACCCTGAAGGAACTGCAGCGCGTGATGCAGGCGCACGGCCTGGCAGCGATCGATCCGCTGGGCCAGCCCTTCGATGCCGAACGCCACCAGGCCATGAGCATGGTCGATGCGCCGGGCCATGCGCCGCACACCGTGGTGGCCGTGCTGCAGAAGGGCTACCTGCTCAACGAGCGCCTGTTGCGTCCGGCGCTGGTGGCGGTGGCGCGCGATACCGGCGCTTGAATCGGCACCCGCCAGCCCCACGTCGAAACCAGCGCGGCAGCGGCCGCAACCGTTCAAGAATCCAATTTTCCCGGAGCTGACCCATGGCCAAGATCATCGGCATCGACCTCGGTACCACCAATTCCTGCGTCGCCATCATGGAGGGCTCGAGCACGCGCGTGATCGAGAACTCCGAGGGCGACCGCACCACACCTTCCATCGTCGCTTTCACCAAGGATGGCGAGGTATTGGTGGGCGCGCCGGCCAAGCGCCAGGCGGTGACCAATCCCAAAAACACGTTCTACGCGGTCAAGCGTCTGATCGGCCGCAAGTTCACCGACGCCGAGGTGCAGAAGGATCTCGACATCGTGCCCTACGCCATCGTCAAGCACGACAACGGCGATGCCTGGGTGCAGACCGCGGACGGCAAGAAGATGGCGCCGCCCGAGATCTCGGCCAAAGTGCTGATGAAAATGAAGAAGACCGCCGAGGACTTCCTGGGCGAGCCGGTCACCGAGGCGGTGATCACCGTGCCGGCCTACTTCAACGACAGCCAGCGCCAGGCCACCAAGGACGCCGGCCGCATCGCCGGGCTCGAGGTCAAGCGCATCATCAACGAGCCCACCGCCGCGGCGCTGGCCTACGGTCTCGACAAGAACGCCGGCAAGGACCGCAAGATCGCCGTGTACGATCTCGGCGGCGGCACCTTCGACGTGTCGATCATCGAGATCGCCGAGGTCGACGGCGAGAAGCAGTTCGAGGTGCTGGCCACCAACGGCGACACCTTCCTCGGCGGCGAGGACTTCGACAAGCGCGTCATCGACTACCTGGTCGAGGAATTCCAGAAAGAGCAGGGCATCGACCTGCGCAAGGATCCGCTGGCCCTGCAGCGCCTGAAGGACGCCGCCGAGCGCGCCAAGATCGAGCTGTCCAGCGCGCAGCAAACCGACGTCAACCTGCCCTACGTGACTGCCGACGCCAGCGGTCCCAAGCACCTCAACATCAAGCTCACGCGCGCCAAGCTGGAGGCGTTGGTCGGGGATCTGGTCAAGCGCACCATCGATCCCTGCCGCACCGCGCTCAACGACGCCGGCCTCAAGGTGGGCGACATCAGCGAGGTGATCCTGGTCGGCGGCATGACGCGCATGCCCAAGGTACAGGAAGCGGTCAAGGACTTCTTCGGCAAGGAGCCGCGCAAGGACGTCAACCCGGACGAGGCTGTCGCCGTGGGCGCGGCAATCCAGGGCGGCGTGCTCAGCGGCGCGGTCAAGGACGTGCTGCTGCTGGACGTGACCCCGCTGAGCCTGGGCATCGAGACCCTGGGCGGGGTGATGACCAAGTTGATCGAAAAGAACACCACCATCCCCACCAAGGCCTCGCAGGTGTTCTCCACCGCCGAGGACAACCAGTCCGCGGTAACCGTGCACGTGCTGCAGGGCGAGCGCGAACAGGCGCGTTTCAACAAGTCGCTGGCCAAGTTCGATCTGGCCGGTATCCAGAGTGCGCCGCGCGGCATGCCGCAGATCGAGGTCGCCTTCGACATCGACGCCAACGGTATCCTGCACGTCTCGGCCAAGGACAAGAACACCGGCAAGGAGCAAAAGATCGAGATCAAAGCCGGCTCGGGCCTGTCCGACGCCGAGATCCAGCGCATGGTCGGCGATGCCGAGGCGCACCGCGAGGAAGACAAGAAGTTCCACGAGTTGGTGGGCGCTCGCAACAAGGCCGACCAGGTGCTGCACGCCACGCGCAGCGCCATCAAGGAGCACGGCGGCAAGGTGCCGGGTGCGCAGATCGGCACCATCGAGTCCGCGCTGAAGGATCTCGATGACGCCATGAAGGGCGACGATCAGGCGCGTATCGAGTCGCGCACGCAGGCAGTCGAGCAGGCCGCGCAGTCGCTGTTCGCGGCGGCGTCCTCGGGCGGCGCCACGCCCGGCCCCGAGGCGGCGGCTTCCGGCGGCGCCCAGGACGATGTGGTCGACGCCGAGTTCACCGAGGTCAAAGACAAGAAGTAAGCCATCGGGCATGCTGGAACGGGAAGCCGCGCTGCGGCTTCCCGTTCCGTCCGAGTTTCCGCGCCGCGACCCAAAAGCATGAGCAAACGCGATTACTACGAAGTCCTGGGCGTTGCCCGCGGCGCAGCCGAGGACGAAATCAAGAAGGCGTTCCGGCGCCTGGCCATGAAGTACCACCCGGACCGCTGCCCCGACGATCCGTCGGCGCAGGACAGGTTCAAGGAGGCCAAGGAGGCCTACGAGGTACTGTGCGACGGCCAGAAACGCGCGCAGTACGACCGCCACGGCCATGCCGCCTTCAATGGCGGCGGGTCTGCCGGCGCCGGCTTTGGCGACATGGGTGACATGTTCGGTGACATCTTCGCCGACATCTTCGGCGGCGGCCGCCCGCGTCGCGGCGGCGACCTGCGCTACCTGCTCGAGCTGGACCTCGAAGAAGCCGTGGCCGGTTGCGGCAAGACAATCGAGGTGCCGGGCATCGTCGCCTGCGAATCCTGCAAGGGCAGCGGTTCGGCCAATGGCCGCAGCATCGTCTGTCCGACCTGTCGCGGCCAGGGCCGCGTGCGCATCCAGAACGGGATGTTCTCGGTGCAGCAGGCCTGCCCGCATTGCCGCGGCAGCGGCCGCGTGGTGGAAACGCCCTGCGCGCAGTGTCGCGGCGAAGGCCATGTGGAGCGCGTGCGCACACTCGAAGTGCGCATTCCCGCGGGTGTTGACAGCGGCGATCGCATCCGCCTGGCCGGGCAGGGCGAGCCCGGGCCGGGCGGGCTGCCGCCGGGCGACCTCTACGTCGAGGTGCGCGTGCGCACGCATGCGCTGTTCCAGCGCGACGGCGACGATCTGCACTGCGAGGTGCCGGTGCGCATGGTGCAGGCCGCGCTGGGCGCGGAGATCCGCGTGCCGACGCTGGACGGCGAGGTCAACCTGAGCGTGCCGCCGGAGACGCAAAGCGGCCAGATCATCCGTATGCGCGGCCGCGGCGTGCGCTCGGTGCGCGGCGGCCGCGCCGGCGACCTGGTGTGCCACATCGCGGTCGAAACCCCGGTGCGCCTGACCCGCGAGCAGCGCGAGCTGCTGGAGCAGTTCGATGCCAGCATGACCGGCAGCGGCGGCGACGAGCATTCGCCGCGCGCACATTCGTTCATGGACGGCGTGAAGTCGTTTTGGTCGCGGGTGACGTCCTGAGTGGCACCGGGGCCACGCCGGGACTGCGTGAGCGCCTGGTGCTGCGCGCACGGCTGTACGCGCTGATCCGCGCGTTCTTTGCCCAGCGCGGCGTGCTGGAAGTGGAAACGCCGATGCTCTCGGCGGCCGCCAACACCGATCCCAACATTGCCAGCTTCCGTACGCGTTTTCATGGCCATACCGATGCCGGGCCGGCGACGCGCTGGCTGCGCACGTCACCCGAGTTTCCGCTCAAGCGCCTACTGGCCGCGGGTCTGGGCGACTGCTACGAGCTGGGCCGCGTGTTCCGTGATGGCGAGGCCGGCAGCCGCCACAATCCCGAGTTCACCCTATTGGAGTGGTACCGCGTCGGCTGGGATGCGCGTCGGCTGGCGCTGGAAGTGGCCGAACTGGTGCAGGCGGCGCTGGCGTCGATCGCGCAGACCGCGCGTGTCGAGGTGCTGACCTACGCGGAACTGTTTGCGCGCGCGCTGGGCGTGGACGCGCATGGCGCAGATGTGCAGACGCTGCGCGCGGCGCTTGGCGGGTTGCAGGTACACCCCGAAGGGCTGGATCGCGATGACTGGCTGGATTTGCTGTTGACCCATCGCATCCAGCCGCTGCTGCCGTCCGGCCTGATCACCGTGGTCCACGACTATCCGGCCAGCCAGTGCGCGCTGGCGCGGGTGCGGCCGGGCGATCCGCCGGTGGCGGCACGTTTCGAGGTGTATCTGGGTGCGTTCGAACTGGCCAATGGCTACCACGAGCTCAACGACGCAGCCGAGCAGCGCCGCCGCTTCCGGGCGGACAACGCGCGCCGGCGCGCACGCGGCTTGCCCGCGATGCCGCGGGATGAGAATCTGCTGGCCGCGCTGGGCGACCTGCCCGATAGCAGCGGTGTCGCGCTGGGCGTCGACCGCCTGCTGATGGGCATGGCCGGTGCGGCGCGCATCGGCGAGGTGCTGGCTTTCGACTTCGCGCGCGCCTGACCGGCGCAGCGCCGACATTGGCTAAGCTATGGCGGTTTTGTGCCCGAGGTCAGCGTGCCAGCCGCTCCGCCCATTCCTGTCCTGACCATCGATGGGCCCTCGGGTTCCGGCAAAGGCACCATCAGTCGCCTGATCGCCACGCGGCTGGGCTGGCACCTCCTGGATTCCGGTGCGCTGTATCGCGCCGTGGGTTACGCGGCCTCGCTGGCGGGCATCGATCTTTCCGATGCCGCGGCCGTAACCCGCTGCGCCGGCCACACCTGCATCGGCTTCCGCGATCCGGGTGACGGTGGCGAGACGCGGGTGCTGGTGGGTGGCGTCGACGTCAGCTCCGAGATCCGCACCGAAACCTGCGGTGCGGCGGCCTCGGCCATCGCCGCCATCCCCGGCGTGCGCGCGGCCCTGCTGGACAAGCAGCGCGCGTTTCGCACGGCGCCGGGACTGGTGGCCGATGGCCGCGACATGGGCACGGTGATCTTCCCCGACGCCGCGACCAAGGTGTTTCTGACCGCCAGCGCCGCCGAGCGTGCGCGCAGGCGTCATAAGCAGTTGAAGGACAAGGGCCTGACGGTTACACTCGATGACCTGTTGCGGGAAATTGAGGCGCGCGACACGCGCGATGCCGAGCGCGCGGTGGCGCCGCTGAAGCCCGCACCGGATGCGGTGATGCTCGACACCACCGGAGTGCCGATCGAGACAGTCGTAGCGAGGATTCTGGCGCTGCTGCCGGGGCGTTGAGCCGCGGCAGCGCGCAAGGCCCGCCCGCGAGGGCGGTATTCAACGGCGCGCAAGCGCCCACAACCGGCTGCTCCCGCTGCGTGGCGGGCCGCCAGCCATTCTGGACAAACCCATGACTGAAAGTTTCGCCGAGCTGTTCGAGAAGAGCCAGACCCTGACCAAGCTCAAGCCCGGGTCGATCGTGCTGGGCACAGTGGTCGATGTGCGCTCCGACATCGTCGTCATCAACGCGGGCCTCAAGAGCGAGGGCATCATTCCGATCGAGGAATTCCGCGACGACGAGGGCCAGATCAACATCAAGGTCGGCGACGAGGTCAAAGTCGCGCTGGACGCGATCGAGAACGGCACCGGCGAAACCAAGCTCTCGCGCGAGAAGGCCAAGCGCTCGATGGTGTGGGACGATCTCGAGGAGGCCTTCACCAACAACACCGCGATCAGCGGCCGCATCACCGGCAAGGTCAAGGGCGGTTTCACGGTCGACATCAAGGACGTGCGCGCGTTCTTGCCCGGATCCCTGGTAGACGTGCGCCCGGTGCGCGACCCGGTGTATCTGGAAGGCAAAGATCTCGAGTTCAAGCTGATCAAGCTCGATCGCAAGCGCAATAACGTGGTGGTCAGCCGCCGCGCGGTGGTCGAGAGCGAGTTCTCCGCCGAGCGCGAGCAGTTGATGGAGCGTCTGCAGGAAGGCGCGGTGCTGAAGGGCGTGGTGAAGAACCTCACCGATTACGGCGCCTTCGTCGACCTCGGCGGCATCGACGGCCTGCTGCACATTACCGACATGGCGTGGAAGCGCGTGCGTCATCCTTCCGAAGTGGTCAACGTCGGCGACGAACTGGAAGTGCGCGTACTGAAGTTCGACCGCGAGCGCAACCGCGTCAGCCTGGGTCTCAAGCAGTTGGGCGACGATCCGTGGGTCAACATCGCGCGCCGTTACCCGGTCAACAGCCGCCTGTTCGGCAAGGTCAGCAACGTCACCGATTACGGCTGCTTCGTCGAGATCGAGCCGGGCGTCGAAGGCCTGGTGCACGTCTCCGAGATGGACTGGACCAACAAGAACGTCAACCCGGCCAAGGTGGTGCAGGTGGGTGACGAGTGCGAAGTGATGGTGTTGGACGTGGATGAAGAGCGTCGCCGCATCTCGCTGGGCATCAAGCAGACCCGCGCCAATCCCTGGGAGACCTTCGCCGCGATCCACAAGAAGGGCGACCGTGTGCGCGGCGCCATCAAGTCGATCACCGACTTCGGCATCTTCATCGGCCTGGATGGCGGTATCGACGGACTGGTGCACCTGTCCGACATCTCCTGGAACAGCACCGGCGAAGACCTGGTACGCAACTTCAAGAAGGGCGACGAGGTCGAGGCCGTGGTGTTGGCAGTCGATCCGGAGCGCGAACGCATCAGTCTGGGCGTCAAGCAGATGGAGCAGGATCCGTTCGGCCAGTTCATGGCCGGTCATCCGCGCGGCAGCGTCGTCACCGGCGTGGTCAAGGAAGTGGACGCCAAGGGCGCCCTGATCGCGCTCGAGGACGGCGTCGAGGGTTATGTGCGCGCCAACGACATCGCCAAAGAGCGCGTCGAGGACGCCACCCAGTACCTCAAGGTGGGCGACAAGGTCGAGGCCAAGTTCACCGGCATGGATCGCAAGGGCCGGCAGATGCAGTTGTCGATCCGCGCCAAGGACGAGGCCGAGATGCAGGAAACGCTGGCCGAGTACCAGAGCAACACCGGCGGCACCACCAAGCTGGGTGCTCTGCTCAAGGAACAAATGAACAAGGGTTGATCCGTCCCACACCCAAGCGGCGGGCCACGGCCCGCCGCCACGCTGGCGCCTTATGACCAAATCCGACCTCATCGAAGCCCTGGCCGGCGGCCAGGCGCATCTGGCCCTTGCCGACGTCGAAATCGGCGTCAAGCACGTGCTCGACCAGATGACCGAAGCGCTGGCTGCGGGTGAACGCATCGAGGTGCGCGGCTTCGGCAGCTTCTCGCTGCACCACCGCGCCCCGCGCATCGGGCGCAACCCCAAGACCGGCGAGGCGGTGGCACTGTCCGGCAAGTTCGTTCCGCATTTCAAACCCGGCAAGGAACTGCGCGAGCGCGTCAACAACGGCTGAACATCGGACGCACCGTGCATGCGCGATGCCGCGCAGCGTGCCGGCCGCGCGCGCAAGCCCTGCTAAAGTGAGGGTGAGGGAAATGCCATGCGCTTCGTGATTGCCGCCCTGCTGTTGATCTTCGCTTTGTTGGGCGCCGGCTTCGCCGCGCTCAACGCGGGCCCGGTGCACTACGATTTCCTGATCACCGAGGCCGATCTGCCCAAAGGTGTAACTCTGCTGGCGGTGCTGGTGCTGGGTTGGCTGCTGGGCGGGCTCGGCGCCTGGCTGGGGCGCGGTCTGCGGCGGCGCGGCGCAGCGCGGCGCGGGCAGGGCGGTCACGATCCGGCATGAATCCGCTGCTGCTGCTGTTCATGCTGCTGCCGGTGGCGTTCCTTTCCGGCTGGTGGACGGCGCGCAGGCTGGGCGCGCGTCACTCCGGCGCGCGCGTCGATGAGCTTTCATCGAGCTATTTCCGTGGCTTGAACTACCTGCTCAACGAGCAGCCGGACAAGGCCATCGAGGAGTTCCTCAAGCTGGCCGAGGCCAATCGCGACACCGTCGAGACGCATCTGGCGCTGGGCAATCTGTTTCGCCGCCGCGGCGAGGTCGAACGCGCCATTCGCGTGCACCAACACCTGATCGCGCGGCCCAACCTTAATGATGACTTCAAGACCATGGCGTTGCTGGAACTGGGCGAGGACTACATGCGCGCCGGCCTGCTGGATCGCGCCGAGACGCTGTTCGCCGATCTGGTGGCGATGAACGCGCAGGCGCCCTCGGCATTGCGCCATCTGATCGCCATCTGCCAGCACGAGCGCGACTGGCACAAGGCCATTCTCTACGCGCGCCGGCTCGAGGAAACCTCGGGCGAGGTGCAGGCGCTGCAGATCGCCCATTTCTACTGCGAGTTGGCCGAGCGCGCGCAGGCGCACGGCGCCACGCAAGAAGCCGGCGAGTATCTGCGTCAGGCGTTTGCCGCGTTTCCGGGCTTCGTGCGTGCGCACATGCTGCACGGCCGTTTCGCGGCGGCGAGCGCCGAATACACCGACGCCATCGTCGCCTACGAGCAGGCCCTGGACGCGGATATCGACTACGTGCCTGAGATCCTGCCGGCATTGCTCGACACCTACGCGCGCGCCCAGCAGATGGAGCGCGCCGAGCAGGTACTGGGCCGCATCGTGACACGCTACGAGGGCGTTTCGCCGGTGCTGGCGCTGGCGCGTATCTACGCGCGGCGCGACGGCCAGCGTCGTGCGGTCGATTTCCTCGGCACGCAACTGCGGCAGCGTCCCTCGGTGCGCGGGCTGGTGCAACTGATGGACACCGCCATCGAGGGTGGTGGCGATAGCGAGGCCAGCCTGCGCCTGCTGCGCGATCTCACCGCCGCGCTGCTCGAGGGCCAGGCGCTGTACCGCTGCACCCAGTGCGGGTTCGGCGCACGCGCCCACCACTGGCAGTGCCCGAGTTGCAAGAGCTGGAGTTCGCTGCGCCCGGTGCATGGCGCCACCGGTGCCTGAGGTGGGAGCCGTGCCGCTGGCGCTGTTGCTCCTGCTGGTGCTGCTGGTTTCGGCGTCGCTGGTGGCGGTGATGATCGGCTACGCGCGCCGGCGCGGACTGCTGGACCATCCCGGCCAGCGCCGCCTGCACCGGCAGCCTACCCCGCGCGGTGGCGGCGCCGGCATCGTGCTGGCCCTGCTGGTGGGCCTGCCCCTGCTCGCGTTGACCACGGGGGTGGCGGTGCCCGCGCACGGGCTGCTGCTGTGGTGGTTGGCGCTGTTGCTGACCGCACTGCTGGGCGCGCGCGACGACCACGGGGGTCTGGGCATCGCGCCGCGACTGTCCGGGCACCTGCTGGCCGGCGCATTGCTGGCGGTGAGCTTGTGGCCCTGGCTTGCGAGCGCGCTGGCCTTGCCGCTGGCCGTTGCCGCCGCAGGCCTGCTGATACTGGCCACGGCCTGGTCTATCAACCTGCACAACTTCATGGATGGCAGCGATGGCCTGCTGGCCGCGCAGGCACTGCTGGTCGCGCTGGGCTTGGCGCTGCTGGCCGGATCGGCGCATGCCGTGGCGTTGCGCGCCACCGCACTGTTGCTGGCGGCGGCAGTGGCCGGATTCGCCCCGTTCAACCTGCCGCTGCCGCGCGCGCGGGTTTTCATGGGCGATGTGGGCAGCGGCGCGCTGGGCTTCATGCTGGCTGCGCTGGCGTTGACGGGCGTGGTGCAGGGCGTCTGGCCGTTGCCGGCGGCGTTGCTGCTGTGCTCCGCCTTCATCGCGGACGCCAGCGTCACCTTGCTGTGGCGCATGCTGCGCGGCCGCCGCTGGTGGCGCCCGCACCGCGAGCATCTGTACCAGTGGCTGGCGCGCGCGCATCGCTCGCACCGCCTGCCGCTGCTGACCTACCTGCTCTGGAACTTGCTGCTGGCGCTGCCGCTGGCGGTGCTGGCCGCGCGCGATGCGACCCTGGGCTGGTGGCTGGTGGCAGGCCTCTATATGCTGGCCGGCGTGCTGTGGTGGTGGGGCAAAAGCGCCTGCCGGGCAGCGCTGCGCAGTAACGGGATTCGCCATGCGTCTGTCTGAATTACGTCTGGGTTTGCTGCCCCCGCGCGCCGCCGTGGTCATGCATGACTTGGGCATGGTGGCGCTGGCATGGTGGCTGGCCAAGCTGCTGCGTTACCAGCTGGCGCACGCGGGCAGTATGCATATCGGTGTGCGCGAGCTGGCGATGGTGCTGGCGGTGCAGGGCGCGGTGTTCGCCTGGACCGGCCTGTATCGCGGGCTGTGGCGTTTCGCCAGCGTGCCGGACCTGTGGAACATCGCTCGCGCCTGCGCGCTGGGCGCGGTGCTAGTCGGCGTGGCGCTGTTTCTGCTCGACCGCTTGGCCGGCGTGCCGCGCTCGGTGCTGTTCCTGTATCCGCTGATCCTGGCGTTCGCGCTAGGCGTGCCACGGCTGTTGTACCGCTACTGGAAAGACAGTCGCCTGGAGCTGTTCGGCCAACAGCCGTTGACGCGCGTGATGGTGATCGGCGCCGGACGCGCCGGTGACGCCCTGCTGCGTGACCTGCGCCGCGACGCGCGCTACCGGGTAGTGGGCTGTGTCGACGATGCGCCACAGCTGCGCGGCGCGCGCGTGCAGGGCGTGCCGGTGTTGGGCACGCTCGAGCAATTGCCCGAGCTTGCACAAGCCAGCGGCGCGCAGATGCTGCTGATCGCCATGCCTTCGGCAAATGCCGCGCAGATGCGTCGCGCCGTCGCGCTGTGCGAACGCAGTGGCCTGCCATTCCGTACGTTGCCGCGTCTGGAAGATGTGGTCAGCGGCCGCGCGCAGCGCAACGAACTGAAGCCGGTGTCGATCGAGGATCTGCTTGGCCGCGACGCCATCGATCTGGACTGGGAGCGCGTGCGCGCCGGTTTCGTCGGACGCCACGTGCTGGTCAGCGGCGGTGGCGGCTCGATCGGCAGCGAGCTGTGCCGCCAGGTGGCGCGCCTGGGCGCGGCCTCGCTGACCATCCTCGAGATCAGCGAGTTCAACCTTTACCGTATCGCAAGCGAGCTGCAGTCCACCTTTCCCGATCTGCTGTTGCGCCCACTGCTCGGCGATTGCGGCGACCCCGCCGCAGTGCGTAACGCGCTGGCCGTTTCGCATGCGCAGGTCGTGCTGCACGCGGCCGCCTACAAGCACGTGCCGCTGCTGCAAAACCAGACGCGCCAGGCGTTGCGCAACAATGTGCTGGCCACGCGCACGCTGGCGCAGGCTGCCGGCGTGGCCGGCGTGACCAGTTTCGTGCTGGTCTCCACCGACAAGGCGGTGAACCCGTCCAGCGTCATGGGCGCCAGCAAGCGCATCGCCGAGATGGCATGCCTGGCCGAGGCGCAGCGCGTGCCCGCCTGCGATTTCGTGACCGTGCGTTTCGGCAACGTGCTGGATTCGGCTGGCTCGGTGGTGCCGCTGTTCCGCGAGCAGATCGCGCGCGGTGGCCCGGTGACGGTCACCCATCCCGAAGTCACGCGCTATTTCATGACCATTCCCGAGGCCAGTCAGCTGATCCTGCAGGCGGCGGTGCAAGGGCACAGCGGTGACATCTTCGCGCTGGACATGGGTGAGCCGGTGCGTATCCACGACTTGGCCGAGCAGATGATCCGCCTCTCCGGCAAGCGGCCCGGGCGCGACATCGCAATCGTCTACAGCGGCCTGCGGCCGGGCGAGAAACTGTTCGAGGAACTGTTCCACCCGCGCGAAAACTATGCGCCCACCGCGCATCCCAAGCTGTTTCTGGCGGCGCCGCGCGCGATCAGCCGCGAACTGCTGGACGCACAGCTGGCGCGCGCTGCCGAGGCCGTAGCCGCGTTCGACGAAACCGCCCTGGAAAGCGTGCTGCAGACGCTGCTGCCCAGCTTCATACCCAACCCGGCCGCGACGGTTGGTACCGTGCTGCCCTTCACGCGTGTCGACAATGGAGATCCGGCATGAGCCGTCATCTGCATAAGGTGGTGTTTCCCGTGGCCGGCTTGGGCACGCGCTTCTTGCCGGCCACTAAGGTGGTGGCCAAGGAGATGCTGCCGGTGCTGGACCGGCCGCTGATCCAGTACGCGGTGGACGAGGCGGTGGAGGCAGGAGCCGACACTCTGGTGTTCGTCACCAATCGCTACAAGCACGCCATCGCCGACTACTTCGACGCTGCCTATGAGCTCGAGCAGAAGCTGGCCGAGGCCGGCAAGACCGATCTGCTGGAGATCGTGCGTAGTGTGCTGCCAGCGCACGTGCGCTGTGTGTTCGTCACCCAGCCGGAGGCGCGCGGCTTGGGCCACGCCGTGATGTGCGCGGCACCGGTGATCGGCGATGAGCCCTTCGGCGTGATTCTGCCGGACGATCTGATCCGTACGCCGCACGCCGGCGCGCTGAAGCAGATGGCCGAACTGGCCGCCGTGCGCGGCTGCGGGGTGGTAGCCGTGGAGGAGGTGCCGCGCACGCAGACGCACCAATACGGCATCGTCGACGCCGAGCCGGTCAGCGAGCGGGCCGCGCGGCTGCGCTATGTGGTGGAAAAACCGCGGCCCGAGGAGGCGCCCTCCAACCTCGCCATCGTCGGCCGTTATGTGTTACCCGGACGCATCTTCGAGTTGCTGCGCACCACCGCGCCGGGCAGTGGCGGCGAGATCCAGCTTACCGATGCCATCGAGGCGCTGCTGCACGAGCGCGAGGTGCTGGCTTACCGCTTCGAAGGCACGCGTTTCGACTGCGGCACCAAGGCCGGCCTGGTGCGCGCCACGCTGGCGCTGGCGCTGGAAGATCCGGAACTGGCGCCGCTGGTGCGTGCGGCGTCCGGCTGATGGACCTGGACTGGATCCTCAACCACCTGGGCGAGGAGCGCCAGCGGTATTTCGGCGCAGTGGTGCCGCCGGTCCTGCAAAGCTCGATCTTCACCTTCCCCACGGTGGCGGCCATGCGCGAGGCGGCGCTGCACGAGATGGACGCCCCGCTCTACACGCGCGGCAACAACCCTACCGTGCAGATCCTACGCCGCAAACTGGCGGCGCTGGAGGGCGCGGAGGAGTGTCTGGTGTTCGCCTCCGGCGCGGCGGCCATCGCCGCCGCCGTGGTCGCCTGCACGGGCGCCGGCGATCACGTGGTGTGCGTGCAGAAACCCTACAGTTGGACGCGCGCGCTGCTGACCGATCTGCTGGCGCGCTTCGGCGTGGCGCACAGCTTCGTGGACGCCGTCGACACCGCGCAGGTCGAGGCGGCGCTGTGGCCAGAGACGCGGTTGATCGTGCTGGAATCGCCCAACTCGCTCACCTACGAGCTGCAGGATCTCGAGGCGATCGCCGCGCTGGCACGGCGGCGCGGCATCCTGACCCTTTGCGACAACAGTCACGCCAGTCCGCTCAACCAATCGCCGCTGGCGCTGGGCATCGACCTGGTGGCGCATTCGGCCACCAAGTACATCGGCGGCCACAGCGACGTGGTGGCCGGGGCATTGTGCGGAACACGCGCGCTGATCGAGCGTGTGTTCCGCGGTCCGTTCATGACGCTGGGCGCGGTGCCTAGTCCACACGACGCCGCACTGCTGCTGCGCGGACTGCGCACGCTGAAGCTGCGCATGCAGCGCATCGCCGAGACCACGCCGCGCGTAGCCGCGTTCCTGGCTGCGCATGCGCGCGTGGCGCGGGTGTGGTATCCGTACCAACCCGACCATCCGCAGCGTGCGTTGGTCGAAAAGCAACTGCGCGCGCCATCGGGACTGCTGTCCTTCACGCTGAAGGCCGCCGATGGCGCCGCCATCGAGCGTTTCTGCAATGCGCTGCGGCGCTTCCTGTTGGCGGTGTCCTGGGGCGGCTACGAATCGCTGGTGTGCCCGCTGGTGGCGTTCCTGCCGGAAGGCGCACCGCTGCAGCACAAGTTGGGGCGCGCGCCACCGGAGCTGATCCGCCTGTCGATCGGGCTGGAAGACAGCGATGTGCTGATCGCCGACCTGGAACAGGCCTTGCGCGCCAGCGGAGCGCCGGCATGAGACGCGCGGCGCTGCCGGCGGCCAGTTACTACGAGGCGCGTGCCGCGGCGGTGCCGGCGTATCCGGCGCTGACCGGCCAATGCGAGGCCGAGGTGGCCATCGTCGGCGGCGGCTACGCGGGGTTGAATACGGCGCTGGGTCTTGCCGAGCGCGGCCAGAAAGGCGTCGTCCTGCTGGAAGCCGAGCGCATCGGCTTCGGCGCTTCCGGGCGCAATGGCGGTTTCGTGTTCGCCGGCTACTCGCTGGGCGAACAGGCGCTGCTGCGGCAACTGGGCGAGGACCGCGCGCGCGCGCTGTACCAGGCCACCATGCAGGGCGTGAACCTGGTGCGGCGGCGCGTGCAGCGCTACGGCATCGGCTGCGACCTGGCCGACGCCGGCGTGTTGTGGACCAACTGGTTCCGCGATGCGCACGTGCTGGAACAGCGCCGCGCGCTGCTGGCGCGGTTGGGTGCCGAGTGGCAGCCGGTGGACGCCGATACACTGCGCGAATGGGTGTGCAGCAGCCGCTACCACGGCGCGTTGTACGAGCCCAACGCCATGCATCTCGATCCTCTGGCCTATGCGCGCGGTCTGGCGCACGCGGCGACGCAGCAAGGCGTGGAAGTGCGCGAAACCTCGCGCGTGCTGAAGCTAGGGCGCCGGTCAGGCGGCGGGTTTCGCCTGCACACCGGCGGCGGTCGACTGGACGCGCGCCAGGTGCTGCTGGCCTGCGGCGGCTATCTCAGCGGGTTGGCGCCGCGTGTCGATCGCGCGGTGTTACCCATTGCCACCTACGTGATGGTCACCGAGCCGCTGGGTACACGCCTGTACGAGTGCCTCACCACTGCGGCGGCGGTATACGACACGCGTTTCGCGTTCGACTACTACCGCCCACTGCCCGACACGCGCTTGCTGTGGGGCGGCCGCATCGACGTGCGCCAGCGCGATGCCGAAAGCATCCGCCGCTTGCTGTACCAAGACATGCTGCGGGTGTTTCCACAGTTGCGCGGCGTGCGCGTGGACTACGGCTGGTCCGGATTGATGAGCTACGCGCGCCATCAGATGCCGCAGATCGGCGGCGATGGCAAAGGCTTGTGGTGGGCGCAAGCCTTCGGCGGTCACGGCCTGGCGCCGACCGCAGTGACCGGCGAGCTGCTCGCGGCCGCGATCGGTCAGGGCGATGGCGCCTGGCGCGAGTTCGGTCGCTACGGACTGGACTCCGCGCTGCGTCCGTGGGGATTGCTGGCCGCGCAGGCGCACTACGCATGGCTGCAGTGGCACGATGCGCGGAAGGAGCGCCGCGAGCGGCGTGCGCGCGATTGAACGCCATCGCTGCCGCTTCAAAAGCGGTGCGCATAGCCGACCATGAAGCCGCCGGGCAGCCACGACAGGATCAGCGGTTGCTTGCGGTCGTGCGCCCAGATGCCGAAGGCCGTGCCCAGCGCGGCGCCGGCCAGCACGTCGGTCTGCCAGTGGCCCCAGGTTTTCATGCGGGCCTCGGCATCGTAGGCGGGGATCACCGCCAGTGCCCACACCCATGGATGATCGTGCTGGTATTCGGCGATGAACGGCGTCACGAAACTGGTGGCTTCGGTGACCTCGCCGCTGGGAAAGCTGGCGCCGCCGTGGAACCAGAGATTGGGGTCCGCGCTGTAGCTGGGGCGCTCGCGGCCGAAAGTCCATTTGAGCCCCTGCGACGCTAGCGAGGAGAACGCCATCGCATCCACGGATTGCCACAGCGTGCGGCCGAAGCGCGTCTTGCCGCCTTCCAAACTGGCCGCGGCCAGCGTGCACAGCGCCTCGCAGTAGGCGAGATCGACCTGGTAGCTGCGCTTCCAGATGCCGCCGTTGTCGTAGCCGAGGCGATGGTCGATGCCAAGCGGGCCGCCGCCCGCCCGCGCCGCCGGGATGCCACCCAGCATGGACAGCGCGAACACGAGGGCAATCAGGATGCGGCGCATGGACCTTCTCCCCATTGACGGCCGGATTCTGGCGCAGATCAGAGGCATGCCGCGCATGCCTGATAGTGCGCGTGCGCATGCAAGTTGATCACTTTTTAGTAAGGCTGCGCTGCGTGCAGGCCTCATGATCAGCCATTTATTACTGATGCGTAATTCGATCGCGAGACGTTTTTGGACAACGCTGCGCGGGCTGCACTGTCGAAACGGACATGACAATGTCGAATGCTGCATCGATGCGCAAACTAGGTAAGGCGCGTCTGGCGGGACTGCTGCTGGCGGTACTGGCGACCCAGGCTTTCGCGGCACAACCTACGGCGGCGGTGCCTGTCCATGTGCGGACCATCGTCGCGGCGCCCTGGCAGGACACGCTGCGCGTGCTGGCGCGCGTGGAGAGCGCCGACCACACCACGCTGGCGGCTCCGTTGACCGGGCGGGTGGTGGGCCCGTTTCTGGCGCCGGGCGAGGTGACCGCGGGTGCGATCGTCGCGCGCGTGGCGGTGCCGGGCCTGCCGGCGGAGATACACGCCGCGCAGGCCAACGCGGCGCTGGCCGCGACTGACCTGCGCCGGCAGCAGCATCTGGCTCGGCGCGGGCTGGTCGCGCGGCAAAGTCTCGACCGGGCGCGGGTGCAGTTGCAGCAGGCCGATGCCGCGCTGCGTGCCTTGCAGCGGCAGGACGCGCAATCCGTCTTGCGCGCGCCGTTCGCGGGTACGTTGGGTTATCTGGTCAGCGCCGGCACGGTGGTGTATCGCGGCACGCCGGTGGCCACCCTGCTGGGACGCGGGCAACCGTGGGCGCGCGCCGAGTTGACCCCGCGCCAAGCGCGTCATGTGACACCGGGCATGACGGTGCTCTGGCATGCCGGTGATCTGCGCGGCAGTGCCGTGGTGCGTTCGTTGGGGCAGAGTGCACGCAGCGCCGGCATGGTGCCGGTGTACGTGGCCCTGCCGGCGTCCAGCGCGCTGCTGCCGGGGCAGTGGCTGAGGTTGTACTTCGCGCTGCCGCGCGCGCCAGCATGGCGCGTGCCCGATGCGGCGGTGGTGTGGCGCGGAGCGCACAGCGAGGTGTTCGTGCTGCGCAACGGTCATGCGCGGGCGGTGCCGGTGCAGGTGCTGGCGGCGCGCGCGGGTGCGAGCTGGGTGCGCGGCGCGCTGGGCAACCCCGCGCAGGTGATTGTCGCCGGCAGTACGCGCTTGCAGGACGGGGTGGCGGTCGCGGTGCGGCCATGAGGCGCTATCTCGCGTTTCTGTGGCTCAATCGCTGGTCGGTAATCCTGTCCGCGCTGCTGCTGCTGGGTGCCGGCTGGTATGCCTTGCGCACGCTGCCCGAGAGCATTTTTCCCGACATCGATTTTCCCATGGTCACGGTGCTGGTCAATGCCGGCAACCTGCCGGTGCGAGCGATGGAGGACGTGGTCACGCTGCCGCTGGAGCAAACCGCAAAGGGCGAGCCCGGCGTGCGCCTGGTGCGCTCGCAGACCGGCTACGGCTTGTCCAAGCTACATGTGTATTTCGATCAGGGCGTCAATCCGCAAACGGCGTATCTGATGCTGCAGGCGCGGCTGGCGCATATCGCGCTGCCGCCAGGGGCGACGATGTCGGTGCACTTGATGACGCCCAACGTGTATCCCTTCGCCGAATACGCGCTGGTGTCGAACCGACTCGACAGCTCGGCGCTGATGCCCTATTTCGCGTTTCATCTGCGCCCCATGCTGCTCGGCATCAATGGCGTGTATCGGGTGAACTGGACCGGGCGCGGCTGGCCTGAGGTGCACGTGCTGCTCAATGCGCGACGTCTGGCCGAGCATGATTTGACCGCGGCCCAGGTCGTGAGCGCGCTGCAGGCCGCCCAGGGGCCGTATTTTTCCGGCGTGCTGCAGGCCTACAACCAGCAGTTCGTGGTGGCCACAACGCCGCGCCCGGCTACGGCTGCCGCACTCGAGCAACTGATGCTGCCGCTCGGACCGGTGGGCGCGGATGGCAGCCGCATGCCCATCGCCCTCGGCGCGTTGGGCACGGTGACGCTGGCGCCGCCGCCACTGCGACGCGATGCCGCCGTCGCCGGCTGGCGCCACGCGCTGGTGGTGGACATCAAGGCCCAGGCCGGCGCCGACGAGGTGGCCGTGGCGCATGCCGTGCGGGCGCGCATCGCCACATTGCGCAAGCAACTGCCGGCGGGTGTGAAACTGGTGCGCATCTACGACTTGAGCGGGCTGATCAGTGGCAGTCTGCGCGACGTGTGGATCGCGCTCGGGCTGGGCAGCGTGATCGCGCTGCTGGTGGTGCTGCTGTTTCTCGGGCGCGTGGATGGCGCGCTGGCGGTAATGACCGTGGTGCCGCTGTCGCTGGCCGCCGCGTTCCTGGCGCTGCATGCGCTGGGCTACGGCCTCAACATCATGACCCTTGGCGGATTGGCCGCGGCCATCGGCGCGCTGGTCGATCACGCCATCGTGGTGATCGAGCGCGGGTTACACGATCTCAGCGGCGAGCGCGAGCAGCGCCGCGCACAAGCGCTGCAGCGCATCGGCGAAATCCTGCCGATCATGAGCATGGCCACGCTGACTTCGTGCCTGGTGTTCGTTCCGTTGATTTTTCTGGCCGGCACGCTGGGCCTGCTGTTTCGCTCGATGGCCGTGGCCATCGTCATCGCGCTGCTGGTGTCGCAACTCATGGCGCTGCTGGTGACACCGGTGCTGGCGCTGTGGCTGGCGGGGCGCGTGCGTGCGCCCGTTGCCTCGCGCAGGCAGCAGCGCGCGCAGCGGCGTTATGGGCGCTGGCTGATCGCCGGCATGCGCCGCGCGTGGCTGGCAATCCCGGTGGTGCTGGTGCTGGGCGCGCTCGGTTGGATCACGCTGCGCGCGCTGCCGACGGCGTTTCTGCCACGCTGGGATGAGGGTGTGATCTCGATGCCGTTCCGCACGCAGGTGGGTAGCAGTGTGGCCGAGACCACCGCGGTCGGCCGCGAATTGCTGCACGTGGCGCTGCGCAATCCCGCGGTGGCGCGCGCCTCGCTGGTCGGCGGACGCGGTTTTTCCAACGCCTACGCCACGTCCAACAAGGGCGCGCTGGCGATCGTACTGAAGCAGAAACGCGGCGCCAGCACGCGCACGGTGATGCAGCAACTGACCGTCGCGTTTCATCAGGCGGTACCCAGCCTGCTGGCGCTGAACGCCACCCAGGTGATGGTCAATCGCCTAGGTGATCTATCCGGAGCGCACGCACCGCTGGAAATTTATCTATTCGGCTCGGATTCGGCGCTGCTGCACGCCGCTGGCGAACGCCTCGCCCTGGCGCTCGAACATAGCGGCGTGTTTCGCAGCGTGGCCTTCAAGTCGCCATCGGCCGGGCCGGAGATCGCGCTGACGCCGCGGGCCCAGGTCAATCTGTACGGACTGACCCCGCTGATGCTGAGCCAGCAAGTCGAGGCGCGGCTGTGGGGACGCAAGGCCGGCATGTTGCTGCACGGGGAGCAGATTCTGCCGCTGCGCGTGCTGGTCACCACGCCGACCCCGGCGCCGGGTGCGGTCGCGGCCTTGCCACTGCGCCTGCCCGACGGCGAGCAGGTGCCGCTGGACCATCTTGCACGCGTGCAGATACACGGCGTGGTGCCTTATGTCACCCACCAGAACCTGGTGCCGTATGCCTACATGTGGCTGCAGCCGCGCGCCGGTGAGGGCTTGGCGCAAGCCGCAGCGCATGCGCGCGCGGTGCTGGCGACGATGCATTTCCCGACTTCGATCAGCAGCGTGATCGGCGGTTATTACCGGCAGCAGTCGCGCAGCTTCCGGCAGATGGCGATCATCCTGGCCGCCGCGCTGGGTGCGCTGCTGGTGTTGCTTGGCTTGCAGTTTTCCAGCCAGCGCGCCGGCATCGCGGCGATGCTGGCGATCGCGCTGGCCGCGCCCGGCGCGCTGCTGGCGCTGTGGCTGATGCACATTGATCTGGACAGCACCGCGTTCCTCGGCATGCTGCTGGTGTTCGCCATTGCGGTGAACAACGTCATCCTGATCTTCGCGCGCGCGCGCCAGCTCTCCGGCGGCGCACCGCGTGTCGCCACGGTGGCGCTGGCCGCGCGCCAGCGCCTGCGCCCGATCCTGATGACCATGTTGGCCGACGTGCTGGGCTTTCTGCCGCTGGCGATCGGCATCGGCCGCGGCACCGATTTGCTGCGCCCGCTGGCTATCGCGGTGATGGGCGGCCTGCTGCTGTCGATCCTGATGTCGCTGGGCCTCGCGCCGATCCTGTTCGGCGCGCTGGCGCCGCTGGGCTCACGTGCGCGGCAGTACGCGCAGCGCCAGCAAGGCGCCGGCCAGGCATAGCGCGCCGGAGGCCAGGAAGGCAGCGCGGCCATCGCCCAGTGGCCACAGACTGGAAGTGACCAGTGCGCCCAGCACGCCGCCGAAGCCGGAGGCGAAGCTGGAGTTGATGCCCTGGCCGTAGCCCATCAGACGGCCGGGGAAATAGCGTGCCAGCAGGCGCATGGCCGCCGCGTAGAACGCCGCGAAGCTCAGCGCGTGGGTCAACTGCGCCAGCAGCATCACCCAGCCGTACTGCGGCAGCAGCGCCATGGCCAGCCAGCGCAGCACGCCGCTGCCCAGTCCGGCCAGCATCAGCGTGCGCGGCGCATGGCGCAGCAGCACCGGCGCGATGCTGAAAAAGGTCAGGATCTCGATGCCCACGCCAGCCGCCCACAGCCCGCCGACGGCGCTGCTGCTGTAGTCGTGCTGGTGCAGATACAGCGAATACAGCATGTGGTACGGACTGAAGGCCATCTGCATCAGCAGCATCAGCACGAAGAAGCCCCACACCTCGCGGCTGCGCAGCGCCACGCGCAGATCGCCCATCGAGGCCGCCGGCGCCGCGTGGTGACCGGGGCCATAGTCGAGGCTGAAGCCGAGCACGCATACCAGCAGCATCCACGGCAGCATCAATGCCGGCAGCCAGTGCGCATCGAGGCGATCCAGCAGCAGGCCGTAGCCCAGCGCGATCGCGATGAAGCCGATCGAGCCCCACACGCGCAGTCTGCCGTAGCGCTCGCTGCGGCCGGGCAGGTGCGAGAGCACGATGGCCTCGAATTGCGGCGCGATGGCGTTGGCGAAAAAGGCGAACACGACCAGGCTCAGTACGATGCCGGCGTGCGGCAGCGGCCACAGCAGCGGCGCGAATCCCAGCGTCATCAGCAGTGCGCCGGCGCGCAGCCAGCGCACGCCGCGCGCGCCGCGTCCGGCCAGCCAGCTCCACAGTCCAGGCGCGAATACACGCGTGCCGTACCACAGGCTGAGGATCAACCCGATGCTGCGCGCGTCGATGCCGCGGCTATGCAGGAACACGCTGAAGTAGGGCGTGTAGCCGCCGATCACCGCGAAATAGGCGAAGTAGAACGCCGCCAGCCGCGCGTAGGGCAGGCGGTGCTCCTGTTGCGACGCGGCGAGCGCGTCAGAACTCAAGGTCGAGCGCAGCGCACAGGTAATCGACCAGCGGCGCCAACCGGTGCAGGTGGGCGCCCACTTCCGCCACCAGCCGTGGCGACAGCACCAGCGCGTCGTCCAGCGCGCAGCCGGCGGCGTAGCTTTTCAGCTTCAGATCCTCGATCAGCGGGTGGTCGGGCGTGTAACCTTGCGGCGCGCGCGTCAGCTTCTCGCCCCAGAACTCGTAGCGTGCGGCAAAGTCCCGGCCGTGTGCGGCGCGGCGCCAGGCAGCCGGATTGTCGGCGATGAACGCGCGGATTCGCTTCAGCGTGGCGGATTCGGGGTGCCAGAGCCCGGCGCCGACGAAACACTCGCCCGGCTGGATATGCAGGTAGAACGAGGGCGCCGGCCGTTCGCGATGGCGTTCATGAAACAGACGCGCACCGGCCCAGGTCTTGTAGGGTTGCTTGTCGGCGGCGAAACGCGTGTCGCGCTGGACGCGGAACAGCGAGCCGCCGACCTTGCGCGGATCGGCCCGGAAACGCGGGCTTATCGACGCCAGCGGTACCTGCAGCGCTGCGATCACGGCCAGAAACGGTTCGCGCACGTCGCGTTCGTAGGACGCCTGGTGCGATTTGAACCAGGTGCGCTCGTTGTGGCGCGCGAGCTGGCGCAGGAAGGTGAACGCGGCGGGCGTGAAGTGCGGCGAATCAGGCATGGTGAGGATTCCAGTCGATTTCGTTTGCAAGCTGCCAGCCCCAGGCTTCCAACTGGTCCAACAGTGCCCGATCGGACCCGCTGCGGCCGGGTTCGGCGCGGCGCTGCACGATCAGCGCAAAGAAGTCGGGCAGCGTCAGCGTGGCGAGCGCGCCGGCCTCGGTCAGGCGCTGGCGCCGGAACGTGTCCCAGTGCGCGCGCTCCGGCGCGGACAGCGTATCGGGATGGTGGCGGGCGCGGTAGCGCTGCAGCAGTACGCGGTAGCGCGCGTCGCGGAAGCGCGCCTGCAGCGGCTGCAGCTCTGGCGGCGGCGCGCTGCGTACTTGCGCCAGCAAGGGCTTGTCGGCATCGGGCAGAAAACCATCGTACAGCGCCAGCTCGGCGTCGACGGGCTCGACACGAGTCTGGTGCGCATACAGCACGCGTACGCGCTCGGCGAGGCCGGTGCAGGCGCGCAGCGTCGCGGCGTGCGCCAAGCAGGACTCCACGTCCAGGCCGATGCGCGCGGTATCCACGCCCTGCAGCGCCTGCAGCGGTGCCAGTGCCGGTGCGCGGTTGATGCTGACGGTCTTCAGCGGCACGCGGGTGATCCCGTCGGGTAGGTCGGCGCGCGCGGTGAGCAGGCGCTCGGCCAGATCGTCGGCATCCAGGTTCATCCACGCCGAGGGTTCCGGCGTAAGGTCGGCCACAATCACCTTGTTCGGCTGTAGCGGATGCGCGGCGAGGGGCGCGACGATTGCGAGACAGCCGCGCGCAGCCGGGTAGCGCTGCGAGACGTGCAGCACGGGCGTCATCTGCGCGTAGTCCAGCAGCGCTGCCGCCTGCGGCTTGCGGCGTAGGCCGTAGTACCAGTCCCAGAGTCGCGGCTGGGCCGCTTTCAACGCACGCGCCAGGCCCAGCAGCGCTTCGACATCGCTGCGCGCGTCGTGGGCACGTCGTGGCGCGCAGCCGTTGGCGGTGGCCAGGTGCTCGAGCCGGAAGCTGGGCGCGCCGTCCTCGCGTCGCGGCCATTCGATGCCCTGCGGGCGCAGCGCATAGGCCATGCGCGCCAGGTCGATCAGATCCCAGCGGCTGTTGCCCTGCTGCCACTCGCGCGCATAGGGATCGAAGAAATTGCGGTACAGCAACTGGCGCGTGATCTCGTCGTCGAAGCGCAGCGAGTTCCAACCCACGCCGCAGGTGCCCGGCGCACCCAGACGCTCCTGCACGTACGCGGCGAATGCCGGTTCCGGCAGGCCCTCGCGTTGCGCCTGCTGCGGCGTGATGCCGGTCAGCAGGCAGGCATCGGGATGCGGTAGCACATCCGGTGCGGGCTGGCAGTACGCCACCTCGGGCTCGCCGAGTGGTTCGAGCTCGAGCGTGGTGCGCAGCCCGGCGAACTGCAGCGGCCGGTCGCGCGCGGTATCGGCGCCGCTGGTTTCGTAGTCGTGCCAGTAGAAGCCGGCGGTGCCCATCAAGTCTCCTCGTCGAGCGTCCGCGCCAGCCAGCGCCACAGCGTCGGGTCGGCATAGGCCGCATTCCAGACATTGTGCTGGGCCTTAGGCAGCTCGCAGTAGTGCACCGGCGCGCCAGCGGCCTGCAGTGCCGCGGCCATGCGCCGCGACTGTTCCACCGGAACCACCGCATCGCGCGCACCGTGCACGAGCCAGCAGGGCAGATGCGCCAAGCGCGCTGCGGCGGTGGCGAAGGGATCGGCCGCATCCGCCAGCACGGCGATGTGCAGTGCCGCATCGTGCGGCGGCGCGGTGATGCCGCCGCACACCGGCGCCAGCGCGCGGAAGCGTCGCGGCCATCGCAGCGCCAGTTCCCATACGCCGTAACCTCCGCGCGAAAGGCCCGTCAGCGCCACCCGCGCGCGGTCGCCGCCCGCGCGCATGCAGGCGTCCTCGAGGATCGCGATCGCGTCGTGGGCGTAGGTGCCGCTCCAGCGCGCGCCCTCGGGCAGTTGCGGAAACACCGCCAACAGCGGCCATGGCGGCGGATCGCGCAGCAATGTCGGGCCTAGTCCGACCCGCGTCTGTGCGCGGTTGTCGTCGCCGCGCTCGCCCGAGCCATGCAGGAACAGGAGTACCGGCACCTTGGCGTGAGCATCTGCCTGCGGCGATCGCCAGGTGCGGTAGCGGAGGCGCGTACCGCCGGCACCGTGATCGTGCGCTACGAAAGCGGCGTCGCAAAGGCTGCCGTGCATCGGCGGATGTCCCGGAAAGCTGCCACCTTGGCATGCGCCGGCGGACTTGCCTAGCGGGGCGCTTTGTTAGACTGCGTCTTTACCGACGGAACAGCGCCGTGCCCGAGGACAACCTGGTCTGGATCGATCTGGAAATGACCGGTCTGGACACGCTCAACGACAGCATCATCGAGATCGCCAGCGTGGTTACCGATGCCGAACTGCGCGTGCTGGCCGAAGGTCCGGTGCTGGCCATCCGGCACGATGAAGCTCGGTTGCTGGCTATGGACGAGTGGAACCGCAATCAGCACCGCAAGTCGGGGCTGTGGGACCGGGTGCTGCAAAGCCGCACCGGCGTACTCGAGGCCGAGGACACCACGCTGGCTTTCCTGCAGCAATGGGTGCCGGCGGGCCAGTCGCCGATGTGCGGCAACTCGATCTGTCAGGACCGCCGTTTTCTGGCACGGCAGATGCCGCGGCTGGAGCGCTGGTTCCACTACCGCAACCTGGATGTGTCCACGCTCAAGGAACTGGCGCGACGCTGGGCACCGCAGCTGCTGAAGGGCTTCGAGAAGGATTCCGCGCACACCGCGCTCAGCGACATCCACGATTCCATCCGCGAGCTACGCCACTACCGCGCCGCCATGGGCGCTTTCGCGGCGCGCCCGGCCAATGGGGAAGCCGCGTCATGAGTCTGTTGCACGTCCCCGTCTCCTACGGCGAGCTGTTGGACAAGATCACCATCCTCGAGATCAAGTCCGAGCGCATGACCGACGCCGCCAAGCTGGCCAACGTGCGCGACGAACTGGCCCTGCTGGAGCAAACCTGGCAGGCGCATCCGGCCGCGCGTGCCGACATCGCCACCGAACGGGCCGCGCTGAAGCGGGTCAACGCGGCGCTGTGGGACATCGAGGACCGGATTCGAATGCTGGAGAAAGCGCAGGACTTCGATGCCGGATTCATCGAGCTCGCGCGCGCCGTGTACGTGCGCAACGACGAGCGCGCCGCCATCAAGCGCGCCATCAACCTCAAGCTGGGTTCGCGCCTGGTCGAAGAGAAGTCCTACCAGCCGTACCGCTGAGCCGCGTAGGGGCCGGTATCAACTGCACAAAACACTGCACAGCCTGTGCAGTGAAAGTGCGCTGATTCATTGGTGCCGAAGGAGGGACTCGAACCCTCACGCTTTTAAGGGCGGCGGATTTTGAGTCCGCTGCGTCTACCGATTCCGCCACTTCGGCCGTGCAGGCCGCGCAGTATGCGCGAATCGCCGCACTGGGTCGAGACTCGGGCACTGCGCCAAGTCAGTTTTCGTGGTGCTGCGGCAGCGGCACCACGCAGCTACCGATGCTGTCCGTCCTGGGCAGGGTGTCGAGGAACGCACGTATGGCGGCGCCGAAGCGTTCGGTGTCCACCAGAAACGCATCATGGCCCTGCGGTGAGTCGAGTGCCTCGAAGCGCACGCGCGCGCCGGAGGCTGCGAGGCCGTCGGCGACGGCTTTCTGCTGCTCGATCGGAAACAGGATGTCGGTCTCGACGCCGATCACCAGTGCATCCTCGATATGGATTCTGCGCAACCCGTCCGCCACGCTGCCATCACCGTACTCGGCCACGTCGAACCAGTCGCTGGCGCGGCTGAGGTAGAGGTAGCTGTTGGGGTCGTAGGTGCGCACGAAGCGCCGCGCGTGTGCCTCGAGGTACGACTCCACGGCGAACTCGGCGGCGAAGGGATCGCCCTCGCGCGCGCCGCTATCCAGGCGGATACGGCTGAAGCGGCCGCTCCACTCCAGTGCGGAGCGGTAGGTGATCACGCCAAGCTTGCGCGCGATGCGCATGCCGGCCTCGGGATAGTGCGCCTCGTCGTAGTCACCGTCGTTCCAGTTGGGGTCGAGGCGGATGGCTTCGCGCTGCAATGAGCGGATGGCGATGGCGAAAGGCTGCGCCTGCGGTGCGGTGGAAATGCTGATGTGCGCGCGGGTGCATCCCGGATGCAGCAGCATCTGCGCCAGCGCGGTCATGCCGCCCATTGAACAGCCCACCAGGCAGGCCAGACGCTTGATGCCGAGGGCATCAAGCAGACACTGGTTGGCATTGGCGGCATCTTCAAGGGTCAGTTCGGGAAATTCGATGCCATAGGGCTTGCCGGAGTCCGGGTTATTCGAAGCGGGTCCGGTGGAACCTTTGCAACTGCCCAGCGAGTTGATGCAGATCACGAACCAGCGGCCGGTATCGATGGCCTTGCCGGGACCGATGATGGCCTCCCACCAGCCATCGCTGGGATCGTGCCGGTTCGAAGCGGCATGTGCGCTGGGTGACAGCCCCGGCAGCACCAGCACGGCATTGTCGGCATGTGGCGAGAGCGTTCCCCAGGTTTCGTAAGCGAGGTCGGCGCTGTGCAGTTCGCCGCCGCGCTTCATGAGAAACGGCGAGGGCAGACGGTGATAGCGGCGCGCGTCAGGCATGCAGATGCGGAATGCGAAAACGAAAGGCTAGCAGACCGTCGATCGCCTGCCGCCGACACCGCACCGCGCGCAATGTGAAGTGCTGATAACACACTTGATTCGTAAACGACATCTAAACCAACTGTCGCGATAAGCCTTCGGTCGGCGATGAACGGTTGCGTATGTGTTGCATCCTGCTTACACAAAGTGCAAAAGTTTCGATCGGGCGCTCCCGATCCTTGCAGTCGACCAGGGATGAGTGCCTGGAATCAGTGGTTCATCAGTTCGAGTTGATCCAATCAACGTAGGAGGTTCCTATGACGTTCCATCGTCGCATGCTTGCACTGTCCTGTACCGCTGCTCTGGCAGCCTTCGGCGCACCGTTCGCTATTGCCGGCGGCAGCGCAGCGGCTTCGGCCACTGCCACTTCGACCGAGACCGCCCGGCTCGTCAGTCGCTACACCGACTTTGCGGGATCCGCGAGCAACGCCGCTGCTCTGGTGGCCGGGCTGCGTTCAGGTTCATCTTTCGTACTGAGCTCGACCGATGCTGCAGGTGCACTGACTCAGACCACCATCACGCCTGTCGGCAAAGCCATGGGCTATGGCGAGGTCAACATCGCATTGTCGCTGGCGGCGGCGGCGCTATCCAAGCAGGGAATCACCAACCCGACGCCGCAACAAATCCAGGCGGTACTCGATGGCGGCACGCTGGCTACGGCCGCGGGCTCTGTACCTGTTGGTGGAGTGCTAGCGATGCGCCAGCAGGGCCAAGGCTGGGGTCAGATTGCCAAGGGTCTCGGTTACAACCTTGGAGATCTGGTCAGCACCTCCGAAACAAGTAACAGCAGGGCCGGCATGCAGGGGCAGGCCGGTGTGCGCGCTAACGTGAAGGCCACCGGCATGACCGCTTCTGCTGATGGGGCGGCCAATGCCTCGCTGCACGCGGTACTGCCTACCCGCGTGAACCTGCCACAGCGGCCCAATATTCCGGCTGTGGTGCGCCCGAATCTCCCTGTGCACATCGGTGTCGGCGGCGGCTGATCGTCCGCGGTTTCAATCTCGCCTACCGGGCGGGCGATGCGCCTGCCCGGTTCACTTCGACAGGAGAATCTCCATGCAGAGAGATCAACTGCTGCGCCTTTCTTGTGCCTTGGCGCTGCTTGCACTCTGTATTCCTGCGGCTCAGGCCGACGGCAACGGCTCGTTTTATGCGAGCACCGGCTTTGATTACAGCAGCGGCAAGTACGGCCAGTCGATCAACACCACGATCTGGGACGTGCCCTTCACGGCCGGTTACAGCGGCCAGGATTGGTCGTTCCGCGTGACCGTGCCTTGGATACGAGTGTCAGGCCCCCCCAATGTGATTCCCGGTATTGGCGTGGTCCAAAACCACAACCCGCTGGGGCGAGGACTCGGCCGGCTGCTTGGTGTCGGCGGGACGACACCTGGAGCGACAACCTCGGGTACCGCATCGGGATTGGGCGATGTCATGGCCCAGGCGACCTACCATGTGGTCAACGACACGGCGTCGCAATTCGTGCTTGATGTAAGTGGTCGGGTCAACTTCGGCACGGCCAGCGCAAATGAAGGCTTGGGTACCGGACAGAACGACTACGGCGCAGAAGTTGACGCCTACAAGGGCCTTGGCTCTGCATGGACCGCGTTTGGCGGGGTGGGCTACACCGACCTCGGCAGCTCGGCCTATATTCAGCTTCGCAACGTCTGGTCGGCCAACGTGGGCGTCAATTACGCGATGGATCAAGACGACAGCGCGGGCCTGTATTTCTTCTACCAGCAACGGCCGTCCGCATCAGGCTACTCTCGGCAGGAAGCCACGCTGTACTACAACCACAAAGTCAATACCGCGTGGACACTGCAAGGCTACGTGCTCGGCGGCCTCTCCAGCGGAAGTCCCGGTTATGGGTTGGGTGCGTCAGCCAAATACGCGTTCTAAAGATGAAGTTGGCGTGGGCGGTACGAGACCGCCCACGCTTTAGTCGCCTAAGGGCTAGGAGGACTTCTCCCGCGTGTCTCCCACGAACGACTGGCCGCGCGCGATTCGGTGCAAAGAAGTTGGACCGCCTCAAGGAGTAGACACGCGGCTGCTGAGTAGCGGTTGGCCCGGAAATAGACGGCCTCGATGCCATCCATCGCGACAATCGCTTGGACAATGGCCTCGGTCCGGCACAGCATGCATCGCAAGCCTTCCATGGAGCCCGCCCATGAGCATCCGTGATTTCCGTTACCTGATCGCCGTGGCGGACTGCCTGAACTTTCATGAGGCCGCGCGACGTTGCCACGTCACGCAGTCCACGCTCAGCATCCAACTGCGCAAACTCGAAGGCTATCTAGGCGTGGAATGCTTCGAGCGCAGCCGCGGCGGTGTGCGCGTCACTCCGGCAGGTCGCGAGTTGGTGCGTCATGCGCGCGAACTGGTGGAGTCATTCGAGCGCATGCGTCGCATCGCGGCCGGTTTCAAGCGTGAACACGAACAGTCGCAAGTCGCCGCACCAGCACCTGGGTTCTCCTGGGCTTGACCGCCGCCGCATCGCTCAGGATGCGCATAGTGCGGTCCTGCTGCGGGCCCTTGGCTTGCAGTAGATGCCGTGCAACGTTTCGATGATGACCTGCGCCGGGCCGCTTGCCAACGCGTAGTTGATGGTCTGCGCCTCGCGGCGAGTGGACACCAAACGCTCCTCGCGCAGCACCGCGAGATGCTGCGAGAGTGCCGACTGGCTCAAGTCCACGCGTTCGTTGATTTGACCCACCGACATTTCGCCGCCTACCAGCAGGCACAAGATGCGCAGGCGCTGCGGGTTGGCCAGCGCACGCAGCATGCGCGCCGCATCGTCAGCGTTGCGCTGCATGCCCTCGATGTCGAATTCGGGGTAGGAGGACGCAGCCCTCGCGTGCACAGCGCGTGCGGACGGTTTTGCGGAACCCGCTATCTTTTTTGGCATGTGGCACTCTGAACGTGAAGCAGGTCTGTCCGCTACTGTAGCTGTAACGCCGGAACTTTGGGTGTTGACAACATAAGTATAATATAATTTAGACAATGCTAATATTTGTGTTGCGTGTCCTGCGCCACGGCGCCGAGCACGAGCGGAGATCGATCATGGCCAAAACACTATTTTGGACACTGGTTTCGGCGGTATGACTGCGGTGTACGAGTTGCGTGCGTATCTGGGCAAGGAGCGCTGCGTGCCGCGGTCGGCGATGGCACTGGATTCTCGTTTACGCCGTCCACCGTGTGGGTCAGCGTGGAGTGGCGCAAGGCCGGTGACGTGGTGCTGGAAGTCGGCTGCAATCTGGCGCGCAAGAACTATCGCCTGCATCGACACGGCCGTTACCGAGATCGGCGCCGAGCAGAACCTGCCGGTCACGCGCGACGGCAAGGAGCCGCCTTACGATAACTGGCACGCGAGTGCTGGTCGCGACAAAAGTGGTGCGGCTTTGCCGCGCCCGTTTGCTGGCATGCAGCCGCTTTGAATCAGGCGGCAGGATGCCCGGTTTTGCATATCAACCACGAGTGTTACCGCCATGAACATCGATCGCATCATCTTCGCGTTTGCCGGCTCCATGATCCTGAGCAGCCTGCTGCTGGGTTACTTTGTGGCGCCTGCCTGGCTGCTGCTGGCGGCTTTTGTCGGCTTGAACTTGCTGCAGTCGGCGTTCACCGGCTTCTGTCCGCTGGCGATGCTGCTGCGCAGGCTCGGTTTGCCGGCCGGCTGCGCGTTCCGCTGAAGGTGCGTATGTCCAATCTGCGCAGGCCTCTGAGCGTCGCCGCTGTCCTGCTGATGCTGGCGGGCTGTGGCCGATCGCCGCAACCGCAGGCCGGCGCGCGTCCAGCGCCGCCGGTGCCGGTGATCACGCTGGCCGAGCGGATGGTGCCGCGCGAGCACGTGTGGGACGGCACCGTACAGGCAGTCAACCGTGCCACGCTGTCGGCGCAAACCTCGGGGCGTATTGTCGAACTGCCCTATGACGTCAATGATTACGTGCCGAAAGGCGCCGTGGTTGCGCGGCTGACCGACGTCGAGCAGGGCGCCGCAGCGCACTCGGCAATGGCGCAGGTGCGCGTGGCGCAGGCGGCCTACAGAGATGCCGAAGCGCAGTATCAGCGCATCGCAGCGGTGTACGCGCGCAGGCTGGTGTCGAAGGCGCAATACGACCAGGCCCGGGCCAGCGCCGACTCGGCCAAGGCCGCGCTGGATGCGGCCCGGCAGAATTTCCGTGCCGCTCAACAAAGCCAGGATTACACCGTGGTGCGCGCGCCATACGCCGGCATCGTCACGCAACGCTTCGTGCAGGTCGGCGAGGCGGTACGGCCCGGCCAGCCGCTGATCGCCGGGATTTCCCTGAACCAGCTGCGCGTCGAAGCGCAGGTGCCGCAGTCGGATGTGGCGGCCATCCGCAGGTATGCCCGCGGCTGGCTGGTGCTGGATGGCGGCGCGCGTCGCATCGAGGCGACCCGGGTCATCGTGTTTCCCTACGCCGATCCCGCTACGCACACTTTCACCGTGCGCCTGGAACTGCCGCCGGCCGACACCAGCCTCAATCCCGGCGAGGTGGTGCGGGTGGCCTTCATGGTCGGCGCGCGATCGCGGCTGATGATTCCCGAGTCTGCGTTGCTGCGTCGTGGTGAGATCACGGGCGTCTACGTGGTGCATGGCGACCAGGTCGCCTTGCGCCAGATTCGCCTTGGGCATCGCTTTGGCGGCGAGGTCGAGGTGATCTCCGGCCTCGTGCCCGGCGAGCGCATCGCGCGTGATCCGCTGCAAGCGGTGGCCTGGCTGGTGAATCGACACCAGGGCAGGGGAACCTGAGCACATGACCGGCAACAAGCCGCTTGGCATCTCCGGGCGTATCGCGCGCGCGTTCCAGACTTCGCAGATCACTCCGCTGCTGGCGTTGGTCGGCCTGCTGCTGGGCGTTGCAGCCGCCATCATCACGCCGCGCGAAGAGGATCCGCAGATCGAGGTCACCATGGCCACGATCACGGTGCCGTTTCCCGGTGCCGATGTGCGCGATGTCGAAAATCTGGTGGCGTTTCCGCTGGAGCAGAAAGTTTCCGAGATCCGCGGAATCAAGCACGTCTACTCGGTGAGCCAGCCCGGCGTCGCCATCATTACCGCCGAATTCCGTGTCGGTGTCTCGCGCCAGGACGCGATCATCCGGCTCTACAACAAGGTCTACTCCAACCTCGACTATGCGCCATCCAACCTTGGCGTCGGGCAACCGATCATCAACGCCATGGGTATCAACGACGTGCCCATCATGACGTTGACATTGTGGTCGGACCACGCCGACCGCGTGCAGTTGTCCGAGGTGGCGCGCACGTTGGAGACCACGCTCAAACGCGTGCCGGGCACGCGCGATGTCTACACGGTGGGCGCGCCGCAGCGCGCAGTGATGGTCAAACTCGACCCGGGAAAGTTGGCCGCCTACAACATGACCGTCGGCGAACTGGCGGGTGCGCTGAAGGCAGCCAACGTGGCGGCCGATGCCGGCGACGAGTACGACAACAATACCGATTACCCGGTCAAGGCCGGCACGCTGCTGATGGATGTCGACCAGGTGCATAACCTGGTCATCGGCCTTTCCGGTGGCAAGCCCATCTACCTCTCCGATGTCGCCGAGGTAGTCGGCGGGGCCAATTACCCCACCAGTTACGCCTTCTATGGCACGCCCGCAGGCAAAGGCGGTGCCGCCACGGGTCTGGCGCCGGCAGTGACCATCGCCATTGCCAAGAAGCAGGGCGAGAACGCCATCAACATCACCGACGCCGTGCGCGCGAGGCTGAAGGCGCTGAAGAACATCGAGATTCCGGCCGACGTACACGTCGCGATCACCCGCGACAGCGGCCACAGCGCTGACGCCAAGGCCAGCGAGTTGATGGACCACCTGTTGCTGGCCACGGTCTCAGTGGTGCTGCTGGTGCTGCTGGCACTGGGGTGGCGCGAGGCAATCGTGGTCGGCTCGGCGGTGCTGGTGACTCTGGGCATCACCCTGTTCGCCTCATGGGCGATCGGCTTCACCATCAACCGCGTCTCGCTATTCGCGCTGATCTTCTCGATCGGCATCCTGGTCGATGACGCCATCGTGGTAGTGGAAAACATCCATCGGCATATGGCCCTGGGGGGGGCGCGGCTGCTCGAAGCCATCCCGCAGGCTGTGGACGAGGTGGGTGGGCCGACCATCCTGGCCACCTTCACGGTGATCGCGGCGCTGCTGCCGATGGCGTTCGTGGGCGGACTGATGGGACCGTACATGCGGCCGATTCCGATCAACGCCAGCATTGGCATGTTGATCTCGCTGGCAGTGGCTTTCATCGTCACGCCGTGGATGGCCTATCACCTGCTGCGCAAGCTGACGGACCGGCCTGGCGCCGGCGACGACGCAGCGGGCCATGCCGCGCCTTCCAAGCTCGACCGTCGACTGCATGCGCTGTTCACGCGGCTGATGACGCCGTTTCTCGCCGGTGCAGCGGCCCGCAACAATCGCCGGCGCCTGTTCGCGGCGATGGGCCTGCTGGTAATGCTGGCGGGCAGCCTCGTGGTGTTCAAGGCGGTGATCCTGAAGATGCTGCCGTTCGACAACAAGTCCGAGTTCCAGGTGGTGCTGGACATGCCGGCTGGTTCGACGCTGGAGCAGACCAACCGCGTGCTGGTGGACCTGGGCCAGGTGCTGGCCAGGGTGCCGGAGGTGACCAATTACGAGCTATACGCGGGAGCACCGGCGCCGATCGATTTCAACGGTCTGGTGCGGCAGTACTTTTTGCGCACCATGCCCTACCAGGGCATGATCCAAGTCAACCTCGTCGACAAGGACAAGCGCAGCCGGCAGAGCCATCAGATTGCCGCTGCGGTGCGCCCGCGTCTGGCCGCGGTGGCCAGACGCTTCGGCGCGCACCTTGCAGTGGTCGAGATTCCGCCCGGACCGCCGGTGCAGGCGCCGATCGTGGCCGAGATCTTCGGTCCCAGTTATACGGTTCAGAAGCGGATCGCGCTGGCCGTGGAGCGGTTGTTCGGACGCACCCCGGATATCGTCGACATCAACACCAGCGTCGAGAACCCGAGAGCCCGGCGCAAGCTGCTGGTGATCGATCGCACGCGCGCCGCCACGCTGGGAGTGAGCCAGCAGCAGATCGTCGATGCCATCGCCGCCGGCCTCGGCGGTATCAACGTCACTTACCTGCAGGACGGCGCCGCCAAACACGCCATACCGGTGGTGCTGCGCCTGCCGCAGCGCGATCTTGGCTCGCTGGACAGTGTGCTGATGATGCGTGTACGTGCGCAGAGCGGCCAGCTGGTTCCGCTCTCCGAGGTGGTACATGTTGAAACCACGCAGTGGTCCGACGCGGTGTATCACAAAGATCTGCTGCCGGTGACCTATGTCACTGGCGATGATGCCGGTCGCGAGGACAGCCCGCTGTACGGCATGTTCAAGCTGGTTGCCGCGATCAACGACACGACCTTCGATGGCCAGCACCTCAACCAGCACTTCATCAACCAGCCCGCTACCGGCACCGATTTCTCGATCAAATGGGGCGGCGAGTGGACGATCACCTACGAGACCTTCCGCGATATGGGTCTGGCCTATTCGATGGGTCTGGTACTGATCTACCTGCTGGTCGTGGCGCAGTTCCGCAGTTACCTGGTGCCGCTGGTGATCATGGCACCCATTCCGCTGACCGTGATTGGCGTGATGCCCGGCCACTGGCTGCTGCACGCGCAGTTCACCGCCACTTCGATGATCGGCATGATCGCGTTGGCCGGCATCATCGTGCGCAATTCGATCCTGCTGGTGGACTTCATCAACCACGCCGTTCGGGCCGGGCGCCCGCTGGAGCAGGCGATCATCGAGGCTGGCGCAGTGCGTGCCAAGCCCATCATCCTCACCGCCGTCGCCGCCATGCTGGGTGCGTTCTTCATACTCAGCGACCCCATCTTCCAGGGCTTAGCGGTATCGCTGATCTTCGGCATCCTGGTCTCGACCGTACTGACGCTGGGGGTAATTCCGCTGCTGTACTACGGGTACTTGAAGCGTTACGGCATCGCGGCGCTGCAGCATCTGGATTGACCGTGACCGGTACGGTGCATTGGCCTGGCGGCCCCGGCCTTGAAACGTGATCAGTAGCACGTTTTAAGGCCTTGCGTTCCGTCCATCCAGCGGGCATGGCCGTCGGTCGGATGGCTTGATCCCCCATGGCAATCCGCTGTCAAAGTGTAGGTGCGGTCTTGCAGCCGCAGGGGGCGGACATGAGCAGCAAGCGCGAAACGCGCGGGTTCACGTTGCTGGAACTGATGGTCGTGCTGATCATCGTGGCGATCGTTTTGACTTTCGCCGTTCCCAGCTTTCGCACGTTGATCCTGAATCAGCGTATCAACGGGCTGACCGATAACCTCTTCAATTCACTCAGTTACGCACGCAGCCTGGCGCTTAGCAACGATGAGCCGGTCACCGTCTGTCCGTACGGCGTGCCCGGCAGCACAACTTGCGGAAACAATTGGAGCGCAGGCTGGATCGTGGTCAAGCAGCCGCCGCTGGGTACCAGCGTGGTGCTCAACACCACCGTTCTCAGTGCAGGCGGACCTACCCTGAAGGCGGTCGCCTATGGTGGCAGCGCCAGCGTTTCGACGATCACCTTCAATAGCCGCGGCCTGCTGAGCACACCCCAAGTGCTGCTGACAGCCTGCGATTCGCGTGGCGCCGCGCAGGCGCGCTCCATCCTGGTCTATTCGACCGGCAGCATGCAGACGTCCAATAAGCCCGGCGTCGCCGCCGACGGCACGACCCAGCTGAGTTGCCCCTGAAGGAGAACACGATGAATCAGCTCCGCGCACATGCCGGATTCACCCTGCTGGAAGTGCTGGTGACCGTCGTCATTCTGTCGCTGGGTATGCTGGGTGTGGCCGGCGTGCTGTTGCTGGTGCACAAGAACAACGCGTCCAGCTACATGGAACAGCAGGCGGTCCAGCAGGCCTACGACATTCTCGATCGCATGCGCGCCAACCGCTCGGCGGCATTGCAGGGCTTGTACGACGGCGCGACGACACCTTCCACGACACCTTCCGCTCCCGCCAACAACTGCTCGTCAGGCGCGTGTACTCCGCAACAAATGGCCAAGTACGACCTCTGGCAGTGGCAAACCGATCTGGCGAACGTTCTGCCTGCGGCTGCATCCAGCATATCCACCACGACTCCGGCGGGAGTGTCTTCCGCCAACCAGGATGTGCAAGTCACGGTCGCGCTGCATTGGAGCGATGCGCCTGCACTGCAGGCGCTGAAGCAGACAGTCAAGCCCGCCAGCTACACCTTGACGACGGTGCTGTGATGAAGCGCATACGAGGATTCTCGCTGGTCGAGCTGATGGTGGCCATTGCCATCGGCCTGGTGGTGCTGGCCGGTATCGTCACGGTGTTCGTGGCACAGCGGCAGGTGTACGGCACCGCCACGGCGCAGGCTTCCATCCAGAATGCCGAAAACGCCATTGCCGCGATGGTGGCGCCGGCGGTGCGTGGGGCCGGCTTCGCCGGCTGCGGGGCGTTTTCCACCACAGGCAGCATCATCAATTCGGGCAGCCTCGCCTACAACTTCAGTGCGCCAATGTTCGGCTACGACGCCAGCGTGCCCATGGCAGGGCTGAACGCGGCCAATGACGGCAATGTCGGCGACTGGACGCCCGCGCTGGACAGCACGCTGACGGGCTTGCCCGAGGCGGGCAGCGACGTGATCGTGGTAGGCGGTGAGCTGCCCGGCACCATTCCGGTGCCGGTTACCAACATCGTCGGCAATTCGGGGCAATTGACCATCCAGAGTCAGCCGTTTCCGCCGCCGTCCACGGCCACCGTGCAGCCGGGCATGATCGGCGCGGTCAGCGATTGCTCCAAATCCATCGCCTTCACCATATTTTCCCAGGCTGGCGCCAACTCGAACAACCTCATCATCCACCACGATCAGGGCTCGGGCACGGGCAGCAACAAGCAGGCGGATTTCGCACCCAATTTTCCGCAAGGTTCGCAGTTCGTGCTGATGCAGCAGGAAGCGTTCTATGTGGGCCAGGGTCCGGGCGGGCAGAGCGCGCTGTATGGCGCGGTAATGATGTGCGGTAACTGGCAGGCGCTGTCGGTGCTCGCGACTGGCTGCGCCAATGGCAATGGGCCCAAGGCCAGCGGCACTGCGCCGCAGCCGCTGGTGTCCGGCGTCGACAACATGCAGATCCTGTACGGCATCGGTTCCGGCGGCGTCATTCAACAGTGGGTGTCAGCGTCGGCAGTGACCAACTGGGCGCAAGTCTATGCGGTGCGCATGGGCTTTCTGATCGAAGGACCGCCGGGTTCGGCGCCGCCCGGGGCCAATCAGACCTCGTGGCCCGTGCTGGATGCCACGGTGAAAGTACCGGCCGACACGCGGCTGCGCCATGTTTACGTCATGACCCTTTCGATCCGGAACGCGACACTATGACCACTCGTGCCTCCACCCATGGTCGCCGCCAGACGGGCTTTGTCCTGCTGACCGCGCTGGTACTGCTGCTGGCGCTGACCCTGGCCGCACTGGTGGCCATGGTGTACCAGGCCAATCAGGCGCGCGTGGCCGGCAACACGGCCAATGCGCAGATCTCGTTCGAGACTGCCGAAGGTGCATTGCGCGTCGCCGAGGGCCAATTGCTCTCCGGCGCTTACACCGCCGTGCCGTTCACAGTGACCGGCAACAACGGTCTGTACCTGTTCAATCCGTTGCAGGCTCCTTACTGGACCAACCCCTCAACCTGGACTACATCGGGCGCGACGTTCTCTTCCACGTTCACCGGATTGTCCAGTGCCGCGCCGCAAGTGCTGATCGAGCAATTGCCGAGTGTAGCAATGCCTGGGCAGAGCCTGGCCACGACGCAATATGGTGGCGGCGTGCAGACGGTGAACGTGTACCGCATCACCGCGCGTGCGGTGGGCGCCAATGGCAAGGCACCCGTGATGGTGCAAAGCATTTTCCACCAATGATCATCCGGTGCCCGTGGGCACGAGGTGTGGCATGAAATCGCATACGACACTCCGCAACCTGGCTGCCGGCACGGTGCTGGCGCTGATCGCAGGCTTGTTTGCGCCGCCCGTGCTCCCAGTACGGGCCGCCACTACGCCCACCATTCCCATCTCGCAGATACCGCTGAGCATCGCCATTCCCGTACACCCGCAGGTGGTGTTCGCCGTGGGCAATTCGCAGTCCATGGATGGTGATTTGAGCGGGGCGATCATGACCGGTTCCGGCAGCCTGAGCGCGGGCCAGGTCTCGCTGTACAACTCCAGTTCCCCCGTGAATTACACCGTGCCCGGCGGGTTCACGCCGCCCGTGGTCCCGGCCGTGGGCGGCGTCGCACCGTATACGGCCGTGAATAGCAGCGGCGCCCTCGTCGACAACAGCGCCAGCCGGCTGAACGTCGCCAAGGCCGGTCTTGCGGCCATTCTGCAGGCCTACATGAGCAGCACCGATTTCGCGCTGGAGGATTACCAGACATCGGGGACCAGCCTGTATTCGACCTGGGTGTACTACATGTCGCCCAACGGTGGCCCCTTCGTGTTCACCAGCACGCTGCCGGCGAACGGCTATCTCAGCTACGCGGCCTACATTGCCGCCAATCCAAGCAGCAATCCGGCGCCCACTCTGTGGACGGTGAACCCCTGCTATCAGTACACCGCTGCTTCGAGCACCGTGAACAGCAACTGTTCCCAGATCGACAGCACGCTCTACGGCGGTACGATCTCTGGCTACCAGTACATGCAGATCGGCGCCACCAGCGATGAGCCGGACATCAACGACGTGCTCTACGCGGGAGGTCTGCCAGGTGTATTCGTCAGCTACAACGGGCCTCACCCATCCTCGCCCTATCCGCCGAGCTTCTCCTTGGCGAATTACAACAACGGCAGCATTTTCGTCGGATACAACAGTACGGTTCCCAACGTGGGGGGATTCGGCACCTCGCCGACCAATGCCGGCTACGTCCCGTATTCGCCGCAGGTCATGTACGCGCGCCGCGGCTTCGGCTATTACGTCAGCAGCGTGACCAGCAACAGCGGCACCATGCTGGTGCCGATGACCACGGCCGGCACCCAGCCCACGTCCAGCAGCGTCAACACCGCGATCGCCAAGTTCACGCCTTACCTGGCGCCGGAGACCAGCAGTACCGGCAGCACGGAAATCAAGGCACTGGCCTACCAGTCTCCCATCGCGGGGCTGGTCGCCAAGGCGCAGAGTTACCTGCAGACGCTGGGAGTCAGCACATCCGCCTGCCCGCCCAAACAGTACGTGGTGCTGGTGACAGACGGCCTGCCGACCATGGACCTCGAGGGCAAGCTGTGGCCGCCGCTGGGCAGCGCGGCCGCGCAGGGCTACGGCGTTACGGCCAGCTTCAATACCGACGGTTCGCTCAATGTTTCCGCCACCACCGATCAGGCCCTGATCGACGCGGTCAACACCATCGCCCAGCTTAAGGCCGCGGGGATCAAGACCTATGTGGTCGGCCTGGGTGCGGGCGTCGATTCCTCCGCCAATCCCCAGGCGGCGGCGGCGCTGACCGCCATGGCGGTGGCCGGCGGTACCAGCGCCTACTTCAAGGCGACCAGCCCCACCAGTCTGGTGCAGCAGCTCTCGGTCATCCTCAATCAGATCCAGGCGGGCAGCCTGTCCACCGCGGCTGCGGCGGTGAACTCGACCGGATTGAATACCGGATCGGATGTCTATGAAGCCTCGTACAACACCGACTGGACCGGCGACCTGCGCGAGTTTCCGATCAATGCCAGCAACGGCCTGGTCAACACCGCGGCCAGCAGTGCGGTATGGAGTGCGCAGACACAGCTCGACACGCAGGCAAGTGGGATAGGCTGGAACACGAGCCGCATCATCGGCACCTGGAATCCGGCGCTGAACGGTGGCGCCGGCGCCGGAGCGCCATTCCGTTGGGGCACGACCGGCGTGCTCTCGCCCAACTCCATTTCCCCGGCGCAGCAGAGCTTGCTGCAGCCCAGCGATACTTTGGGCCAGGGGCGCCTTCACTACTTGCGTGGCGACCAGTCGCTGCAGCAGAGCAACGGCGGGCCGTTCCGCAATCGTTCGCACATTCTGGGCGACATCGTGGACAGCAACCCGATCTATGTCGGCGCGCCCGATGGCCCCTATGCCAACGGCGCGGGCTTCAGTACGACGTTCAACACCAGCTACCAGACTTTCGAGTCGTTATGGGCGAACCGCCAGCCGGTGATCTACGTGGGTGCCAACGATGGCATGTTGCATGCCTTCGACCCCAACACAGGAAAGGAGTTGTTCGCCTTCGTGCCCAACGGTGTGTTCACCAACCTGATCGATCTGACCCAGCCGGGCTACAGCAGCAACCACCATTTCTACGTGGACGGGTCGCCACAGGCGGGCGATGTGCAGTTCGCCGATGGCAGTTGGCACACGGTGCTGGTGGGCGGCGAAAACGCCGGCGGTAAGAGCATCTACGCGCTGGATGTGACCAATCCGGCCAGCCTGACCACCGAGAGCGCGCTGGCCAAGTCCGCGCTGTGGGAGTTCAGCGGCTCGGGCGGCGGTGGCATGGGCTACACCTACAGCATCCCTGCGCTGGCGCTGACTTGCGTGCCCAATGGCGGCAACCAGTCGCCGTGCAGCAACTCCAATGCCACCCTGCAGGGCATGTTCATGGCGTTTTTCGGCAACGGTTACGACAGCGCGTCCAATCACGCCATTCTGTATGCGGTCAACGCCGAGACCGGTGCGCTGCAGGCCAGGATCGACCTGTGCAATGCGGTCAGCGGCGCCTGCAATCCCAATCTGCCCGAGGGCCTCTCCAGTGTCGTGGCGGCCAACTCCGACGGCATCCTCGGTGCGCCGGTGGATCATGTGTTCGCGGGCGATCTGCAGGGCAACCTGTGGTCGATCAACGTGTCCAACAGCAGTCCCAGCAAATGGACGGTGCGGCTGCTGTTCCAGGCGCGTGACGCCAGCGGCAACCCGCAGCCCATCACCACGACGCCTGCGGTCACGCTCAACCCGAGCTATCCCAACCTGCTCGGCCTGATGGTGTATTTCGGCACCGGTCAGTTGCTGGCGACCAGCGACCTCACCAATGTCAGCACGCAATCGTTCTACGGTGTGTGGGACAAACCCACCACCAGCACCTCATCCGTGGCCAGTGCCTACACGCGCAGTAATTTGCAGGCACAGACGCTGACCACAATATCCGCGGCGACCACCGGTTTGCCGCAGGATGTGCGCATCTCCACCAACAACTGCGTTTACTACACGACAGCGACCGGCCTGCCGAGCGGGTGTATCGCGCCCAGCAGCCCGCCCAGCACGGCGCAGTTGGGCTGGTATATGGATCTGCCGGCTACCGGCGAGCGTGTGATCACCGACCCTCGTCTGGAGAGCGGCGCCGTGGTCTTCACCACCAACGCGCCCACATCGGCATCAAGCACCCAGTGCAGCGTCGGATTCAACTCCTGGCTGATGGACGTCAATTACGTCAATGGCGGATCGTTCACGCAGCCGGAGCTCGATATCAACGGCGACTACACGATCAATGGCGGCGACCAGGTCACCATCGGTCAGAAGACCTACAATCCGGTGGGCATGAGCATGGGCACGGTGTATTCGGCGGCACCGACCATCATCAGTGCCGATCTGGGCGCAGCGCATGCGGTGAAATTGGTGACACGCTCCGACCAGACCATCAAGTCAGTGCAGGAGCGCGGCGGCGGACCGACCCGAGTGGGCTGGTGGCAGATCATTCAGTAGGAGATGGGCGATGAGCAAATTCATTTCGGTCCTCGCGAGCTGTGCGCTCTGCCTGCTGGTTGCGCAGCCCGGCTACGCGGTCGTTGCTGTCGCGATGGCGCGCGGGACGATGCAATCGGTCAGCGTCAGCGGTGCGCGTGTCACCATCGCCGGCAAAAGTTACGCAGTCGACCGCAGCACCATCATCGTCGGAGCCAAGAGCCTCGGACAGATTCCGCGGGGGGCGCGCGTGACCGCGATTCTTTCACCCGATGGCAGGACGGTCATGCGGTTGATCGTGCAGCGGCCGGCGGTAGCGCAACAGGCCAGGCACTGATGCCTTCCGTCCAGGGGATTCGTCGAATGAAACACAGTGCCGGCTTCACCCTGATCGAACTGATGATTGTAGTGGCGATCATCGCCATTCTCACTGCCATCGCCTATCCGGCGTACAACAAGTACGTGTTGCGCAGCCGACGTTCGGATGCTTATGCCGCGCTCAACCAGGGACAGACAGTGATGGAGCGGTGCTATGCGCAGTACTTTTCCTATGCGCCGACCACGGCGACGTGTCCTGCGGTGCCGACCACGTCGCCCGAGGGGTATTACAGCGTCGTTGCTTCGAAGGTGACTGCAACGACGTACACCCTCACTGCCACTGCGGTGGGAGCGCAGGCTGCAGACACCGGCTGCGCCACGCTGAGTCTCGATCAGGCTGGCAACAAGACCTCGACCGGCGGCAGCACCAAATGTTGGGGTTCCTGATCAGGCCTGCCACGGCTTGATGCGCACATTCCGCCTTTCCGGAGGCGGGTCCGCCACGTGCTAGCATGCCGCGCGTTCAACGCCGAGCACGCGCATGCAGATCGAGACCAAACTGCCCGCGGTGGGCACCACCATCTTCACGGTGATGAGCCAGCTCGCGATCGAGCACAAGGCCGTCAATCTGGGGCAGGGTTTTCCTGATTTCGATCCGCCGCAGCGCTTGCAGGATGCGCTGGCGCGCGCTATGCGCGAGGGGCGCAATCAGTACGCGCCGATGACCGGCATTCCGCGCCTGCGCGAGCAGATCGCGCAGAAGACCGAGCGCTTGTACGGCCGCCGCGTCAGCGCTGACACCGAAGTCACTGTCACCTCCGGCGCTACCGAGGCGATCTTCGCCGCCGTCGCCTGCAGCGTGCGTGCGGGCGAGGAGGTGATCGTGCTCGATCCCTGCTACGACAGCTACCAGCCTGCCATCGACCTGCAGGGCGCGCGCGCCGTGCACGTGCCGTTGCGCTTATCCGATTTCGCCGTCGACTGGCAGCGTGTGCGCGATGCGGTCACACCGCGCACGCGCATGATCATCGTCAACACCCCCCACAATCCTTCCGGTGCGGTGTTCAGCGCGGCCGATCTCGATACGTTGGCCGAACTCGCGCAGACGCACAACCTGTGGGTGCTCAGTGACGAAGTTTACGAGCACATCGTCTACGACGCTGCGCAGCATCAGAGTGTGCTGCGCCACGCGGCGCTGGCCGAGCGCAGCTTCGTGATCAGCTCCTTCGGCAAGACCTTCCACTGCACCGGCTGGAAGCTCGGTTACTGCGTCGCGTCCAAGACGCTGACGGCCGAGTTCCGCAAGGTGCATCAGTACCTCACCTTCTGCAGTTTCCAGCCTGCGCAATGGGCGTTTGCCGAGATGCTCGAGCACGCGCCGGGGCATTACCTCGAGTTGCCGGTGTTCTACCAAGCCAAGCGCGACCGCTTCCGGCACATGCTGACGCACACACGCCTCGTTGCGCTACCGGTGCCGGGCGGCTACTTCCAGCTCGTGGACTACTCCGCCATCCGCGACGTGGATGACTTGAACTTCTGCGACTGGCTGGTACGCGAGGCGGGCGTTGCGGCGATTCCGCTTTCGCCGTTCTACGAGAGTCCGCCGGACGCGCACCTGGTGCGCCTGTGTTTCGCCAAGAACGAGGCCACGCTGGAAGCGGCCGTGGAGCGTCTGTGCAGACTCTGACGATCAGCCTGGTGCAGGGCGACACGCGCTGGCACGATGCCGCCGCCAACCGCGATTACTACGGTGCCCTGGTACGCCGGCTGGCCGGGCAGGACAGCGATCTGGTGATCCTGCCGGAAACTTTCCTCTCCGGCTTCACCAACGACACCCTGCATCAGGCCGAAGGCATGGACGGCGCCGGTGTGCGCTGGCTGCGCGCGTTGGCGGCCGAGATCGGCGCGGTAGTCACCGGCAGTGTGGTGATCCGCGAAGACGGCCACAACTACAACCGCCTGCTGTGGATGCGGCCCGATGGCCACTGCACGCAGTACGACAAGCGCCACCTGTTCCGTATGGCCGGCGAGCACGAACGCTACGCGGCGGGAGCGGCGCGGCCGATCGTCGAAATCAAGGGCTGGCGCGCACTGCCGCAGGTCTGCTACGACCTGCGTTTTCCGGTGTGGTTGCGCAACCGCCGCAACGAGTCCGTCGCCGGCGGCATGGATTACGACCTGCTGGTGATGGTGGCCAACTGGCCGGAGCCGCGCCGCCATGCCTGGCGCACGTTGCTGCGCGCGCGCGCCATCGAGAACCTGACCTGCGTGGCGGCGGTGAACCGCATCGGTCGCGACGGCAACGGGCTGGATTACGCCGGCGACAGCGTGGTGCTGGACGCGCTGGGCCAGCCGTTGGCGGAACTGGGCCGCAGCGAGCAGGTGGTCACGGTACGGCTGGACCCGGCACCGCTGTTGGAGCACCGCCGGCGTTTCCCGGCGTGGATGGACGCCGACAGCTTCAGCCTCGCGCCCTAGCCGCGCGTCCGCGCACCGCGCGAGCGGAGACAGGCGCAAACAGGCCTTCGTCCCAGTATGGCTCGTCGCCGTAGCGCGCAGCGAGGAAGTCGATCAGCGCGCGGGTCTTGGCGGGCACCGCGCGCCCGGCCGGATAGACCGCGTAAATGGCTGCATCCGGCAATTCCCAGTCGGACAGAATGCGCTGCAATTCGCCGCGGCGCACCGCGTCACCGACGATGAAAGTGGGCTGTACGGCAATGCCCAGACCGCGCAGGGCAGCACCCGCCAGCACGTCGCCGTTGCCGGCACGCAGCGGGCCGCGCAGTCGTACCGTCACCGATTCACCGCCATGCGTGAAGGTCCACTGGCCAGGGTGCGCGGTCAGCGTGTACAGCAGACCTGCGTGCGACTCTAGCTGCTGCGGATGAACGGGCGTGCCGTGCGTGCGCAGGTAAGACGGTGCGGCAACGGCCATCATGCGTGCCGGCGCGATGCGGCGTGCCACCAGGCTGGAATCAGCCAGATGACCGATGCGGATGGCCATGTCGAAGCCGTCGCGCACCAGGTCGGCGCGCTGGTCGCTGAGATCCAGTTCCAGTTCGATACGCGGGTGCCGGCGCAGGAACTCGGTCAGTGCGTCTCCGAGGTGCCGCGTGGCGAAGGAAGTGGGCGCGCTGACGCGCAGCCGGCCGCGCGGTTCGGTCTGGCGTTGCGCGGCTTCGGCCGCCGCTTCCTGCAGCGCCAACATGGCCTCGGCCACGCGCGCGTGGAACTGCAATCCGGCCTCGGTCAGGCTGAGCTTGCGCGTGGTGCGTTGGATCAGGCGCACGCCGAGATCGTCCTCCAGCGCGCGGATCAGTTTGCTGGCCTGCGCGCGCGAGATGCCGCCGTGGCTGGCCGCGGCGGCGAAGCTGCCGTCCTCGACCACGCGCAAAAACAGTTGTAATGCTGCGTAGCGGTCCATGCGCGCCGCTCAGCGGCCGCCGCGACCATGCGGCCGGGGCCCGCGCGGTGTGTTGTCGTGCGGGCGCCGGGTGTTGCCGCCGGGGCGTCCGCTGCGCTCGCCGCCGAAAGGACGCCGCTCACCGCCGGATGGTCCGGTGCGGTTGCCGCGCTCGTTCGCGAATGGGCGGCGTTCGCCGGATGGCCGCGGTCCGCGCGGGCCGGCGAACGGCGGCCTGCGCTCGCCGCGCTCGCCGGCAGCACCCTGGCCGCGGCTGGCCGGTAGCCACGGACCCGCTTCCAGATGCGCGCCGCGGCGCGGACCGGGACGCTGCCCGGGACGCGTCTCGCCGGCATTCCATTGCCGCACCGAGGGCAATTCCTGGCCCGGCGCGAAAGCGCGCGGCTTGCGTGATTTGCGCGCGTGCTCGGGGCGCACTACGTTGCCGTTGACCTCGCGTTGCCCGCCGCCTTTGCGCCGGCGTGTGTCACGGTGGTCGTCGCGGATACGGTCGAAGGCGGCCAGTTCGCGGCCTTCGTCGCTGCCTGCAGCCCATGCTTGCGGGCGCTCGGCATGCACCTTGACCGCGCCACGCGGTGCGCGGCGCTGATGCAGCACCGGCTGCAGGGTCAGTGCCGGTTGCGGCTCACCGAGCCCGGCCAGCGCGCGCAACGCGCGCACGGACGCGTCCTCCAGCGGCTGCGACTGCCCGCGGCGCAGCGCGCGCGGCAGCTCGACGTTGCCGTAGCGGATGCGCTTCAGTCGGCTGACCATGAAACCCTGCGATTCCCACAGCCGGCGCACTTCGCGGTTGCGGCCTTCGCGCAGCACCACGCGGAACCAGCTATGGCTGCCGCCGCGGCTGATCGGCGCGATCTCGTCGAAACGTGCTGGGCCGTCTTCGAGCTCGACGCCGGCACCGAGACGAGCGATCACCTCGTCCGGCACCTCGCCATGCACGCGGCACAGGTATTCGCGCTCTAGCGCCGCGCTGGGGTGCATCAACGCGTGCGCCAGATCGCCGTCGGTGGTCAGCAGCAGCAGGCCGGTGGTGTTGATGTCCAGACGGCCCACGGCGATCCAACGCGAGCCTTTCAGGCGCGGCAGGTTGTCGAACACGGTCGGGCGACCCTCCGGGTCTTCGCGCGTGATTACCTCGCCCTCCGGTTTGTGATAGAGCAGCACCTCGGCGTCCTCGCGCTGATCGCTGGCGACTACGTAGGCGCGGCTGTCCAACTCGACGCGGTCACCGGTGCCGACACTGGTGCCGATGCCGGCCATGCTGCCGTTGACCAGCACCTGGCCCTGCTCGATGCGTTGCTCGAGCAGGCGTCGCGAGCCCAGGCCGGCGTTGGCCAAAACCTTGTGCAGGCGTTCTTCGAGGCGCGGACCGGTGCCGCCGGTGACCGGGCGTTTGAGTGACAACAGTGTGCGCGTGGGCGCGTTCATGCGGAGTGCTCCTCGGAAGCGGTGTCGGGCGTCGGCGCGGTGGCGCCGGACGCAGGCAGGGGGTCGCCGTCGGACGGCAGCATTGCGCCGGCCGACGGCACGGCGTGCAGTGCAGGCGCGTGCGGCGCCTCGAATTCGAACTGCGGCGCCAGATCCTCGAGATCGCGGATCTCGGTCAGCGGCGGCAGTTCCTCGAGCGCCCGCAGGTTGAAGTAATCCAGGAACTGGCGCGTAGTGCCGTACAGCGCCGGACGCCCGGCCACGTCACGGTGGCCGAGCACGCGGATCCACTCGCGTTCCTCAAGTGTGCGGATGATGTTGCTGGAGACCACCACGCCGCGGATCTGCTCGATCTCGCCGCGGGTGATCGGTTGCCGGTAGGCGATCAGGCTGAGCGTCTCCAGCAGCGCCCGCGAATAGCGCGGCGGGCGTTCGGCGTTGAGTCGCGCCACCCAGGCATGGACGTCGGCAGCCACTTGGTAGCGGTAGCCGGACGCGACCTCGACCAGCACCACGCCGCGTCCGCCGCACTGTGCCTGCAGGGCCTCGATGGCGCGCATGATGGCGGCGTTGCCGATGCCCTCGTCCTCGGTGAACAGGCCGGACAGGCTCGCCAGCGAGAGCGGCTCGTGGCTGGCCAGCAGCGCGGCCTCGATGATTCGTTGCAACTGTTCGGTTTCGATCATGGTTCAGGCCTTGCGGCGGATGCGGGCGGTGCCTGGCGCCGCCTGCTGCGCGCGGGCGGCTGGATATGGCGTGGGCTCATGCGGACGCAGCGCGCGCTTTGAGATAGATCGGTGCCAGCGGCGCGTCCTGGATCACCTCGAGCATGGCTTCCTTGAGCAGCTCGAGCATGGCGATGAAGCTGACCACGATGCCCAGTCGTCCCTGCTCGGGCCGGAACACCTCCTCGAATGCGTGGAACGCCCCGTCTTCGACCAGCTTGAGCAGGTCGCTCATGCGTTCGCGGATCGACAGCGCGTCGCGCTGCATGGCCACCGCCCCATTCAGCTCGGCGCGGCGCAGCACATCCTTCAACGCCAGCAGTAGTTCGCGCAGTTCCACCGGTGGCGGCAGTCGCACCACGTTGCGCGCGCCGGCGTCGGCATGCGCCACACTGGTGTCGCGCTCGATGCGCGGCAGCGCGTCCAGATCCTCGGCGGCGCGCTTGTAGCGTTCGTACTCCTGCAGGCGGCGCACCAGTTCGGCGCGCGGATCGGTTTCTCCACCGGCGTCGTCGCCTG
>JAJYQO010000041.1 GCA_021794575.1 Pseudomonadota bacterium | reverse complement strand
GCACATTGGCCTTCAGCGTGCTTTCCACCTGATCCGGGCTCAGCGACGGGCTCCTGGACAGCATCAGCGCCACCAGGCCGGCTACGTGCGGCGTGGCCATCGAGGTGCCCTGGTAGAACACGTAGTTCTCGGTACTCTGCGTGGTGGTGCCGGCATTCAGCGTGGAGAGGATGCCGTCGTACGCGCTGGCCGCGGTGTCGCCACCCGGCGCGGCCACGTCCACTGTGGTACCGAAGTTGGAGTAGCTGGCGCGGTTGCCCTTGCGATCCAGCGCCGCCACCGCGATCACGCCCGTACAGTTGGCCGGCGAACTGTTGGAAGCGTTCTGGTTTTCGTTGCCGGCGGCCACCACCACGGTGGTACCGCGCGACCGCGCGCTGTTGATGGCACTCTGGAATGTGACGCCGCAGGCGCCGCCGCCGCCCAGGCTCATGTTGAGCACCTTGGCCGGATTGGGATTGGCCGGCACACCGCTGACGCCGCCGCCCGAAGCCCAGATGATGGCATCGGCGATATCGGAGATCATGCCGCCGCATTTGCCGAGCACGCGCACCGGAACGACCCAGGCACCGAAGGCCACGCCGGCGATGCCCTTGGCGTTGTTGGCCAGCGCGGCAATGGTGCCCGCCACGTGGCTGCCGTGCCAACTGGAGTTGCTGCTGTAGCCGACGCCGCACTCGTTGGCCGCGAACCAGTCGCCCTCGTCGTTGGGATTGCTGTCGCGCCCGTTGCCGTCGCGCGCGGTGGCGACATCGCTGATGAAGTCGTAGCCGCCCACCGTCTGCCCGGCCAGATCGCTGTGCGCGGTGATGCCGGTATCCAGCACCGCCACCGCCACGCCGCTGCCGGTGGCGATATCCCAGGCCGCGGGCAGGTTCATGCCGGCGGTCGGTTCGTAGTAGTCCCACTGGTATTGCCAGTAGGTGTCGTTGGGCACCATCTTGATGGTCATGCGCCGATCGGGCTCGACATACGCCACGTCGGGATTGGCCAGCATCTGCGTCATGAATCGTTGCGCCGCGGCCGGAGACAGGCGCTGCCCCTGCACACCGACCAGTTCGCCACCGGTGGCCAGGCCGCGCACGTGCGCCAGCCTCACGCCGAGCGCGGCGGAAACGCGGGCGAGATCGCCGCCGAGAGCCTGCAGGCGCGCCGTGCGCGCCGCCGGCGCGGTACTGGCGGCGACGTCAGCCGGAAGTGCCGCACCATGGCTGCTGCCGTCCCGGTAATACACGATGAAGCGGTCGAAGCCGGACTGCGCACCCAACGCGGTCAGGTTCATGCGCGCCACGACCGCTGCCGACGCGGGCGGGTCGTACACCTGCGCCGCAGCGACGCCGCTACAGGCGGCGAGCACGAATGCCGCCAAAATCCGCATCGGTGTGCGGGCTGATAGATCATCCCTCATGTCGATCCCCTCGAGGTGGAAACACACGCCGCCAGGCGGCCGTTCGCGCGGCCCTTCCCCCAAGGCCCGTGCGGCATACACCACGTATGCATGTCTATTGCTATACGATTTCGTAAATTTCCGTCAACGTCCGATGGTCACGGATGTGCTGTTGCACACACGCGGAACACGCGCCCGCTACCATCGCGCACCCGTCTCTCGCCGCAGCCGCCCCGCCGATGCGCTTCACCCTGCTTAACAGCGATGGCCGTGCGCGGCGCGGACGTATCGAGTTCGCGCGCGGCATGGTGGAGACGCCTGCGTTCATGCCGGTGGGCACCTACGGCACGGTCAAGGCAATGACGCCAGCCGATCTGCGCGGCTGCGGCGCACAGATGGTCCTGGGCAATACCTTCCATCTGTGGCTGCGCCCGGGGCTGGCGGTGATCGAGCGCTGCGGCGGCCTGCACGGCTTCATGCGCTGGGACGGGCCGATCTTGACCGACTCCGGCGGCTTCCAGGTGTTCTCGCTGGCGCACCGGCGCAAGATCAGCGAGGACGGCGTGCGCTTCGCCTCGCCGGTGGACGGCAGCAAGGTGTTTCTCTCGCCCGAGGAATCGATGCGCATCCAGCGCGTGCTCGACTCCGACGTGGCGATGGTCTTCGACGAATGCACGCCCTGGCCGGCCAGCGAGACGGTGGCGCGCGAATCGATGGAACTGTCGTTGCGCTGGGCCGAGCGCTCGCGCCGTGCCTTCGATGATCTCGGCAACCCCAACGCATTGTTCGGCATCGTGCAGGGCGGCGTGTACCCCGAGTTGCGTCAGCGCTCGGCCGCGAGCCTGCGCCGGATCGGTTTCGACGGCTACGCAGTAGGCGGCCTGGCCGTCGGCGAGCCCGAAGACGAGCGCAACCGCACGCTGGACGAAACCCTGCCGCTGCTGCCCGCCGATCGCCCGCGCTACCTGATGGGCGTGGGCCGGCCCGAGGACATCGTCGAGGCGGTGCGCCGCGGCGTGGACCTGTTCGACTGCGTGATGCCCACGCGCAACGCACGCAACGGTTTCCTGTTCACCGCGCGCGGCACGCTGCGCATCCGCAACGCGCGCTACGCCAGCGACACGCGGCCGATCGAGGAAGGCTGCGACTGCCCGGCCTGCGCCGGCGGCTTCAGCCGCGCCTACTTGCGCCACCTGGACCGCTGCAACGAGATCCTGGGCTGCGTGCTGGCCACACAGCACAACCTGCGCTACTACCAACGGCTGATGGCCGGCCTGCGCGAGGCGATCGCAGTGGACGCAGTGGAGTCGTTCGCGGCCGATTTCCACGCCCGCCGCAGCCTGGCGACCTGAGCGCCTCTTGCGCTTCGGACGGCCGCCCCAATGCTTTGGACGCCGCCGCGCGCGAACTGCAGCGGACGCACCTGCATGGCATACTTCAGCGCTTTTGAACGCCGGCACGCCGGCCATTGATCGAGACCGATGATGGATTTCCTGATCCCCAACGCCTACGCCCAGACCACCGCTGCGGCACCCGCCTCGGGCGGTGGCCTGCAGTTCCTGCTGATGATGGCCGTGCTGTTCGGTCTGATGTACTTCATGATGATCCGCCCGCAGATGAAGCGACAGAAGGAACTGAAGAAGATGATCTCGGAACTGGCCAAGGGCGACGAGGTGTTGACCAACGGCGGGCTCGCCGGCCGTATCGATGCCATCGACGACAGCTTCATCAGCCTGGAAGTGGCCAGCGGCGTCAAGGTGCGCGTGCAGCGCCAAGCCATCTCCGCGGTGCTGCCCAAAGGCACGCTGAAAGCCTTCTGATCACGCAGCGCGCTGCGCTCGCGGCGCGCAGGATTCCGTCATGACCGACTTTCCCCGCTGGAAATACTGGCTGGTGCTGGTGGTGCTGCTGTTCGGCATCCTCTACGCGCTGCCCAATGCGTTCCGCCCGCAGGCCGCCGTGCAGATCCAGGGCAGCAGCAGCAATCCGGTGACGCCGGCGCTGCAGTCACAGGTCGCCCAAGTGCTGCGGAAAGCCGGCATTCCCGGCGTGAACAGCAGCATACAGGGCGAACGCCTGCTGGTGCGCTTCTCCAACACCGATACGCAGCTCAAGGCCTATACCGCGCTGCGCGACGCGCTGGGCGACAAGTACGTGGTGGCGGTGAACCTGGCCAGCAGCGTGCCGCATTGGCTGCGCGCGATCGGCGCCAACGCCATGCCGCTGGGCCTGGACCTGCAGGGCGGCGTGCACTTCCTGATGCAGGTCGACTCCGGTTCGGTGCTCGACCAGCAGATGCAGCGTTACATGGACGACGTGCGCGACAGCCTGCGCGCCAAGAAGATCGATTACGACAGCGTCACCCGCAACGGCAGCAGCATCCGCGTGGTGTTCAAGACCGCCGCCGCGCGCGACGCCGGCCGCGCCCTGATCGCCCGCAACGACAGCGCACTGCAGCTGACCGACGGCAGCAGCGGCGATGGCGGCTACGTGCTGCGGGCCACGCTGAGCCCGGCCGAGTTGAACAAGATCGAGACCTCGATCATCCACCAGAACCTGACCACCCTGCGCAACCGAGTCAACGCTTTGGGCGTGTCCGAACCGGTGATCCAGCAACAGGGTGCCACCCGCATCGTGGTCGAGCTGCCCGGCGTGCAGGACACCACCGAGGCCAAGAAGATCCTGGGCGCCACCGCCACCATCGAGTACCACGCGGTCGACCAGAACGCCGACATCCCGCAGATTCTGAAGACCGGCATCGTGCCGCCCGAGGACAAGCTGTACTACACGCGCCAGGGCCAGCCGATCGTGCTGAAAAAGAAAATCATCGCCTCGGGCGACGAGATGATCAACGCCAGCTCCGGCTTCGACCAGCAGAGCGGCCAGCCCACGGTGAACGTGGAACTGGATTCGGCCGCGGCCGCGCGCATGTTCGACTTCACCAGCAAGAACGTGGGCAAGCCGATGGCGGTGCTGTACATCGAGCGCATCCCCGAGGTGAAGACGGTCGACGGCAAGGAGGTGCACACCTCCAAGACTAAGGAAGAGGTCATCAACCACGCCACCATCCAGGGCGTCTTCAGCAAGAACTTCCAGACCACCGGCCTGACCCAGAGCGAGGCCAAGGATCTGGCCACGCTGCTCAAATCCGGATCGCTGGCCGCGCCGATGAACATCGTCGAGGAACGCGTGATCGGACCCAGCCTGGGCCAGCAGAACATCGAGAAGGGCTTGCTGTCGGTGCTGCTGGGCCTGAGCCTGGTGCTGGTGGCCGCGGCCATCTACTACAAGCTGTTCGGGCTGGTGGCCGACATCGCGCTGGTGTTCAACCTGGTGCTGCTGGTGGCGGTGCTGAGCCTGTTCCAGGCCACCCTCACCATGCCCGGCATCGCCGGCATCGTGCTGACCCTGGGCATGGCCATCGACGCCAACGTGCTGATCTGCGAGCGCGTGCGCGAGGAGCTGCGCAACGGCTCCACGCCGCTGGCCGCCATCCGCGCCGGCTACGAGAAGGCCTGGGCCACCATCCTGGATGCCAACGTCACCCACCTGCTGGCCGCGTTCGGACTGATGACCTTCGGCTCGGGCTCGATCCGCGGCTTCGCCGTGACGCTGGCGGTGGGCATCCTGACCTCGATGTTCACTTCGGTCACCGCCACCCATGCCATCACCGCGCTGATCCACGGCGGACGCAAGCTCAAGACGCTGTCGGTCTAAGGAATCCCCGATGGAAATCTTCAATCCGCACAGCAACATCCACTTCCTCAACCTGCGCAGGTTCAGCATCGCCGTCGCGGTGCTGCTGTTCATCGGCTCGATCGCCCTGCTCACCACGCGCGGCTTGAACTATGGCCTGGATTTCACCGGCGGCGTGCTGGTCGAGGTCACCTACGCGCAGCCGGTGGACGCCGGCACCGTGCGCGAAACGCTGGCCAGGGCCGGCTACCCGCACGCGCTGGTGCAAAGCCTGGGCGGCACCCGCGAGTTCTCGATCCGCCTGCAGCCGCGTGGCGCGGCCGACGCCAAGGCGCTGGACCAGCAGCAGGGCGCCGCCGACCAGGTGGCCGCACAGGTGATCAAGGTGCTGCAGGCTGCGCGTCCCGACGCCACACTCAAGCGCACCGATTTCGTCGGTCCACAGGTAGGCTCCGAGTTGCGCAACGACGGCGTGGTGGCGGTGATCTTCGTGATCATCGGCATCATGATCTACCTGTGGGCGCGCTTCGAGAAACGCTTCGCCGTGGCTGCGCTGATCACCGAACTGCACGACACCGTGGTCACGCTGGGCTTTTACGCGCTGACCCAGCGCGACTTCGATCTCACCGTGCTGGCTTCGGTGCTGGCGGTGGTGGGCTATTCGATCAACGATAAGGTAGTGGTGTTCGACCGCGTGCGCGAGCTGTTCCGCTCCGCGCGTCGCGCCGAACCCGAGGAAGTGCTGAACCGCGCCATCAACAGTACGCTCTCGCGCACCATCATCACCTCTCTGTTCACCGGCATCGCCATGGCCGCGCTGTTCTTCTTCGGCGGCCCGGCGGTGCACGGCTTCGCCATCACCATGCTGATCGGCATCGTGGTCGGCACGCTGTCCTCGATCTTCATCGCCAGTCCGCTGCTGCTGTGGATGGGCGTATCGAAGAAGGATCTGATGCCGGTGACCAAGGAAAACCCGGAACTGGCGCGGCGGCCGTAGTCAGGGTCAAGGCAACGCGCGTTGCGGCGCGTTGCCGACGGCACGAATCCGGCGCGCCCGGCGCGCTCAAGGTTCCATCCAGATCAGCGTGGCCATGCGCCCGCTGCGCGCGCCGTCGCGACGATACGAGTAGAAGCGCGCGTCTCCGAAGGTGTCGAAGCCGCCGCCATACACGTCGGTCACGCCGGCACGCCGCAGGCGCAGCCGCGCCAGCAGCGCCAGATCGCAGTGCCAGTGCCCCGGACGCGTCGCCGCGAAGGCCGCATCGGCATCGGCATCGGCATCGCGGACAAGGAACGCCTCGCGCACGCGCGCATCCACCTCGTAGCAGGCAGCGCCGATACCGGGACCGATCCAGGTGAAGATCCCGGTGGGCGGCACCGCGAGTTCGCGCAGTGTGGCCTCCAGCACGCCCGCGGCCAGCCCGCGCCAGCCGGCATGGGCGGCGCCCACCGCCCTGCCGTCGCGCGCCGCGAACAGCACCGGCAGGCAATCAGCAGTGAGGATGGCCAGTACCGCGCCCGGCACCCGCGTGATCGCCGCGTCGGCCGCGGGCGCGTCGGCATCCGGCGCCGCATCGTCTGCGTCACGCACGAAAGGCCGCGGGCACCGGACCTCGTGCACGCGCACACCGTGCACCTGCTGCAGCCAGTGTGGCGATGACGGCAGGCGGGCGCCCGCGGCCAGATCGCGGCGGTTGTCCAGCACCCGCCTGGGATCGTCACCGGCGTGCACGCCCATGTTGAAACGCGCATAGGCATCCTGCGAATGGCCGTGTGGCCCGCGCAGCGTGGTCAGCGCATGCACGCCGGGTGCGGCCGGCCAGTCCGGCCGCAGCAGGCTGGCGGCCGCCGGCGTTCGCAGTCGCGGGTCCGACACGGGCGGCGGCGCGTCTGCCGCCCGCGGCATCGGGGGTTCATGCGCATCACCGTTCATGGTCCGCCTCGCGCGACCAGGTGCGCAATGCGTTCAGCAATGCGGTGAGGTCATCCGGCAGCGGCGCCTCGAAGGTCATGGCCTGCGCCGTGAACGGATGCGTGAACGCCAACCGTTCGGCATGCAGCGCCTGGCGCTGAAAGCCGCGCAGCGCCTCGACCAGTGCCGGGCTGGCGCCCGCGGGCATGCGCAAGCCGCCGCCGTACAGCGGATCACCCAGCAGCGGATGGCCGATATGCGCCATGTGCACGCGGATCTGGTGCGTACGGCCGGTGTCCAGCAGGCATTGCAGCAGGGTGTACCCGCGCAGGCGCTCGCGCACGCGGTAGTGCGTGCGCGCCTCGCGTCCGCCCGTGCGCACGGCCTGACGCAGGCGGTCCACCGCATGCCGTCCCAGCGGCGCATCGACGGTGCCGCCGGCGATGACCTCGCCGCGCACCAGCGCCAGGTACTGCCGGCTCACCGCGCGCGCGGCGATCATCTGCGTCAGCGCGGTGTGCCCGCGCAGCGAGCGCGCCACCAGCATCAGGC
>JAJYQO010000050.1 GCA_021794575.1 Pseudomonadota bacterium | reverse complement strand
GCGGCAGCGTACTCGCGCACGTCCTGGGTGATCTTCATCGAGCAGAACTTCGGTCCGCACATCGAGCAGAAGTGCGCCGACTTGTGCGCGTCCTTGGGCAGGGTTTCGTCGTGGAATTCCTTCGCCTTCTCCGGATCGAGGCCGAGGTTGAACTGATCGTCCCAGCGGAACTCGAAGCGCGCCTTGCTGAGCGCGTTGTCACGCGCCTGCGCGCCGGGGTGGCCCTTGGCCAGATCCGCGGCGTGCGCGGCGATCTTGTAGGCGATGATGCCGTCGCGCACATCCTGCTTGTCGGGCAGGCCGAGATGCTCCTTGGGCGTGACGTAGCAGAGCATCGCCGTGCCGTACCAGCCGATCATCGCCGCGCCGATCGCGCTGGTGATGTGGTCGTAGCCCGGCGCGATGTCGGTGGTCAGCGGGCCGAGCGTGTAGAATGGCGCCTCGCCGCACTTTTCCAGCTGCCGGTCCATGTTCTCCTTGATCAGGTGCATCGGCACGTGGCCGGGACCCTCGATCATCACCTGCACGTCGTGCTGCCAGGCGAGCTGCGTCAGTTCGCCAAGGGTGTCGAGTTCGGCGAACTGGGCCTCGTCGTTGGCATCGGCGATCGAGCCGGGACGCAGGCCGTCGCCCAGCGAGAAGGCCACGTCGTAGGCCTGCATGATGTCGCAGATGTCCTCGAAATGCGTGTAGAGGAAATTCTCCTTGTGGTGCGCCAGACACCACTTGGCGAGAATGCTGCCGCCGCGCGAGACGATGCCGGTGACGCGCTTCGCGGTCAGCGGTATGAACGGCAGGCGCACGCCGGCGTGGATGGTGAAGTAGTCCACGCCCTGCTCGGCCTGTTCGATCAGAGTGTCGCGGAAGAGTTCCCAGGTGAGGTCCTCAGCTACGCCGCCCACCTTTTCCAGCGCCTGATAGATGGGCACGGTGCCGATCGGCACCGGGCTGTTGCGGATGATCCACTCGCGGGTCTCGTGGATGTGTCGGCCGGTGCTGAGGTCCATCACCGTGTCGGCGCCCCAGCGGATCGCCCAGACCATCTTCTCGACTTCCTCGGCGATCGAGCTGGTCAGCGCCGAGTTGCCGATGTTGGCGTTGATCTTCACCAGGAAGTTGCGGCCGATGATCATCGGCTCGGATTCCGGATGGTTGATGTTGCTGGGGAGGATGGCGCGGCCGCGGGCGACCTCGTCGCGCACGAACTCGGGCGTGATGCGTGTCGGAATCGCGGCATTGAAGCTCTGCCCCACGTGCTGCCTGAGCAGGCCGCTGTCGGCCAGCGTCTCTAGCCGCTGCTGCTCGCGGATGGCGACGAACTCCATTTCCGGGGTGACGATGCCGCGCCGCGCGTAGTGCATCTGCGTCACGTTGGCGCCGGCTCGCGCACGGCGCGGCTGCGGCAGACTGGGAAAGCGCACCGCCGCCAGTTCGGTGGCCTCGGCATGACGGCGTGCAAACGCGGAGCTGCGGCCCGCCAATGCGTCGGTATCGCCGCGCGCTTCGATCCAGCGCGCGCGCAACGCAGGCAGTCCCGCGGTGAGATCAATGCGCGCGCCAGGGTCGGTATATGGCCCCGAGGTGTCGTAGACGGGGAGCGGCAAATTGCGCTCGACACCGAAGCTGGCCGGCGTGTCGGTCAGCACGATTTCGCGCATCGGCACACGCAGATCGGCACGACTGCCCGGTACGTGGATCTTGCGGCTACCCGCGATCGGCCGTGTCACGGCGGTGGACAGTGCGGCAGTGGCACCGATCACATCGGAAACTTGCGCATTCATGGATTCGTCCTCGTGGATGGGACGAAGCGGCGGCACCGGTGATCCGGTGAAGCTCCCTACGCCGGTACGACCCGGGTCAGGTTCGAAGGGACTCTCTCAGCCAGCGCGCGCCAGCACCCCCGCTTCAGACTGCTATTCAAGCACAGGCGCGGATCAGCGCGGGGCGTAGGCGCGCAGGAACATCTCCACTGCCGCTTCGGCGTTGCGCCGGATGCCGGCCTCCTCGCAGCCCTCGCTACAGGCGAACAGGCGGCGCAGCGGCAGATCACCGCGCAGCAAGGCCAGGAACTGGCCGGCCGCCAGCGGCACGTCCCGAATCTCGAGCTTGCCGGCCGCCACCGCTTGTTCGAGAAAATGCTCGATCTTCTGCTGCGCACGGCCTGGACCCACGTCCCATACGAGGCGCCCCAGGCGCGGATCGCCCTCCGCATTGCAATCACCCAGTACGGCGCGGAACAGCGCCGCCAGTTCGCTGTTGGCCAAAACACGGGCGTGCGCCAGGGCAATCACGTTCAGCGCGTGGCGCAGATCCATCGCCGGTTGGAACTCGAAAACCTGCTCGGGCATCAACGCCCCGCAACAAGTTTGCGCGGCTTCGCGGAACAGGCTGTCCTTGTCGCCGAAATGGCTGTAGACCGTGAGCTTGGAAACGCCCGCTGCCTGCGCGATGGCGTCCATGCTGGTGCCCTCGAAACCCGAGCGGGTGAACAGCTTCTGTGCGGCTGCCAAGATGGCGCCGCGCTTTTCCATGTCTTTGGGACGACCCGGTCCCTGTGCGCGTCCGCCTGGGCGCGCATACGAAAGCAGCATGGGGTTCAATTTCTCATGGGTCATCGATTTTAGTATACTTCAAAGTACAGTATTCGACGATGCTCGCATGACACCCCCCGCATTGCCGCACGCCGCGCCCACGCCATGGAGCCACGTTTGTCCGTGCGCGCAACGCGCATGCAACGCATGGATCGAGGCGGATGAACGCGGGATGCGCCGCCCATGGGCTGCCCGGCAACAGGCCGGCGGCGCGTGGCGCGGGCGCGCCCGATTGGCGCGCTGGTTGACGTGGCTGTTACGCAGCCACGCCTCGGCGGAGTCCGCTCGCACCATGCAGCGGCTGGACATGCGTTTGGCGCGCAGCGTGCAACGGATTTCGTCACAGACGCCTAAGCGAGCGTCGGGCCAGTCGGTCGCGGCGCAACTGACAACGGTCAAGATGACCGGATGACCTCCGGCACTGCGTTCGTCTGGCATGCACGTGCAGCATCGCGATTGTTCCGCAGCGGCGCAGTGCCTATGCTTGCACGCTTGATTTTTCTACTGGACGCGCTGTTATGACGCTGGATCTCGATTTGGCCCGCCGCAACATGGTCAGCAACCAGGTGCGCACATGGGAAGTGTTGGATGCGCGCGTGCTCGAGGTGCTGGGTACAGTGCACCGCGAAGATTTTGTTCCGTCCGCGTTTCGCGGGGCCGCTTACGCAGATCTCGAATTGCCACTCGGTCACGGCGAAATCATGATGAAGCCCGTGCTCGAAGGCCGCCTGCTGCAGGCACTCGAACTCACCCGCAACGACCGCGTGCTGGAAATCGGAACCGGCAGCGGCTATCTCAGCGCTTGCCTGGCTCAATTGGCCGGGCACGTCACCAGTATCGATCTGCGCGCTGAGTTCACCGCCGTCGCGCAGAAGCGATTGCACGCTGCCGGCATCGACAACGTCGAGTTGTTGACCGCTGAGGCCGTGCATGAATTCGTGCCCGCGCAGCGCTTCGATGCCATTGCCATCACCGGCGCGGTGGCCACGCTGCCGCAACGTTGGCTGGGCTGGCTCAATCCCGGCGGCCGCCTGTTCCTGATCATGGGTCAGGCACCCGCCATGCAGGCCCTGCTGTTGCGGCATGGCGATGCGCAACCGGAAACCGTCGAAGTCTTGTTCGAGACCGATCTGCCTTATCTGCGCAACGCCGCACCGCAGGCGCAATTCGTACTCTGACCACGGCGCGCATCCTCCATCTGCTCTCCCGGCCCGACCAGGAACTCCATCATGAACCGTACCGCGACGCTCGCCCTGCTCAGCTGCGCCATAGCGCTTTCGCTCCTGCCGCGCCACGCCCGCGCCGAGAATCTGCTGCAGGCCTATCAGCAGGCGCGCGCCAGCGATCCGGTGCTGGCGCAGGCCGATGCCATCAAGCTGGCTACCCAGGAAGGCGTTGTTCAAGCGCGCGCGCTACTGCTGCCGCAGTTGAACGCCAGCTACAGCTACTCGCAGTCGCATGGCACCAGCAGCAGCACGCAGCCATTCAGCACGGCCAATGGCTTCCAGATCTTCAATTTCACCAGTTCCAGCAAGAATTACGGCACCCAGTTGCAGGGCGTGCTGAGCCAGACGCTGTTCAACTTTTCCGACTGGGCCAACCTCAAAGCCGCGCATTCCAACGCGCGCAGCCAGGACGCCACTTACAGCTCGGCGGAGCAGGATTTGTTTCTGCGCGTCGCCACGGCGTACTTCGGCGTGCTGGCCGCGCAGGATCAGCTGAATTTCGCCAAGGCCAATGAGAAAGCCCTGAAAAGCCAGCTCGATCAGGCCAAGCAGCGTTTCGAAGTCGGCCTAGCCGCGATTACCGACGTCAACCAGGCTAAGGCTCAATACGACACAGCCGTCGCCACCGTGATCACCGCGCGCAACACCCTCTACGATTCGCGCGAAGCATTGACGCAGATCACCGGCAAGCCGGCCGATAACCTCAAGCCCTTGCGCAACGATATCCCCATGAACCCGCCGCAGCCCGACAATCTGGATGCTTGGGTCAGCATGGCGCTGGCCGACAATCCCGGCCTGCGCGCATCCGAGGAACAGGTCAGCGCGGCCAGCGATAGTGTTAAGGCGGCCTATGGCGCGCACCTGCCCACGCTCTCGGCGCAGCTGAGTTACACGCGCAGCCCGGGCTGGGCGGACCAGAATTCCCGCCTCGGCGGGATCGGCGCGTATCACAGCAACAGCCTCAGCCGTGACACGGCGATCGGCGTGGTACTCAACATCCCCATCTTCAGTGGTTTCGCAACGCAGTCCCGAGTGCGCCAGGCCATCTACAACCGCGAAAGCGCACGAGATGTGCTGGAGCAGAACCGCCGCGCGCTGGTGCGCAGCACGCGCAACGCGTTCCGCTCGGTGCTGTCCGGCGTCGCCAGCGTCGATGCCAACAAGGCTGCCGTGGTCTCCGCCAAGAGTTCGCTCGAAGCCACCCAGGCCGGTTACGAAGTGGGCACACAGACCATCGTCGACGTGCTACTCGCGCAGCAGACACTGTTTCAGGCACAGAGTGCCTACTCGCAGTCACGTTACCAACTGCTGTTGAACCGGCTGTCGCTGGCATATGACGGCGGCAAGCTGGGCTACACGCAGTTGCAGGAAGTCAATGCGCTTTTGCAGTAGGCGTCTGCGCTCGCGCCATTTCAAGCCCGACCGCGGCAGTGATTTCCGCCAGTGCGCCGCGTCCACGTTCGAGCACCTTTAGACCGGCAGCACCCATGCGGGTTCGTACTTGGGCGTTACGCAATAGCTCGAGTACAGCCGGCCCCAACGCATCGGCTTCCGCAACGCGGGCCGCACCGCCAGCCGTGATCAGGGCGTCGACGATCTCGACAAAATTGAACGTGTGCGGACCGACTAGCACTGCGAGCCCAAGCGCCGCGGGCTCCAGCACGTTGTGCCCTCCGACCGGCGTCAGGCTACCGCCGACAAACGCAACGTCAGCCGCTGCGTAAAACCCCATCAGTTCGCCAAGACTGTCGAGCACAAAGCACTGCGTCCTGGTATCGGGCAAGCGCTCGCCGCTGCGCGTGCGTGTCCGAAAACCGGCGGCGCGGGCGGCCTGCGTCACCGCCCGAAACTGTTCCGGATGCCGTGGTGCGATCAGCAGCAAGGCATCGGGGAATGCTTTCAAGACAGTCGCGTGTGCGTTGAGCACCGCCTGTTCCTCACCTTCATGAGTGCTGGCCGCAATCCACACCGAACGGGTCTCACCCGCAACAGCGCGCACATCCGCCCCAATGCGGTGGACATCCGCGGCCAACGCGAGGTCGAACTTGAGATTGCCTACCACCCGCACCCGCTCGGGTCTTGCGCCGAGCCGGCGGTAACGCTCGGCGTCGATTTCACTCTGTGCCAAAACCTGCACGACACCATCCAGCGCGGCGCGAATGAGGCGCACGCCCGGCATGATGGCGAAGCCGCGCATTGACCGCTCCGATAGACGCGCATTGATGATCAATAACGGCATACCTTGGCGCGCCGCCAGCGTGTACAGGTTCGGCCAAATCTCGGTCTCCACGATGACGCCCACGCTCGGCTGCGTGCGCATCAAAAATCGCCGTACTGAGCCTGGCAGGTCATAAGGCAGGTATGCGTGATACACACGGTCACCAAACAGCTGGCGGACGCGGGCCGAGCCCGTCGGTGTGCCGGTGGTCAGCATCAGTGCCTGATCGGGCGATTGCGTCAACAGAAACTCAACGAGCCGCGCCACCGCATTGACCTCTCCGACAGAGACCGCGTGTAGCCACAGCGTACCGTGCACTGGCAGAGTCGGAGCAAATCCGAAGCGCTCACGCCAGCGGCGCAGATAATCGCGATTACGCATGCCCCGAATCGCCATGCGCACCAGCATCAACGGCGTGAGCAGATACAGCAACAGCGTGTAGAGCAGACGTGCCAGCACGCGTTTATCCGTTGGGGCGGTGCAGTATAGCGAGCGTGCGACCTGACCGAGATTGGCTAGACCTGTCGCGCTGCGGTGCTACCATTCTTCCGCATGCCACCGGTTCGCGACAGATTTCCCATCCATCTGCTCGCGCCACGCCGGTGGCCGGAGTGGCTAGGTATTGCTCTGGTATGGCTGGCTGCCCGCCTGCCCCTGCGGTTGCTCATGGCTCTCGGTTGGTGCGTCGGTGTGCTGGCAACGCACCTCTTGCCCGCGCGGCGCCGCATCGCTGAAATCAATTTGCGCGTCTGTTTTCCGGAATTGAACGCCGTGCGCAGACGCCGCCTGCTGCGCGCTAACCTGCGTAACTTAGGCCTGATGCTGGCCGAGTTCAGCATGGGTTGGATGGGGAGCGCTCGCGCGCTGTCGCGAGTACCCGCTCATATTGATGGTTTGGAACACCTGCGCGCTGCTCAGGCCACGGGGCGCGGCGTTCTACTGGTCGGCGCCCACTTCACGCATCTCGAGCTTTGCGCGCGTCTACTGGCCATGCATGTGCCGCTGGCCGGTATGTATCGAGTCATGGACAGCCCCGTGTTTGAACACATCATCCTGCGTGCCCGTTTACGTTATGCCGCCGCGATGTTCACCAAAGACGATCTGCTTGGAACGGTGCGCCACCTGCGCCGCGGCGGCGTGCTCTGGTATGCACCGGACCAGGATATGCGCGGCAAGGACAGCGTGTTTGCACCTTTTTTCGGTGTGCCCGCCGCAACAATCACCGCGACTCATCATCTGGCACGACTTTCAGGGGCCGTGGTGCTGCCCTTCGCACATCGCCGCGAACATGACGGCAGTTACCGGATCGACATACGCCCCGCGCTGGACGATTTCCCGAGTGCCGACGTTGTCGCTGACACCACGCGCGTGAATCTCGCCATCGAGCAGATGGTGCGCGCTGTGCCTGCGCAATATTTGTGGGTACACAAGCGATTCAAGAGGCGACCGGGCGGTTATCCACCGCTGTACTGAGGGTGTTTGCGGCGATGCGTAGCGACGTCACATCGCCATCCGAAGAAGTCGGAATGCCGGTGCAGAGCGGGTGTTGGAGTTGGCGTGTCAGATGGCGCCGGAAACGGAGACGGCCGATCCATGGGATCGGCCGTCGTGGAGATAAGAGGACCTTGGCGGTGACCTACTCTT
>JAJYQO010000008.1 GCA_021794575.1 Pseudomonadota bacterium | reverse complement strand
TGCTCGAGGACGACGGCTTCGTCCTTTGGGAATCGCACGCCATCATGCAGTACCTGGCGGACAAAACGCCCGGACAGACCCTTTATCCGACCGAGATCCGCGCGCGGGCCGACGTCAACCGCTGGCTGTTCTGGTGCGGGGGGCATCTCGCGTCCGCCGTCGGGATTTTGAACAGGGAGCACGCCATCAAGCGCCTGATCGGGCTGGGCGGCCCCGACCCCGCCGAAGTCAAGCGCGGCGAAGATCTGGTGCGCGAGTTCGTCGGTGTCCTCGATGCGCACCTCGCCGGTCGCGACTGGATGTGCGGCAGCGCGCTCTCGCTCGCCGACTTCGCCATCGTCACCCCGTTGACCAGCCTGCTGGCCGCCACCGCGCCGGAGAAGCTCCCCATCGGCCCGTTCGCCAACGTGCAGCGCTGGCTGGCGCGCATGCAGACCCTGGATGCCTGGAAGAGAACGGCGGTCACCTTAGCAAATCCGAATGGGTCATGAGGAAACCGAGGTCCAAAATGAAATGCACAACGGGAATCTGAAAACCGGGGTCAGAGTGCGGTTTCTGAAAAGTGCAACCTGACCCGGGTTTTCCACCGGTTTTCCACTGCGTTGGCGCTGCTTGGGATCGCGCAGGTAGGGATTGGTACTGGAGAGCTTGGACGCCATGATGAAATTGTACCGGCCACAGTGGGAAGCCAGGGTGCAAAAGGCATGAATCGGCACGTCAACGCCATCGCCGGGCGCCTGAGCCTGCGGCCGTCGCAACGAATCTCGCAGGAGCGGCTGGATCGCGTCACCGAGATCGCAATTAAGTGGCTCTGACCCAGTTCGACCCTGACCCAGTTCGACCCAGCGACGGGTGGCATTCGCCAATACGGCGGGCGGCACGCTGCTGCTCGGCGTGGAGGACAAGACGCGGCATATCCGCGGCGTCGCCGACCCGCTGGCGGTGGAAGAACGTCTGGCGAGCCTGGTCAGCGACTCCATTCACCCGCGTCTGATGCCGGAGCTGGCGATACTGCCCTGGCGTCGCACCCACGTCGTGGCCGTCCAGGTGTATCCGAGCGCCGGCCGGCCCCACTACCTCAAACGCGCAGGCCTCGATGCCGACGTCTATGTACGCGTCGGTTCGACCAACCGCCGCGCCAATCGGGAACTGACCGAGGAATTGCGGCGCTTCGCCCGCGGCGAAGCCTACGACGAGCAAGTCCTGCCCGAATTCGATCTTGCCCCTGTTTGGCGCAATTAAGTGGCTCTGACCCAGTTCAGCCACTGACCCAGTTCAGCCCGGCGCGTGGTCTCGAGACGCAGGGTGTCGAAAGCTGCCTGCGGGCGCGGGCGCGTTTCACAGCTTCACCACTTTCAGACCCAGCGCCTCGGCGGCGTGACACTGGCGTGCATCGGCGGAGACGAACACCGCAGCCTCGCAGGCCGATGCGGCGCCGAGATGCAGGGCGTCCATGCCGCGCAGCGGGTGGCTTTCCAGGGCCTTGACCGCGGTTTGCACGACCGCGGGCGTGATCTCGCAGATCAGCGCATCGCTGATGTCGTGCATGAAGTCGTGCTTGATCTGCCGGTAGTGCGCGGGGGTGATGCGGCCCTCGCGCCGCAGGCGGCAGAAGGCCGAGATCAGCTCCGGCACGGCGATGACCGCCAGCGCCAGCTCGCTGGCGCGCTCGCACCAGGTCTGCACTTCGGCGCTGCCGGGTTCGAGGATGTAGCGCTTGGCGAAGGCCGAGGAGTCGAAAAAGACGCGCATCAGTCGCCGCGTTCTTCGAGGATCAGGCGGCTGATCGATTTGCCGCGCGGGAGGCGCAGCGGGCGCGCCTGGCGCTGCTTCCACGATGGGGTCTGCGGGGCGACGGGGTGGATCTCGGCAATAGGCTTGCCATTGCGCAGCACGCGCACGGTCTGCCCGGCTTCGACCAGATCGAACCAGGCCTTGGCGTGGTTGCGCAGTTCGGTGAAGGTGGCTTCAGGCATGGCAGGGCTCCGGATGGCCGATGTACGTCAAAGTGTACATCGCAGCGCATCCGACAGCGGCACGTACACACCGATCACAGCAACTGGCAGACAGGGGAAGTCGCTCTGACCCGCTTTCGACCCGCTTTCCGCGACTCTGAAGCGCTGGACTTCCGAGCGGCTTCAGAGTCGATCGCAACGATTAAGTGGCTCTGACCCAGTTCAGTTGCGGTTCTGGTCTAATTGACACGGCGCCGGCACAGGTTGAACATCCATCGTTATTCCCGGATCCGGGATCTGCTTCGTGTTGGGTCTATTTGGGGAGCCTTCCATGCCACGCAAAGAACTTCTGATCGAACACCTGAAAGAGTTGATTGCAATTGTTGAGCACAGCGACAGTGATCGTGATGCGCTGCGGAAAATTTGTAGTGAGGGGCTCCTTTACCCTTTCTGGAATAAAGAGTTTGAATATCGCCTTCGTCGCTTAGAACGAAAAGTGGATGCGCTCCTGGAGCGTCCCACTGCTTCATGCCGCATGGCCAGCGAAGAAGGCAGCAACATTATGCAGCTGATGACGGGTGTCGGAGATGCTGCCAGATGTGAGGCAATTGAACACATGTCCCGCGGTTTTTCTGGGGCTAAACAGCTTGTCATCTGTGATCCCTATTTCTTGCTATCCAACAGCAAGGCATCAACAGAAGGCTACCTAGCTTGTGTTAAAGACGTAATCCCGAAAACCGTCGAGGCCATCGAACTGTTTGTAAAACCAAGAAAGCGAGACGTTAAAGTTGCGGAGGGATTCACCAAATTATGCCAGGACCGCGGCATAAGGTTGACCTGTCGAAAGACAGAAGAACTTCATGATCGAGTATGGATTGTCGATTACACACGTGCATTTGTTGTCGGAGCATCATTCAATGGATTGGGTAATAAGTACACGTTCATTCTTGAGCTTCCAGAAGAAGACCGACGTAACTTCATTAAACAGGTTGGTTTGCTCCGCGAGCGTACTGCGCGCTCCAAATCGGCCTAACCAATCTGCGGGAAGCGTCCCGTCAACACCGCTCGCTTGATGCTCTTGCCTTGAGCCTACAGGCGGTTGCTGATCATTCACCCTACCATCCGCACCTCCACCCACGCCCCGCGCAACCGCGCCACCAGTTTCACCGCTGCCGCCTGAGATTGCCCGCAACGGCGGAACGATACGCGTCCGCCTAGGCGGGCGTCCCGGCCCGTCGGCGTATATCTGACACATAGCGGTCTTAGTCAATCAGCCGCGACATTCCGGACAATCGTTATACGGGTGGCTTTTGACCCATATTGCGGCCCTTGCTCTTAGCCTTTTGATCTCTGCGTTGCTCAATTGAGACGCTATAATTGAAAGATTGTTAACTGCGTCAGACTGAATTTGGCTACTCGCACCTTGGTTATCTTTTGCTACTGCTGTCCAGAAATATGCAGCAGAAAAATCAAGTGGCACACCTTGGCCACCCGCATAGATAACTCCGAGCTTGAATTCGGCGGCGGCAAACCCATTTTTTGCTGATCTCAAATACCACTTAGCTGCTTCAGCATAGTTCTTTTGCACGCCGTGCCCCAAGTAGTACATATGCGCAAGAAAGAATTGAGCGGCGGCAAAGTTCCTCTTGGCAGCAATACGATACCACTTCATAGCTAAATTGTAGTCTTGACGTGTACCGTGACCGAAGTCATAAGCTGCCCCCAAGTTAAATTGGGCTGCTAGGTTCCCGGTTGATGCCGCTCGTCGATACCACTTGACGGCTTCAACTGGGTCTGACTTCACACCATCGCCGTCATCATAGATAACGCCAATATAAAATTCCGCGTCGCTATTTGCATGTGCGGCGGCTAGACGGAACCACTTCATGGCTTTGGTATAATCACGAGGTACACCAATCGCCCGGTAATATTCATAACCAAGTTTCACCTGCGAATCTGAATTTCCAGCCTCCGCCGATCGACGAAGCATATTGACGCTATCGTAGTGATTTGTGTTAGCGGGTTCTTTGGCACACGCTATGCCCATCAGTGCGATGGTGCCGGCCATAACTGTTGAGATAACCAACCAATTCATCGATCTACGCCTCCACACTTTAGTGTCGCAGTATCAACAAAACCTCACAATGTTACAATGACAGCTACTACCCGCCGCTCACTTTGGCACGATCTGATCGAACAGCTTCTGCGCCAAGACGGGATCGAGTGTTTTCAGGTGCTGATAGACCGCCAGCGCCTGATTCTGCCGGCCAGCCAACGAGTACGTGAGGCCAAGCAGGAACCAGGCAGTGGATAGCTGCGGGTTGATCTTCAGCGCCTGACGTTCGGCATCGATGGCCTCCGTGTACTGGCCAGCGCCTTCATAGGCACCGCCCAGGTTATTCCAGGCCTCGACATCCTGCGGATTGATCTGCAACGCCTGACGTTCGGCATCGATGGCCTGCGCGTACTGGCCCGCGCCGTCATAGGCACTGCCCAGGTTGGTCCAGGCTTGGGCAAGCTGCGGGTTGATCTGCAGCGCCTGGCGGTTGGCATCGATGGCCTGCGCGTACTGGCCCGCGCCGAAATAGGCAATGCCCAGGTTGATCCAGGTTTGGGCATCCCGCGGGTTGATCTGCAGCGCCCGCCGGTAGGCATCGATGGCCTGCGCGCACTGGCCCGCGTCTTCATAGGCATCGCCCAGCCTGGCCCAGACTTGTATGAGACCCAAGCTGCCCCATAATTTCAAAGTCTGCGGGTTGATCTGCAGCGCCCGCCGGTAGGCATCGATAGCCTGTGCATACTGCCCAGCGACGTCATAGGCATCGCCCAGCCTGACCCAGGCTATCAGAACCTGCGGATTGATCTGCAGCGCTTGGCGGTAGGCATCGATGGCTTGCACGTACTGGCCCGCGCCGAAATAGGCACTGCCCAGGTTGATCCAAGCATCGGCATCCTGCGAGTTGATCTGCAGCGCCCGGCGGTCGGCATCGATGGCCTGTGCATACTGCCCAACGTAGTCATAGTCAGAGCCCACGTTGTACCAAGTGAACGCAGACTCCGGATTGATCTTCAGCCCTTGGCGGTAGGCTTCGATGGCCTGCGCGTACTGGCTAAGGTTGTCATCGGCCTCACCCAGCGCAAACCAGGCCGTTGCGTTGTGCGGCTGAGCTTTGACCCACCGATCGGCAAGCGCCTGCAGCCCCTGCCAGTCCTTCTTGCTTTCGAGCGCCGCCGCACGATTCAGCCATTCGATCTCGCTGGTGCCGGCCGTCACCCGCGGCGTCGCGTGTTGAGGCAATGCCTCGATCCATTCCACCGGCAGGGCGAAGTTGAGTTGCTGGCCTTTGCTGATGAAAAAACTGGTCAGGCCCAGCAAGCGGCCGTGATCGTCGAACAGGCCGCCGCCGCTCGAACCCGGCGAGATGGCGGCGGTAGTCTGGATGTAGCTGCCGCCGCTCACCGGGCGCAGGCTGGAGACGATGCCCTCGGACAGCGTGCGCTGCAGGCCCTCGGGCGTGCCGATGGCGTACACCGGGGCGCCTACCTGCAATGTTTTGGTGCTGCCCAGTACCACCGGCGGCGCCGGCAGGCCGGGTACGCTGAGCGAACAGACATCGCGGTTCCAGTCGGCCTTGTCCAGTTGCGCGCGGTAGTCCTTGCCCTGATAACGCACGCGGTAGCGCGTACCGTCCTTGAGCACGTGGCAGTTGGTGGCCACGCTGCCGTCCGGCAGCTTGACCCCGCTGCCCAGTTCGACGGCCTTGCCGGCGGCGTTGTAGGTCAGCACCACGACGACACTGGGCGAGACCTGCTGGAACACTTGGCTGGCGGTCTCCGCACTCGCGGACGTCGCCAGCAGCAGCGGCACGATGAACCATGCTGGGCTTACCCTTCGCATGAGCGCTCCCCTGTGCAACCCCAGTGGACGCCTGCACCTTCCTCCGAAGACTGCCGGCTTCGGGTTGCGTTGCGAGATCGCCCGCGAGCCAGTGTAGTCGTCCATCGACCGTGCCGCAGGTGATCAGTGGCGCGGCCACGCTCTGTGCGGTGGTGTGCGATCCACGAGCGACGCGCGTTTTTTTGCGCGTCCGCTTGCCCGAATAGTCGGACGGCACTACCCGCGGACAGCCCACACATAAACGAGCATCCGAACAGAGAGTCGACGACAAAATAAAACGGTAACGTCATTAAGCATGGCCGGCTCGCAGTTCCTCGTCCTTCTGCACGATGGCAATGCAGCCCATCACGGCGGCTGATAGCGCCCATAAGCAACATGGACTGTGCCGGCGCCCGCGCGGCTTCTATAAATGCCGCTCGCCGTCCATGGACCCGAGATCATGCCCAACAGCACGCGCCCACACGTCGATCCCGTCGAGGACGTGATCGAGCACGTCGTCCCCGCCGACAACATCGAACTGACCGCGCCCGAGCCGCCCGGTCCACACCCGCTGATCGCGCTGTTGCCGGGGCTGGGCCTGGTCTGCGTGATGGCGCTGATCGCCTGGTGGCTGGGTCGTCTCGCACCGCTGATCGGCGGACCGGTGATCGGTATCGTGTTCGGGATCATCGTGCGCAATCTGCGCGCGCCCGGCGCGGTGTTCCACAGCGGCATACGCTTCGCCGCGCGGCAGGTGCTGCAGTGGTCGGTGGTGGTGCTGGGTTTCGGGCTGAGCCTGGGCACCGTGATGCACACCGGACTGTCCTCGCTGTCGGTGACGCTGGTGACCATGAGCGCGGCGTTTCTGACCGCCTGGGTACTCGGCAGGCTGCTGGGCGTGTCCGGCAATCTGAAAACCCTGATCGGTGTCGGCACGGCCATCTGCGGCGGTTCGGCCATTGCCGCGGTGACGCCGATCGTGCGCGCGGACGAACACGAGACCGCGTTCGCGATCTCGACCATCTTCCTGTTCAATCTGGTGGCGGTGCTGCTGTTTCCGTTTCTCGGCCACCTGATGCATCTGTCCGACTTCGGCTTCGGCATGTGGGCCGGCACCGCCATCAACGACACTTCCTCGGTGGTGGCCGCGGCCTACAGCTACTCGCACGCGGCCGGCGACTACGCCACCATCGTCAAGCTGACGCGCTCGACATTGATCATTCCGGTATGCCTGGTGCTGGCCGTCGTGGAGGCCTGGCGCCAGAAGCGCGGTGGTGCGCAGGGCTTCAGCCTGATGCGCATCTTCCCGTGGTTCATCGTGTGGTTTCTGGTGGCCTCGGCGGCGCGCACCGCGGGACTGGTTCCGGTGGCGCTACAGCCGGGACTGGCGCAACTGGCGCTGTTCATGATCGTCATGGCGCTGACCTCGATCGGCCTGTCCGCCGATCTGCGCAGGATGGCGGCCACCGGCGCGCGACCGATCCTGCTCGGCACCGGCGTGTGGGCCGCGGTGGCCGTCAGCAGCCTGCTGGTGCAGCGTGCGCTGGGGCAGATCTGAAACGGCTGCGATCCATGCCGCGCCGAGGTTGCCGGATGCCCGGCGCGGCATTCGGGAGTTAGCGCAAGCCGGTTTCGTTGCGCGCGATCACCAGACGCTGGATCTCGCTGGTGCCTTCGTAGATCTCGGTGATCTTGGCGTCGCGGAAGTAGCGCTCCAGCGGCATCTCCTTCGAGTAGCCCATGCCGCCGTGCACCTGCACCGCCTGGTGGGTGATCCACATCGCCGCCTCTGAAGCGGTGAGCTTGGCCACCGCGGCCTCGGTGCTGAAGCGGCCGCCGGCACCATGTTCGACCTGCTGCTTGGCGAAGGCCGCGCGCAGCGTCAGCCAGTGGGCGGCGTCCAGCTTGCACTTCATGTCGGCGATCTTGGCCTGGATCATCTGGAAGCTGCCGATCGCCTGGCCGAAGGCCTTGCGGTCGCGGGCGTAGGTCAGCGTGGCCTCGTACGCCGCGCGCGCCAGGCCCACCGCCTGCGAGGCGATGCCGATGCGCCCGGCATCCAGCACGCCCATCGCGATCTTGAAGCCGTGACCCTCCTCGCCGATGACATCCTCGGGGCCCACGCGGTAGTCCTGGAATTCGATCTCGCAGGTGGCCGAGGCGCGGATACCCAGCTTGGGCTCGGTCTTGCCGCAGTGGAAGCCGGCACGCGCGGTGTCGATCAAGAAGGCGGTGACGCCGCGTGCGTGCTTGTCGGGCTCGGTCATCGCGAACAGCAGGATGTACTTCGCCACCGGCCCCGAGGTGATCCAGCTCTTCTTGCCGTTGATCACGAAGCTGCCGTCGACCTGCTTCACGGCGCGGCAGCGCATGGCCGTGGCGTCGGAACCGGACTGCGGCTCGGTCAGCGCGAACGCGCCGATGGCCTGGCCGCTGGCGATGGGGCGCACGTATTTCTGTTTCTGTTCCTCGGTGGCGAACTTCAGCAGACCGTTGCAGTACAGCGTGTTGTTGACCGACATGATGGTCGAGTGCGCGCAATCGGCGGCGGCGATCTCGATCATCGCCAACACGTAGCTGATCGAATCCATGCCGGCGCCGCCGTACTCCACCGGTACCTCGATGCCCATCAGGCCCAAGCCGCCCATCTCGCGGATGTTCTCCAGCGGGAACTCGCCGGATTTATCGAACTCGGCGGCCACCGGTGCGATGCGTTTCTGCGCAAAGTCGCGTGCGACGGACTGGATGGCGAGTTGGTCGTCGGTGTAGCGGAAATCCATGGACAGCCTCCGGAATCGGTGCCGCATGCGTGGCAAACGGGCGTTTGAAAAAGGAAATTGTAGCGCGCGGCCGCGCGCAGGCCTTGTGGCTGCTCAGCGCGCGTCAGCGCCCGCCGGACACGGCAGCGGCGAGGGCTGCCCGCGCCGCTGGGCCAGCAGCCAGCGCAGCAGCCCTGGATCGTCGTAGGCCTCGGGCCAGATCACGTGCGTCGCCGGCCACGGGCCGTGGCGGTACTCGGTGTAGCACACCGGCGCACCTAGCCGGCGCAGCGCGGCGACCACGGTGCGCGAGCCCACCATCGCGCCGCCGTAGCCGGTGACCACGCTGGTGTCGTTGTCGTCGGCCGCGGCGAACACCCACTCCGGCACGCGCGCGATGCGCGCCAGGCCCGCGAGCGTGGTGGCCCCGGTCATCGGCACCAGCGCCGCGAACGCCCGCGGATAGGCCTTGGCCGTGGCCCAGGCGCCGCTGGCGCCGGAAGACAGGCCGGTGAGGTAGATGCGGTCGCGATCCACCGGCCAGCGCGCCTCGATGGCGCCGATCACCGCCATCACTTGGCGCGGATGCCAGGTCTCGGTGGGCGACTGCGGCGCCGCGAACAGCAGCGGGATGTGCGCGGCGATGGCGTTGTCCAGCAGTTCCAACGCGCCGTTGGCCCCGTAGGCGATCTGCTGCTCGTTGTCGGTGCCGGCCTGGTCCGAACCATGCAAAAACACCACCAGCGGCAGCGTCTGTCCGGGCGGAACGGCGTGCGGCACGTAAATCCGGTATGGCAAGCCGCGCGCACCCGGCGCCTGCCCCACCCGGAAAGCCCTGGTCTCCACCGCATGCGCGCCCGCGGCCAACAGCAACGACAGCAATCCGCATGACAGCAGCTTCCGCGCGCGCATCCGCGACACCTGGTTCCGGTAATCCAAGCGCGTAATTGTAGTGGCGAGGATGGCTCTTCCAGGGCTTGTGCCATGCCATCAGCTCCGGCGCTCGATGCGCGGCGTTTGCCGCGACCCTCGGCGGTGAAATATCCTTGCATCGCGATATAAGGATTTTCTATGGACCTGCACCAGACCACAACGCTGCTGCGGCTGCTGGCCGACTCGACGCGCATGCGCCTGATCGCCTTGCTAGAGCAGGAAGAACTGACCGTGGCCGAGATCGCTGCCGTGCTGCATCTGGCGCAGCCGCGGGCATCGACGCATCTGGCCAAGCTGCGCGAAGCCGGTCTGGTGCTGGACCGGCGTGCCGGCGTTTCCGTGTACTACCGCGCCGACAGCGGCCAGTCAGCGCAACGTGACGCCATCCTGCACGCGCTGCGTGCGGCGCTGGACGACGGCCTGCTGACCGGCGACCGGGAGCGTTTGGTGCAGGTGCTGGCGCAACGCCGCACCGGCGGCTGGGCCGACAGCGTGGCCGGCGACATGGAACGCCACTACTCCCCGGGCCGCACATGGGAAACACTGGCGCGCGCCATGATGCAGTTGCTGGACACCGGCAGCGTGCTCGACGTGGCGTCCGGCGATGGAGTGCTGGCCGAACTGCTGGCGCCGCACGCGCAGCACATCGTCTGCGTGGACCTCGGCGAACGCGTGGTCGAGGCCGCGCGCCTGCGCCTGGGCAAGCTGCACAATGTCGAGGTGCTGCGGCAGGACATGCATGCCCTCGAGCTGCCGGACGCCAGCTTCGATCTGGTGCTGATGCTGCATGCGCTGACCTTCAGCGCGCAGCCGGCGCGCGCTGTTGCCGAGGCCGCGCGCGTGCTCAAGCCCGGCGGCCGCCTGCTGCTGACCACCCTCGAGCAGCATCCGCACGCCGCCGCGGTGGCGCCATATGGACACCTCAACCAGGGCTTTCACTGCGGGGATCTGACTGACTACGCGCGCCAGGCGGGGCTTGCGGTGAGCGCCTGCCAGCGCATCAGTCGCGAACGCCGCGCCCCCCACTTCGCAGTGCTGGCTCTGCTGGCGCGCAAGCCCGACGCATGACCACGGTGCTTCCCTGGCTGCATCCGGCGCGCGTGGAGCGCCTGCTGGACGGGTTGTCGCGGCGCATCCTGATCCTGGACGGCGCCATGGGCACCATGATCCAGCAGCACGCGCTGGATGAGCAGGCGTTTCGCGGACAGCGCTTCGTCGAAGGCTGCGACGCCACGCATGCCCACGCCCACGGCGCGGGCTGCGGCTGCGATCTCAAAGGCAACAACGACCTGCTCAGCCTGACCCGGCCGGAGATCATCCGCGGCGTGCACCGCGCCTATCTCGAAGCCGGCGCCGACCTGATCGAAACCAACACTTTCAACGCCACCGCCGTCTCGCAGGCCGACTACCGGCTCGAGCATCTGGCGTACGAACTGAACCACGAAGGCGCGCGGCTGGCGCGCGAGGCCTGCGCCGCGATGGAGCGCGACACACCCGACCAGCCGCGCTTCGCGGTCGGCGTGCTGGGGCCGACCAGCCGCACGTTGTCGATCAGCCCGGATGTCAACAATCCCGGCTACCGCGCGCTGCGCTTCGATGCGCTGGTGGCGGCCTATCTCGAAGCCGCGCGCGGGCTGCTCGACGGCGGCGCCGAGATCGTGATGGTCGAGACCGTGTTCGATACGCTCAACGCCAAGGCGGCGCTGTTCGCGCTGGAGGATCTGTTCGCCGCGCGCGGCGCGCGCCTGCCGGTGATGGTGTCCGGCACCATCACCGATCGTTCCGGCCGCACGCTGTCCGGGCAGACCGCCGAGGCGTTCTGGTACTCGCTGCGCCACGCGCAGCCGCTGTCGATCGGCCTGAACTGCGCGCTGGGCGCCGGCGAGATGCGCCAGCACGTGGATGCACTGGCCCAGGTCGCCGATTGCCACGTCAGCGCGCATCCCAATGCCGGTCTGCCCAATGCCTTCGGCGAATACGACGAGAGCCCGGCGATGATGGCCGCGAGCCTGCGCGGTTTCGCCGAGTCGGGTCTGCTCAACATCGTCGGCGGCTGCTGCGGCACGACACCCGAGCACATCCGCGCCATCCGCGAGGCGGTGGCGCCGTTTGCGCCACGCGCGCCGGCGCGGCCCGAGCCGTACACGCGTCTGGCCGGTCTGGAGCCGTTCGTGATCGGTCCGACGACCAATTTCGTCAACGTCGGCGAACGCACCAACGTCACCGGCTCGGCGCAGTTCAAAAAACTGATCAAGGAAGACCGTTACGACGATGCGCTGGCGGTGGCGCGCCAGCAGGTGGAAAACGGCGCGCAGATCATCGACATCAACATGGACGAGGGCCTGCTCGACGCCGAGGCGGCGATGACGCGTTTCCTCGACTTGATCGCCGCGGAGCCCGATATCGCGCGCGTGCCGGTGATGCTGGACTCCTCGAAGTTCAGCGTCATCGAGGCCGGACTGAAGTGCGTGCAGGGCAAGTGCGTAGTGAACTCGATCTCGCTGAAGGAGGGCGAGGCCGCGTTTCTCGAACAGGCGGCGCGCATCCGCCGCTACGGCGCGGCGGTGGTGGTGATGGCCTTCGACGAGCAGGGCCAGGCGGACACCCTGGCGCGCAAGGTGGACATCAGCCAGCGCGCGTACACGCTGCTGACGCAGCGCGCCGGCTATGCGCCCGAGGACATCGTCTTCGATCCCAACATCTTCGCCATCGGCACCGGCATCGAGGAACATGCGCATTACGCGGTGGACTTCATCGAGGCGACACGGCAGCTGAAACGCGCGTTGCCGATGTGCCACGTATCCGGCGGCGTGTCCAACGTGTCGTTCGCGTTCCGCGGCAACAACCCGGTGCGCGAAGCCATCCACGCCGTGTTCCTGTACCACGCCATCGCCGCCGGCATGGACATGGGCATCGTCAATGCCGGCGCGCTGGCGTTGTACGACGATCTCGATACGGAACTGCGCGCGCGCGTCGAGGACGTGGTGCTGGACCGCAGGCCGGACGCCACCGAGCGGCTGATGCAGATCGCGCCGCGCTACCAGCGCGGGACGCGCGATGCGGCGGCCGGCGCCCGCGACGAGCAGGCATGGCGCAACCAACCGGTCGCGAAACGGCTCGAATATGCGCTGGTGCACGGCATCGACGATTTCGTCGTGCCGGATACCGAAGAGGCGCGCCTGGCCGCGGCGCGTCCGCTGGATGTGATCGAAGGACCGCTGATGGACGGCATGAACGTGGTCGGCGACCGCTTCGGCGCCGGCAAGATGTTCCTGCCACAAGTGGTCAAAAGCGCGCGCGTGATGAAAAAGGCCGTCGCCCATCTGCTGCCCTATATCGAGGCCGAGAAGGCCCGCGGCGGCGGCGGCGGCCGGCCCAACGGCAAGATCGTGATGGCCACGGTCAAAGGCGACGTGCACGACATCGGCAAGAACATCGTTGGCGTGGTGCTGGCCTGCAACAACTTCGAGGTCATCGACCTGGGCGTGATGGTGCCGGCGCAAAAGATCCTCGACACCGCACGCGCCGAAAACGCCGACCTGATCGGCCTGTCCGGCCTGATCACGCCCTCGCTGGAGGAAATGAGCCACGTCGCGCGCGAGATGCAGCGGCAGGATTTCGCCATTCCGCTGCTGATCGGCGGCGCCACCACGTCGCGTGCGCACACGGCGCTGAAAATCGAGCCGCACTACGCCTCGCCCACCGTCTGGGTCAAGGACGCCTCGCGCGCGGTGGGCGTGGCGCAGTCGCTGATCAGCCGCGACCTGGCCGCTGAATTCGTCGCCAGGATCAAAGCCGACTATGCCGAGGTGCGCGAGCGCTACCGCCAGCGCGGCAGCGGCAAGCCGCTGCTCAGCCTGGAGCAGGCGCGCGCGCAGGCGCCGGCGCTCGAGTGGCCGCATGAGCCGCCGCCCGCACCGCGCGTTCCGGGTCTGACCGTCCTCGACGACTACGACCTCGCGGAGCTGCGCCGCTACATCGACTGGACGCCGTTCTTTCAGGCCTGGGAGCTGGCCGGGCGTTTCCCCGAGATCCTGGATGACGCGGTCGTCGGCGCGCAGGCGCGCAGCCTGTTCGACGATGCGCAGGCCATGCTCGACCGCATCGTCGGCGAGCGCTGGCTGACTGCACGCGGGGTGATCGGATTCTGGCCGGCGGCCAGCGTGGGTGACGATGTCGAGATCGAGATCGGTCGGAATCCGGAACCCGGGATCCAGGTTCCGCAAAGCCCGAACGGACATCGCCTGGCGACGCTGCACTTTCTGCGTCAGCAGGCCGACAAGCCGGCCGAGCGCGGCAATCTGTGCCTGGCCGATTTCATCGCGCCGGCCGGGCGCGGTGTGGCCGACTGGATCGGCGGTTTCGCGGTGACCGCAGGACACGGCATCGAGCCGCACCTGGCGCGCTTCGAGGCCGCGCACGACGATTACTCGGCGATCCTGCTCAAGGCGCTGGCCGACCGCCTGGCCGAAGCCTTCGCCGAACGCCTGCACCAGCGCGTGCGCACCGAGTTCTGGGGCTATGCCGTCGAGGAAGCGCTGGACAACGATGCGCTGATCGCCGAGCGCTACCGCGGCATCCGCCCCGCTCCGGGCTATCCCGCCTGCCCTGACCACACCGAGAAGGCCACGCTGTTCCGCCTGCTCGATGCCGAAGCCCGCACTGGAATCAGACTCACCGACAGCTACGCGATGTACCCCACTGCGGCGGTGTCCGGCTGGTATTTCGCGCATCCGCAGAGCCAGTACTTCGTGGTCGGACGCCTGGCGCGCGACCAAGTGGCCGACTACGCGCGCCGCAAGGGCTGGTCGCAGACCGAGGCCGAACGCTGGCTGGCGCCATGGCTGAACTACGAACCTGAGTGAGGATCGGCAACACTGGCTTTCAGCACGCCATTCACGGGTGCTGCCGCTAGCTTAGAACGCCGTTTCTGTTCTCACTGCCGATGCCCAGATCCGTGCGCCCGACAACGCAGCCGCCTGTGCCCCGGCATGGGATGCCGTGCCCCGCCCGCATGCATTCGCGATCGAGCCCGTGGCGCTGCTCGATGCATTCGTCAATTGCCCGCCGCTCGGCTTCAGCACACGGCAAGATCGTGACGGCACGCCGCTATTCGCCGCGCCATTCGACTTGCCGACCATCGCCGATGCCCGCGTCCGCGGCAGCGCGTGCACGCGCTGCCTGGCTACGGTCGCTGGCGTGCGTTGCTATGCATTCGTGATCCTGCAGGACATTCCGCAGCATTCGCTGCTGTTGCGTGCGCATGACAACCGCGCCGCCGCCACCCTGCCGCGCGCCGCCGAGCAGGCCGGCTACGTGCTACTGCAAGGTCAAGCGCCGGCGCACGTGTCAGTGGATTTTCCCAGTATCGACGCATGGCTGCCGCGCTTTTCAGGCAAACGCTGCTACGGCATCCGCCGCAAGCTCAGGCAGCGCGCCGACTCGATATCGAAACCCGGGCTCTAGGCAGCACGCCGCTGCAGGAGGCGGCGGGCGCACCGAGCCGTGCGCCCTGTATCGCCAGGTCCATGCGCAAAGCGAGGTCCACCTCGACGAACTGTCCGCCGGTTTCTTCGATGCCCTGTTCTGCGATGCCGCACTGTCCGGATTCGTGTTCGTGTTCGAGCACCAGCGCCGCATCATCGGCTGGAAGCTGTGCTGCGCGCACGGCGGCATGCTGATCGACAAGTATGTGGGTTTCAGCTATCCCGAGGCGCGATGGTTCGGGCTGTTTTTCGTCAGCTGGTCCGCGTGCCTGCAGTACGCGCTGCGGCATGGCCTGAATCGTTACGTGATCGGCTGGACCGATCCCGCAGTGAAAGCCTACCTGGGCGCGCGCTTCACCTTCACCCGGCATGCGGTGTGGGTGCGCAATCCGCTGCTGCACACCGGGCTGCGGCGGCCGTCACATCTATTCGAGGCCGACGCCGGCGCCCTGGCCGGCATCGGCGGCTGATGGGCGCGGCATCGCTCACCACGCCCATCCGGCACCCGATCAGCCCTGCCCTGACCCCGTCGTCGGTGCCGCGGTGTCCGCGGTGCGGCCGGCGAAATCCACCACCAGCGAGACGCGCCGGTTGACCTCGCCCCGGGCACCCCAGGCGCCGGGCTTGACCTGGCGGTCGCGCGCTTTGCCGTAGCTCACCGTGCGCAGCTCACTCGACGGGATGCCCTGCTCGACCAGATAGTCCTTCACCGCCCTGGCGCGACGCATGCCCAGCACCTGGTTGTAGGCCACCGTGCCGGCCGGATCGGCAAACCCTTCCACGGTGATCAGCACGTCCGGATGATGGGTCGCGATCACCTTGGCGAACTGGCCCAGCAGCTGCTTGTCACGCGCATCCAGCGTGGCACTGTTGAAGGCGAAGTGGGACACCGTGTCGACGCGGATGCGCCCCTGCAACTGGGTGATTTCGGCATCGTACTTGCTGAGGGCGGTTTTCATGTCGCCCGACAACTGGTTGATCTGCGCCTGCTGCTGATCGAGTTGCGCCTGCTGCTTCTGGTCGTTGGCGCGCAACTGCGCGACGGTGCTGGCGAAATCCTGCTTGGTGACGTAATTGGCGCAGCCACCCAAGGCAAACGTGCCGAGGGCGGCTGCAAGCAGCCAAGGGTTTGGAGTTGTGCGAGCCATGACTGACCTCCTTGGGCCGACGCCCCCGGCGACGGCGCGCGCCGGGGCGTGGCGATTCAGGGTTTGCGCCGTCGTTCAACCCTAAACCCCAGCCGCGCATTGCGCAGCAGATATGCGATCCCGGGTTTGCTGGCGTTCATCGACGGCGCGGCGGGCGCGGCAACGGGCTCTGTTACGCTTCCGGAGTCATGCCGTCCCCATCCGTCAGCTCGAACCCACATGAGGTTTTAAGCCCGAGTGCATTGAACGGGCTCGTGCGCGGCCTGCTGGAAGACGCCATGCCCATGGTCTGGGTGGAGGGCGAACTGTCCAACGTGGCACGCCCGGCCTCGGGGCATCTGTACTTCACGCTCAAGGATGCACGCGCACAGGTGCGCTGCGTCATGTTCCGCCCGCGCCCCCAAGCGCTGCGCTTCACGCCTGGCGATGGCCAGCGCGTGCTGCTGCGCGGACGCGTCACCCTGTACGAGCCGCGCGGCGACTACCAGCTGGTGGTCGAGACCATGGAAGACGCCGGCGCGGGCGCCCTGGCGCGCCAGCTCGAAGCGCTGAAGGCGCGGCTGGCCGCCGAGGGTCTGTTCGATCCGGCGCGCAAACGCGCGCTACCGGCCTATCCGCGACGCATCGGTGTGATCACATCGGCCAGCGGCGCCGCCATCCGCGATGTGCTGGCCGTGTTCGCGCGGCGTTATCCGCTGCTGGAAGTCGATCTGCTGCCGGTGTCGGTGCAAGGCCGGGACGCGCCGGCCGCGATTGTCGCGATGCTCGGCCGCGCCGATCGCAGCGGGCGCTACGACGCCCTGCTGCTGACTCGCGGCGGCGGAGCCAACGAAGACCTGGCGGCTTTCAACGAGGAAGCCGTGGTGCGCGCCGTAGCCGCTTGCGCGACGCCGGTGGTGGTCGCGGTAGGCCATGAGGTCGACTACACCCTGGTGGACTTCGCCGCCGATTTGCGTGCCGCGACGCCGTCCGCGGCCGCCGAACTGCTGGTGCCCGATGCCGAGCTGCTGCGTGCGCGTCTCGGCCGCCTGCAGCAACAGCTCCTACGCCGCCAACAGCAGCAACTGCAGCAGCGCGCGCAACGCCTGGACGGCTGGCTGGCGCGGTTGCGCGCGCAGCATCCGCTGTTGCGCGCCGCCCGCATGCGCGAGCGTCTGCTGGCGCTGCGGCAGCGCCTGGGGCAGGCGCTGCCCAACCGTCTGGCCCTGTTGCAGGCACGCCTGGCGCGCCTGCGCGCGGCGCTGGACATACGTGTCATCCAGGCCAGCATCCGCAGTGCGCGCCAGCAACTTGCCGGGCTGCGCCAGCGCCAGCGCCAGGCCTTGCAGCAAGGCCTGGCAAGCCGGCGCGCGCGCCTCGATGCCCTGCGCCGTGCGCTGCAGGCGGTCAGCCCGCTGGCCACGCTGCAACGCGGTTACGCCATCGCGCTCGACGCGCAAGGGCACGTGCTGCGCTCGGCACAGTCCGCGACGGTCGGCCAGCCCTTGCGGGTGCGGCTCGCCGACGGCGAACTGACCGCGACAGTGACGGCGCTCCGCGCGCACTGACAAACCTCGGCCATGAACAAAGCGCGGCTCGAAGCGTTCAGCGATGGCGTGCTGGCCATCGTCATCGCGCTGCACGGGAACCCGATGCCGCCCCGCGGGTCCACACCTGCAGGTTCTCCGGGGACTCCCGCATGAGCACGCCGAGCTATCCGTTCTATCTCGCCAATCGCGCGCATGCGCCCAACGCCGATCTCGATGTGCTGGACAAGTATCGCGGCGTGGTGGCTGCGCGCGTGGCGTTGCCGGATGCCACCGCCGTGGCGCAGGCCATCGCCGCCGCCGCGGCCGCCGAGGCACCGCTGCGCGCACTGTCGCCGGATGCCCGGCAAGCGGTGCTGGAGCATTGCGTGGTGCGCTTTCGCGAGCGCCGGGACGAGCTGGCCGAGGCGCTGTGCGTGGAGGCCGGCAAGCCCATCAAGGACGCGCGCGGCGAAGTGACGCGGCTGATCGACACCTTCAAAGTGGCGGCCGAGGAGGCTGTCCGCATCGACGGCGAGGTGCTGAACCTGGCCATCGCGCCGCGCACGCGCGGCTACCGCGGCTTCACCCGGCGCGTGCCGGTCGGGGCATGCAGCTTCATCACCCCGTTCAACTTTCCGCTCAACCTGGTGGCGCACAAGGTGGCGCCGGCCATCGCGGCAGGCTGCCCGTTCGTTCTGAAACCCTCGGAGAAAACGCCGCTGGGCGCGCTGATCATCGGCGCGGTGCTGGCCGAAACCGACCTGCCCGATGGCACCTTCTCGATCCTGCCGCTGCCCGGCGACCGCGCCGCGCCGCTGGTCGAAGACGAGCGCCTGAAACTGCTCTCGTTCACGGGTGGACAGATCGGCTGGCAACTGAAGGCGCGCGCCGGCCGCAAGAAAGTGCTGCTGGAATTGGGCGGCAACGCGGCCTGCATCGTCGATGCGGACCAGGGTGACAGGCTGGATGCCATCGTGGCACGCATGATCTTCGGCGCCTTCTACCAGTCCGGCCAGAGCTGCATCAGCGTGCAGCGCATCTTGGTGCATCGTACTGTGTACGCCGAATTCCGCGAGCGCTTTACCGCCGCGGCACGCGCCTTGCGCAGCGGCGATCCGCGCGACGAAGGTGTGGCGCTGGGTCCGGTGATCGACATGGCCGCCGCCACGCGTTTGCGGCGCTGGCTGGACGAAGCGGTGCAATCCGGCGCCACGCTGCTGTGCGGCGGCCCCGGCGAAGGCCTGCTGCTGCCCGCCAGCGTGTTGGAAAACGTGCCGCACACGGCACAGCTGTGGCGCGAGGAGGCCTTCGGCCCGCTGGCGCTGCTCGAGCCATTCGATGATTTCGACATGGCGCTGCGCGGCGTCAACGATTCGGACTACGGACTGCAAGCCGGCCTGTTCACCGACTCGCTGGAGCACACGCTGCGCGCCTGGGATGAACTGCAAGTCGGCGGCGTGGTGGTGAACGATGTGCCGAGCTTTCGTGTCGACAATATGCCCTACGGCGGTGTCAAGCGCTCCGGACTGGGGCGCGAGGGCATCCGCGCCGCCATCGCCGAAATGACCGAGCCGCGCCTGCTGGTGATCCGCGACAGCATGCACTGAGCGCGCGCCAAGCTCCGGGCCGCCTGCGGGTGCGCGATAGCGTCGCCGCTACACTGCACTCCCCCCGAAGAGCCTCGCGTCATGACCGATACCGCCCGTCCGCGCGGCCGCAGCCCGCGCGCGCTGCTCAACCTGTGGCCATATGTGCGGCCGCAGCGTGCGCTGGCGCTGGGCTGGCTGGTGTTTCTGGGCCTGTCGTCGGGCTCCACGCTGGCCCTGCCCTACGGCGTGCGGCTGATGATCGATCATGGCTTCAGTCACGGTGATCCGGCTGCGCTCAACCGCAGCTTCGCGCTGCTGTTCGCCATCGCACTGCTGCTGGCGCTGGCCACTGCCGGGCGCTATTTCTGCATCTCGCTACTGGGCGAACGCGCCATCACCGCGCTGCGCGACCGGCTCTACGCGCATCTGATCGGGCAGGACGTGAGTTTCTTCGAACGCCTGCGCGTGGGCGAGGTGATCTCGCGCCTGGGCACCGACACCCAGGTCGTGCAGGACATGCTGGGTTCGGGCGTCTCGGTGGCCTTGCGCAGCAGCGTCACCCTGCTGGGCTCGGCCGCGCTGATGGTATGGACGCAGCCGCGCCTGGCCGGGTTGACCGCGCTGGTGATCCCGGGCGTGATCCTGCCCATCCTGGTGTTCGGCCGGCGCGTGCAGAAGCTCAGCCGCAGCAATCAGGACCGCATCGCCGATACCGCCGCCATCGCCAACGAAACCCTCAACGCCGCCAGCACGGTGAAGGCCTATGCGCGCGAGCACATCGAATCCAGCCGCTATCGTGACGCCCTGCTGCAGGCGCTGCGTAGTGCACAGCGCCGCATCGGCACCCGCGCCGGTCTCACCGCCACGGTGATCGTGCTGGTGTTCGGGGCGGTGACGCTGGTGCTGTGGACGGGTGCGCATGAAGTGGTGGCCGGCCAGCTTTCGGCCGGCGTGCTGGGCCAGTTCGTGTTGTACGCGGTGTTCGCCGCAGGCTCCGTGGGCGCACTGGCCGAAACCTGGGGCGAGGTGCAGCGCGCCGCGGGCGCCATGCAGCGCATCGATGAGCTGCTGGCCGAGCAGCCGCAGGTGGTGGCACCCGCGCAGCCGCGGCGCCTGCCCATGCCGGCACGCGGCATCATCGACTTCTCCGAGGTGACGTTCCATTACCCCACGCGCCCGGACGCACCGGCGCTGCACGGATTCACACTGAATGTGCGTTCTGGCGAGACGGTGGCGCTGGTCGGCCCTTCCGGGGCCGGCAAAACCACCGTATTGCAGCTGCTGCTGCGGTTCTACGACCCGCAGCAGGGCCGCATCACGCTGGACGGTATGGACCTGCGCGAGCTGGACCCGGTGGAACTGCGCGGCCGCATCGCCCTGGTGCCGCAGGAGCCAGTGATCTTCCACGCCAGCGCCGCCGACAACATCCGCTTCGGCCGTCCCGATGCCGACGAAGCCGCAGTGATCGCCGCCGCTCAGGCCGCTGAGGCCGACAGCTTCATTCGCGAACTGCCGCAGGGCTACGCGATGCCGCTGGGCGAGCGCGGCGCGCGCCTCTCCGGCGGGCAGAAGCAGCGCATCGCCATTGCCCGCGCCCTGCTCAAGAACGCGCCGGTGCTGCTGCTGGACGAAGCCACCGCCAGCCTCGACGCGCAGTCGGAAGCCGCTATCCAGCGCGCGCTGGCGCGGTTGCACCACGGCCAGACGACCCTGGTCATCGCGCACCGCCTGGCCACCGTGCAGCGCGCCGACCGCATCGTGGTGATGGATGCCGGCCGCATCGTCGCCGAAGGCACGCACGAAGCCCTGCTGGTGCAGGGCGGCCTGTACGCCGATCTCGCGCGGCTGCAACTGCTGGCGTGAAGCGCCTCCAAAAAGAAACCCCGCGCGCGGCGGGGTTTCCGGTGCAACGGATGACGGGCGGGCTCAGGCGCCGACCACGGCCACGTTGGCGGCTTGGGCGCCCTTGGGGCCCTTCACCGTTTCGTAGCTGACGCGCTGGCCTTCCTGCAGCGAGCGGAAGCCTTTGGCGGTGATCGCCGAAAAATGCACGAACACGTCTTCGCTGCCGTCCTCGGGCGAGATGAACCCGAAACCCTTGGCATCGTTGAACCACTTGACCTTACCGAAGCTCATTGCCGTCAACCCCTCAAAATGGACCGATGTGCGAACCCGCGTCGTGACCTGTCGGGCCTTATCGCCCCCCACGGCACCCCGCACGGGACGGAGTTTTCTCACGAGCGCGGTTCAGGCGCAAGTCACCGGCTGTTGCAGTGCGTGATCATGCGGACCTTGGCGGCATGCCGGCCCGCCCCGTCATGCGCGGCGTCAGCCGGCCTCGAACAGCGCGCGCAGCAGCGGCGCGATGCCGGCACCGGCGGCGCGCACGTGCATCTGCACCTCTTGCAGCGTGACCGGATGCGGATCGGGATCGCAGCCCGCGGCCCAATTGGCCACCACGGCCAGGCAGGCATAATCGATGCCCATCTCGCGCGCCAATGCCGCCTCCGGCATCCCGGTCATGCCGACCATGGCGCAGCCGTCGCGGCGCAGGCGTTCGATTTCGGCGGCGCTTTCCAGACGCGGACCCTGCGTGCAACCGTAACAACCACCCTCGCGCAGATCGACGCTGGCCCGGCGCGCGGCGGCGAACAGACACTGCCGCAGGCTCTCGCTGTAGGGGCTGGCAAAATCGATGTGCGCCACCGGTCGGCCTTGCTCGCCGCCATAAGTGCCCGCGCGACCCCAGGTGTAGTCGATGAGCTGATCCGGCACGGCCAACGTACGCGGCGGCAGATCGGCCCGGATGCCGCCCACCGAATTGATGCCCAGCACCAGGCGCGCGCCCAGTTCGTGCAGCAACCACAGGTTGGCTCGGTAATTGACCTGGTGCGGCGCCAGCGTATGTTGCGTGCCGTGCCGCGCCAAAAACAGCACGCGCCTGCCGGCGTAGCGGCCCGCGGTCACGGCAGCGCTGGGCATGCCCCAGGGCGTGTCCCGCGCAGGCACGCTGCGCTCGATGTCCAGTCCGTCCAACTGGTACACGCCGGTACCGCCGATCACGGCCAGTGCCGCATCCGCGTCGCTCATGTGTCCCTCAATGCGTAGATGGCGGGCAGGTTGCGGCCCTGCTCCCGGAAGTCCATGCCGTAGCCGTAAACGTAGCGGTCCGGCACCAGCAAACCGTTGACATCGCTGGCCAGGCCCGGTACGCAGCGGCCATGGGGCTTGGTGCACAGCGTGGCGATCAGCACCGCGGCAGCACCTTCCGAGCGGCAGGCGTCGCGCAACGCGGCCAGGGTGTGGCCCTCATCGAGGATATCGTCCACCAGCAGCACGGTGCGCCCGGCCAGCGGCGTACCCGGACGCTGCTTCCAGAGCAGCTCGCCGCCGTGGGTGGCGCCGCGGTAGCGCGTGACGTGGACGGTATCGAAACGCAGCGGGCTGCGCATGGCCAGCGCCAGTTCGCCGGCGAACAGCATGGCGCCGTGCAACACGGTGAGAAACAGCGCCTCGCCGCCGCCTAGCCGCGCATCGAGTTCACCTGCCATGCGCGTGATCGCAGCCGCGACGGCGGTACGCTCGTGGACGATATCGCTGGCGGCCAGGGCTTCGGCCAGCGTGACGGGCAAGGCGCTCATGCGTGCGCGTCCGCGTCGAGGCCAGCCAGATCGGCCAGGAATCGTGCACGCTGCGGATTATCCTCGAGCGCTGGCCAACTGCTGGCGACCTGTCCATGCAGTGCCGCCAGATCGCGCTGCACGCCGCCTTCCCGCACACGCGCGGCGGCCAGTGCATCGGGGACCAATGCCGGCGTGCAGGCCAAGACCACATCGCAACCCGCCGCATAGTGCGCGGCCACGCGCGCGGCCACGCCACCGGCGCTGGCGGCGGCGGCCATGCCGACGTCGTCACTGATCACGATGCCGGTGAAGCCCATCTGCGCACGCAGGATCCCCCCGATCCAGCGCGGCGAATAGCCGGCCGGCAGCGCATCCACCGCCGGATAGGTGACATGCGCCATCATCACGGCCTCGGCGCCGGCGGCGAAACCCGCCGCGAACGGCTGCAGATCCTCGGCATCCAGCTTCTCCAGCGCGCGCGCATCGATGGCGCCCTCGAGGTGGGTGTCTTCCAGCACCGAGCCATGCCCGGGAAAGTGCTTCAGCGTGGCGGCCATGCCGGCCAGATGCATGCCACGCACATAGGCCTGGCCCAGGACGGCCACCGCATGGGGATCGGCATGCAGAGCGCGCGCACCGATGGCGCGGTTGCCGCGTGCCAGATCCAGCACCGGCGCGTACGACAGATCGACATCCATCGCCCGCAGCTCGCTGGCCATCACCCAGGCGTGCTCTTCGGCCAGTGCCAGGGCGTGTGCCGGCGCGCGGTCCCACAGCCGACCCAGCGTGTCCAGCGCGGGCAATCGTGTAAAACCGGCGCGGAAACGCTGTACCGGCCCACCCTCCTGGTCCACGCAGATCAACAGTGGCTGCGCGCGCGCGGCACGGATGGATTCGACCAGCCGCGCCAACTGCACCCGATCCGCATAGTTGCGCGTGAACAGGATCACTCCGCCCACCTCGGGCGCGGCCAGCCAGGCGCGCTCGTGCGCGGCCAACTGCTGCCCTTCGATGCCGATGATCAGCATGCGTCGGCTCCGGTGCGCTCGACAGCGCTCCATTCGGCATAGGGATGCGCGACCAGGTTGACGTTGAGATAGCGCGGCAGGTGGCTGACCTCGACGCCCAGCCAGGGCGGACGGGGATACGGCGCGTCGACCGCCGGCAGTTCCAACTCAGCCACCGTCAACCCGGCGTTGCGGCCATCGAACACGTCGATCTCGAAATGAAAGTCCCGCACCGGCACCACGTGGCGGCATTTTTCCAGCACGCCGCTGCACAGCGTGAGCAGCATGTTCTCGGCATCGGGCAATGCGATCGGGTAATCGTATTCGTCACGGCTGATGACGCTGCGCGCGGACTTGATGTTGAGCCAGGCGCGATCGTCCTGCACGCGTACGCGTACCGAAGCGCGCGCCAGCCCCGCTGTCAGCGCGGCGGCATCGACCAGGTAGCCCTGGCGGATGCGCAGCGTGCGTGCCACCGCTCCGCGCCAGGTGTCATCGCGCAGCAGGAACTTGCGTTCGATCTCGGTGCCCATGGCCTCAGCCGCGCTCGAACAGTGCGATGGATTCGACATGCGCGGTGTGCGGAAACATGTCCATCACGCCCGCCGCGCTCAACCGGAAGCCGTGCCGCTGCACCAGGGTACCGGCATCGCGCGCCAGCGACCCGGGATGGCAGGACACGTACAGCACGCGCCGCGTGGCGCGATCCGGCAGATACGCCAGCACCTCGGCGGCGCCGGTGCGCGGCGGGTCCAGCACGATGGCATCCCAGGACGCCTGCGCCCAGGCTGCATGGCGCTGGTCCTCGAACAGGTTGGCGCTGTGGAAGCTGACGTTGCCCAGCGCGTTGCGCGAGGCGTTGGCCTGCGCGCGGGCCACCAGACCAGCCTCGCCTTCCACACCCACCGCTTGCGCGACGCGGCGCGCGATCGGCAGGGTGAAGTTGCCCAGCCCCGCGAACAGGTCCAGAACGCGTTCATGCGGCCGAGGATCAAGCAATTGCATGGCCAGGTCCAGCATGCGCCGATTCATGCCGGCGTTGACCTGGATGAAATCCAGCGGCTGGAACTGGATCTCGATGGCGCCGTCGTCGATGCGATAGGACAGCGTCGCGGCATCCTCGGCGCGCAGCGGGTGGATGCTGTCCACACCCTTGGGCTGCAGCCACAGCGCGACGTCGTGGCTATCGGCGAACGCCGCCAGCCGCGCCTGATCGGCCGCGCCCAGCGCGACCACATGGCGCAGCACCAGCAGCGCGCGCGCGTCGCCGCGCACGAACTCGATCTGCGCGATGCCGCGGCATGCATCCAACGACTGCAGCAACTCGGCCAGCGGCACGATCAGCGTGCCGAACGGCTCGGCCAGCACCGCGCAGCCGCGCAGATCAGCCACGAAGCGCGGGTTGTCCTCGCGGAAGCCCACCAGCACGCGGTTTTTCTTCTCGACGTAGCGCACCGACAGCCGGCCCTTGCGCCGGTAAGCCCAGGGCGCATCGGCAAGCGGTGACAGCCAGCGTTCCGGTGCCACCTTGCCGATACGCTCGAAGTTCTCGGCCAGCACGCGCTGCTTGGCGGCCAATTGCGCCGCCGGCGTCAGGTGCTGCAGCACGCAGCCGCTGCACTGCCCGAAATGCGGGCACGGCGGCGACATGCGATCGGCCGAGGGCGTGAGCACTGCGAGCAGTTGCGCCTGGTCATAATGCCGATGCCGCTGCAGGCGGCCAAGGCGCACGCGTTCACCCGGCAGAGCGCCGGGCACGAATACCACCTTACCGTCCAGGCGCGTCACGCCGCGGCCATCGTGACTCAGATCGAGGATGTCGGTTTCGATTTCGCTCATGCGCAAACGAACGGCCCGGGCGCGAACCCGGGCCGGGTGGAAACGAAAGACGCGCCCGGATCAGGGCTTGCGTCGCCAGGCACCGGAACTGTCGCGATAGTACCAGCCGGGATGAGCCTTCTGAATCCAGGTCTGCGCGAACACGGCGCGGATGCGCGGTTCCCATTCCGGGTGTCCGTTGGCGCGCGCGATGGCGGCGTACAGATCGCCACGCTCGCGGTTGGCGCTGGCGACGGCCTGACTGACGCCCGCGCGCATGGACAGCGGCGCGGCGTTGAGATCGCGCACGGCGACGTTGCCGTCGGCGGTGAACCCGATCACGCCGGCCTTCAGCAGCGGCTCGAGGTTCTGCTCGAAATTCGCCTTCATGCGTGCTTCGATGGCCTGGATCTCCGGCGTGGAGATGTTCATGTCCGGCGCCGCGGCGGCGGCTGGCGCGATGAAGAAATCGAGTACGGCGGCGCCCAGGCTGGCGCCCGATCCACCGCCCCCAGCGGCTGGCGCGCTGCTGGCGGCCGGCGGATTGTTGGGTGCCGGCGCAGACGCGCTGCCGCCCAGTACGTTGCCTACGATCTGCTGTGCGGCTTTCTCGGCCGCGGCGGCGGGGAAATACACGTTGATGGTCACGCAGCCGGCCACCAGGGCCAGGCATGCGGCGAACACGGTCAGCGGCTTGATCACGTTCGTCTCCTTGTTAGCGGATGACCGGGCGCTGCCCGGCGGTGGCTGCTTGCAAACGCGAAACCAGCGTTGCCCAGTCTACCCGCGTCTGGTGGCCGATGATGTGGATGTAAGGCAAACCATCACCTTCGACGAGGGTGTAGCCGCCGCCGTCGGCGGGAGCGATTCCGCCCATGATGCAGACATCGTTGGCCAGTGTGCAGGACAGCCCGATACGCTTGTAGGGGAAGGTGCTGAACAGGCGCAATAGCGCACCCTGCAGGCCGCCGGCCAGACTGCCGCCGCCCACCGAAGTGAGGTTGTTGACCGCGCGTTGGCTGATGCGTCCGCCGCTCGCCGTGTGCAGTTCGGCCTGGAAGGCCACCGGACGCCAGGCCACCATGCGCAGACCCTGCACGCTGCCATCGAGCTTGCCGGTGATCTCCCCGAAATCGAACACGCCGGTCAGCGGCGCCAGTTCGATATTGCGCAAACTGAGATCCGCGCCCAGTTCGGGCGCCGCGCCGAACAGGTGCGCCACGCTCATGCGCGTCACGTCTACGTAGCCGCCGAACAGTTGCAGGCTGAGGCCGCCCTGCAGTTCCACGCGACCCTGACGCAGGCGCAGATCGGGAATGGCTCCGCCCAGCGTGCCACGGAACGCCGGCCAGCCCAGCGCGCCGGAAAGCTCGCCCAGGGACACCCCGGTGAACGCCAGACCGGCGCTCAGGCGCGTGGGCCGCGTGGCGGTCGGATCGAGGGCCAAATGCTGCACGCGCATGCTGCCGGCCAGCATCGGGATGGCGACGGGCTGCTGCAACGTCAGCAAACCGTCAGTGTCGCGCATGCGCAACTGCGCGGCGCCGAGCGGCACCCGGTATACGCTGGCCGCGCGCCAGCCCAGTGTGGTCGGCGCAAGCGTCACGCCGGCACGCCAATCCAGCGCGCCGTCGAGGCCAGCCAGGGCGAAGCGCCCCGCGGTATCGGCGAGATCGACGTGTTGCAGTTGTACGCGCAGCGCGCGCAGCGCTCCCTGCCGCCAATCCAGCGCAAGTCGTGCTTGCCCCATGCCCTGCAATCCGGGCAGCCCGTGACTTTGCAGAAAGGTGCTGGCGTAGCGCGGGATGGCGTGCGCCAGATCCAGGTCGGCATTGATGACCTGCAGTTGTGACAGCGTGCCTGCGGCGTCCAGCGCCAGGTTGGCGTTGAGGGTCACGGCGCCGCCATCCTGATACTGCAGCGTGCCGACACGCAGCGCACCATCGGCGGCACGGGTCAGGTGCAGGTTGATGGGTGCATCGTGCGCGGGCAACTGCGCGTAGAAACTCCCGGCCAGCAATTCTCCGCCGCGCAGAGCGCCATCGAAAGCAATCCGTGTCTCGGCCGCGTCGTGCTGAACATTGACATAGCCGCGCAGGCCGAGGCCCTGCGCGGCCACGCTGCCGCGATGTGCGAACGCCGCCAGACCCTCGATGCCGAGCCGTCCCGAGGCACGCAGGCTGCCGCCATCGGCATCCACCGCTAGCGTGCCGCCGGCGCTGCCGTTGCGGATGCTGGCACCCGGCGCAGCGGCGGCCAGCGCACCGCTCAACCAGTTCAGCGGCAACGCGGTGATGCGCAGTTGCACGTGCAGCGGCGCATCGGTGGGCAGCGCCGCGTCGATGCGCGTGGGGCCCTGGGTGAGCAGCAGTGCGGCGGTCTCGCTGAGCGGGTCCAGCACCACCGCCAACTGGGCGTCACGCAACGCGCCGCCAGGTGCGCCGATCACCTGCAGCGGTGCCTGCATGCTCCAGCGCCCGCTGCTCTGGCGCTGCAGGGTGCCGGTCACGCGCACCGACACCTGTTTCCAGCCCAGCGCCGGCGCATCGAGCGATGCCGCGGCAAGTTGCAGCGCGAATACGCCAGGCCTCGCCGGCATCGGCGCCATCGAGACTCGCACGTCCCGCGCGCTGATACCGGGCGCCACGATGGCCGCGGCATGCAACACGACAGCGGCGCTTGCTGTGGCCGCCCGCAGCGAGAGCAGCAGACCACACAGGCACGCCAAGCTTGCAATCGGTCTCATCGCCGGCGATTCTGCCAGTGTGCCCGGGATATGGACATGAATACCGCGCAACGACACAGCCTCGACGTCCTGCTGGCCGAGGACGATGCGATCTCCGCCCTGTACCTGACCGACGCACTGACGGCGTTGGGCTGCCGCGTGCAGCACCATGCCAATGGCGCCGCGGCACTGGCCGCTGCGCACGCGCAGCGTTTCGACCTGTTGCTGCTGGACCAGCAGTTGCCGGAGTGCAGCGGCATGCAGATTTTGGCCGCGCTGCAGGCAGACCACGCGGCCGCCAGCCACGGCAGCCCGATGATCGCGACCTGCGCCGGACTCGATCCGGCCCAGCACGCGCGGCTGCTGGCCGCCGGTTTCGATGACGCGCTAACGAAGCCGCTGGGCCTCGAGCGGCTGCGCGCCGCACTAGCCGCCGTCCATACCGAAGGCGTCCGGCTCGACGAAGCACAGGGTCTTGCCGCCAGCGGCTGCGTCGCGACGCTTACGGCGCTACGCGGGTTGCTGCTGGCCGAGCTTGCCGACTGCGCGGCACAATTCGATACCCAGCTCGAACACCATCCGCAGGCACTGCGCGCGCGCCTGCACCGGCTGCGCGCCAGTTGCGGGTTCTGCGGCGCCACGCAATTGCAGCAGGCCGCGGCGGCCCTGCACGATGCCCTCGGCGCTGCCCACCTCGACGACGCACCGGTGTCGCGCTTCCGCACACTGCTGGCGGCCACCCGGCTCAGCCTGCGGCGTGCGGGCGCGCGCGCGCCAGACTTGCCAGCGACCACGCCGTCAGCGGCCTGCCGCCCAATTGTGCGCTGAGCAACTGGCGCAGCAGGCGGCGCAGGTCGGCGAGGTCGGCGGCGTCCGGCTGCCGGCCCGAGGCCAGCGCCAGCAAGGCCGAGCCACGTATAGCCTGCCCGCCCTGCTCGGGCCGCCATGGCAACGGACCCATCTCGGGCCGGTACACATAGCGGCCGTCGGGCCGCAGCGGCGCGCCGGTTTCGGCTTCGGTGTCCAGCAGCGGCGCGTAACCGATCGCTTCGAGCAGATCGCGCTCGAAGCAGCGCAGCGGCCATGCGCTGGCGCGCGTCACGACCAGTGCGTCCAGCAGCCGCTGGTAACGCCCGAATAGGTGCGGATGCGCGTCGTCGCGCGCCAGCAGGCGCACCAGCAATTCGTTGACATACAGCGCCGCCAGCAGCGCCTCGCCGTGCAGTGCGTGCAGGGTCTCCAGTTCGGCCATGCGCAGGCTGCCCATCTCGCCGCCGGTGACAAAGCTCAGGCGCAGCCGTCGCAGTGGCTGCAGATCGGCACGGGCGGTGCGGGTGCGCGCGCCACGCACGCCGCGCGCGACCAGGCCGATGCGGCCCTGCCCGGGCGTGAAGCACTCCAGCAGCAGCGACGTCTCGCGCCAGGCGCGCGCATGCAGCACATAACCGGAAGTCTCGATGGCAATGGCCGGCATGGACCGCCGCTCAGTCGGTGTAGCCGAGGCGCTTCAGTTGGGTCTCATCGTCACTCCAGCCGGCGCGCACCTTGACCCAGGTTTTCAGGAAAACGCGGCAGCCGAACAGGCGCTCCATGGCACGGCGTGCACTGGCGCCAACCTGCTTGAGCATGGCACCACCGGCGCCGATCACGATGGCGCGTTGGCCCTCGCGTTCCACCCAGATCACCGCGTGGATCTCGGCCAGCCCGTCGTCGCGTTCCTCGAAACGTTCGATCTCGACAGTGGTCGCGTAGGGCAGTTCCTCACCGAGACGCAGCATGAGCTGCTCGCGCACCATCTCCGCGGCCAGGAAGCGCTGACTGCGGTCGGTCAACTCGTCCTCGGCGAACAACGGCTCGCCCTCGGGCAGTCGCCGTAGCAGTTCGCTGCGCAGGATCTGCAGCCCCTCCCCACGCTGCGCCGAGACGTACAGTGCCGCGTCGTAGCTGTGCTGCTCGCTCAGTTGCGCGATGAACGGCAGCAGCCGCGACTTGTCGCGCATGCGGTCGATCTTGTTGACCACCAGCACGCGCGTCACGCGCTCGCTGTCGAGCGCCGTGTACACCGCGCGGTCCTCGTCGGTCCAGCGTCCGGCTTCGATCACATGCGCGGCCAGGTCTACCTCCAGCAGTGCCGCGTGCACGGCACGGTTGAGGCTGCGGTTGAGTGCAAGCCGGGCGCTGCGATGCAGGCCCGGCGTATCCACGAAAGCGATCTGCCCGGCATCCAGCGTGCACACGCCCAGAATGCGATGCCGCGTGGTCTGCGGCTTGGGACTGACGATGCTGAGATGCGTGCCGACCAGCGCGTTCAGCAGCGTGGACTTGCCGACGTTGGGGCGCCCGACCAGCGCCACGCGGCCGCTGCGTGGCCGATCCGCGCTCATGCTTCGACTCCCGACAACGCGGCCAGTGCGCGCGCGGCTGCGTCCTGTTCGGCACCGCGCCGACTGTCGCCCTCGCCTTCATGGCGCTGCGGCTCCGGCTGGCTCAACACGCAGGTCACCCGGAAATGCGGGGCGTGCTCACTGCCGACGCTGTCCACCAGCTCGTACTGAGGCAGCGCGAGACCGCGCCGCTGCAGCCATTCCTGCAGACGCGTCTTGGCGTCCTTGGCGTTGCGCTGCAGTTGCGCCAGGCGTGGCTGCATCAGCGCGCGGATGGCGTCGCGGCAGGCTTGCAGTCCCGCATCCAGATAGATCGCGGCCAGCAGCGCCTCGAATGCATCGGCCAGGATCGAGTCGCGGCGCTGGCCGCCGCTTTTCATCTCGCCCGGCCCCAGCCGCAGCTGTTCGCCCAGTTCCAACTCGCGCGCCAGTTGCGCCAGCGCCTGACCGTTGACCAGCGCGGCGCGCAGTCGCGTAAGTTCGCCTTCGTCGGCGCGCGGAAAGTGCTCGAACAGCAATTCGGCGACGAACGCATTGAGCAACGCATCGCCCAGGAATTCCAGGCGCTCGTTGTGCGGCCGGCCGGCGCTGCGGTGGGTAAGCGCCAGCTGCGCCAGCGCGGCGTCACGAAAGCGATGCGGAAGAGGCACGCGCTCAGCCGGCTCCCTGCGTATTCATCGGCGCCGACGTCTCGAAGTGCAGCAGGAAGCTGACGTTGTAGAGGAACGGGATGACCTTGTCGTAGCTCATGGTCAGCTTGGGCGGCCCGTTGCCGGTGTCGATGCGCAGCTTGGCATCTTTCATGGTGCTGTTGTCGACGTACTGGAAACTTCCCTTGAACGACATGTCGTCACGGATCTGCGCCAGCGGCTTGTTGTACTCGCCGGGTACGGCCGCCGTCTCCTTGACCGTTTTGACCACGCCCATGTACTCGGCATAGGCCGGTACCAGTTTCATCGCCATGTACGCGAAAAAGCCGACGATGATCAGGACGAACATGAATCCGATCAGAGTGATGCCCCGCTGCTGTGTCTTCATAACCCCTCCCGCGCGCGGCTGCGCGCTCAATGGATCACGGTGCCGATGCGGTGGAAATCGATGCCGTGCGGTCCGCGCCAGCTGAACCAGATCACGAAGGCCTTGCCCACCAGGTTGCGCTGCGGCACGAATCCCCAGAACCGGCTGTCCTCGCTGTTGTCGCGATTGTCGCCCATCACGAAATAGCTGTGGGGCGGCACCACGCAGGCGCCGTGATGGGTGTCCCGGAAGTGGCAGTCCGGCGTCTGCAGGGTGCCCGCCATGTTGATCTGCGGCATCACCGCTATGTCGTTCGGCCGGGGCCCCAACTGCTCACGGTAGACCATCGCGCCGTTGGCTTCGAGCAGCCGGCTCTCGCGCCCGTATCCGCCCTGGTAGGGCCCCACCGGCGTGACCGGCACCCGTTTGCCGTTGATATACACCTGCTCGCCGTCGATGCGCACGGTATCGCCGGGCAGGCCGACCACGCGCTTGATGTAGTTCTCGCCTGGATTCAGCGGGTAACGGAACACGATCACATCGCCGCGCTGGGGCTCGCCGGTGGAGAGAATCTTGGTGTGGAACACCGGCAGGCGCAGGCCGTAGGCAAACTTGTCGACCAGGATGAAATCGCCCACCTTCAGGGTGGGCATCATCGAACCGGAAGGGATACGGAAGGGCTCGGCGATGAACGAACGGAAGATCAGCACCGCGAACAGCACCGGAAACAGCGAGCGCGAGTAATCCACCGGCCATGGATCCGGCGCCGCCGGCACGCCCGCTGCCGCGCGCCGCCGCTTGCGCAGAAAGGCGATATCGAACAGCCACACCAGGCCACTGAGTACGGTCAGCAGCAGCAGGATCAGCGAAAAATATTCCATTGCACGTTCTTCCGGGGCTTGTTGAGAGCTTACTTGCTGTCGACTTTCAGCACCGCGAGGAAGGCTTCCTGGGGAATCTCCACGCGGCCCACCTGCTTCATGCGTTTCTTGCCTTCTTTCTGTTTTTCGAG